>SKGK01000150.1 GCA_007117465.1 Clostridia bacterium | reverse complement strand
TGCAATCATCACAATGAAAAACACCTTTAAGACCATCCTCTTATTCCCCCTTTTTCACCCTATACCCACTCATATAGGCAGAGCGCGCAATCGCATGTGAAGAAAGCGGGTTAATAATAATAGCCAACACTAAAATAAGCAGCACTTTAAGCGAAAAAAAGTTTATCCCACTTCTTACAATTACCCCTGCCATTACCGTAATAAAACCTACGGTATCTACTTTCGCTGCGATTAACGTTCTTGCATATAAGTCGCTAAAACGAAATAGCCCAAATACCCCAAAAGCAATAAATCCAATACCGATAACAATCATAATGGTTCCAATGATATTAAGCATATTATATCTTCCCTTTTTCTTGAATGAATTTTGCAATAACTACGATACTAATAAAGCCTAGTAAAGTATATACCAGTGCAATATCTAATAAGTATGACTTTTCTCTCATCAGGGCAAAAAGCACAATGAGCATAATGACTTTTGATGTAAAAAGGTTAAGTCCTAAAAGTCTATCCCATATGGTAGGTCCTAATATAATGCGCAGGCTGGTACCACATATAAGCACAGCAATTGCCAGTAAAATATATTCATTATACACCTTTTATCCCCTTTCACCTAACAAAATTTTTTCAAACTTCCCTTTTATCATCTCACCCGCTCTTTCACTATCTTTGGTCTCACAATCCAGCCAAAGCACTGTAAGCTTATTTCCCTTTTTATCCACTGTCACTGTCCCCGGCGTTAAAGTAATAGAGTTCGCTAATATACATCTTTGCAGTTCATCCTCTAACTTCGTTTCTATTTCAACAATATCCGCATTAATTTTGCCACTTATAATTTTAGCAATGGCACCAAAGCCTGCCGCATAAATTTGTATAATCAAATAAAGTCCATATTTCACTAAGAGCATCGGGCGGATTTTATACATTTTTTTATAATCTGATAGTAATAGTAAATTATTGGTAATCACAATCGTAATCATCGCAAAAATAACCCCTGAGATTATCGTTAGCCATGATAAACTTTCATTTAGGATTATCCATATCGCAACATTGATTAAAATTAGCTCTGTATAATACATTAACTTTTTCACTATACGCATCACCTCTTTATAACTTTACTATATTGTACCTTATTCTTTTTATATTCGTCAACCCATTTTCATTTTAGAACTTAAATTAACAGAAAAATTTTATGCGCTCCTAGTCAGTAAAAAGATAAGCGAGGCTTAATTGGCTATCGCTTATCTTTTTTATTTAGCTATTGATTTCCTTTTACTTGTTGTATCAACTTTTCGACTTTTCCTTTTATAATATCTCGCGTTACTATATAATCATCAATCGGACCACCTGATGGGTCGGTAAGTCCCCAATCTTCTCTTTGCTTACATGGTAGGTATGGACAGTCTACATTGCATCCCATGGTGATGACAATATCCACTTCTGCTGGAATATCACTAAGTAGCTTTGGGCTATGCTTACTCATATCTACGCCTACTTCTTCCATCACTTGTACCGCTAATGGTTTTACCTCAGGATAATCTTCAGTTCCTGCAGAATACACGTCTAACACATCACTGCCTAATTTTTTCGCCCATGCTTCTGCCATTTGGGAACGACAAGAATTGTGAACACATATAAAAGCGACTTTTGTTTTCATTAGCTTTCCCTCACTTATTTTATTTTTTTTCGTTTGAATACAAGGTATTTTATTAGTCTGTAGATATTTTTGTAAATTTTTTACGTCTTTTACGCATTGCTCACTTCGTGCCATCTGACTATTTAGATACTCATAGAGCAAACCATGCTGCGCGATAAAAGTTTCGTCAATTTGATAGTATACCCATTGTGATTTCTTTTTATAGTCAATAATTTTTGCGTTTTTTAAGCGATTGAGGTGTCTTGACGCATTTGACTGAGTGATGCTAAGAATATCCTCAATCTCACAAACACAGCGTTCTTCTATTCTGAGTAAGTTATATATCCTCATTCTATTTTCATCGGCTAGTGCTTTTAATATTTCAATCATTCTCCCACCACCTTAGCAGGGAACCACTGTTTTGTGTTGTTAGCAATCTTCACTAGTATCAGCATAATGGGTACTTCCACTAATACACCTACAATCGTCGCCAACGCAACGGGTGATGTGGGACCAAATAGTGCAATGGCAACCGCAACCGCTAGTTCAAAAAAGTTTGATGCACCTATCATGCCTGCTGGGGCTGCAACATCGTGTGACAATTTCATCGATTTACACACAAAATACGCAATAAAGAAAATTAAAAATGTTTGAATAACTAGCGGAATTGCTATCAACAAAATATGCAATGGGTTTTGCAAAATCACATCTCCTTGAAATGAGAAGATAATAATCAGCGTTAATAAAAGTCCAATGATTGTGATATTATTGAATTTGGGAAGGAAGGTATTGCTAAAATATTCTTCTCCTTTATTTTTAACCATCCATATACGCGTTAATATACCTGCTGTAAGTGGGATGACAACAAATAATACAACCGATAAAATAAGTGTCATCCATGGAATAGTAAACCCAGTTACGCCTAGTAAAAAGGCTACAATTGGTGTAAAGGCAACCAAAATAATCAAATCGTTTGTTGCCACTTGTACAACCGTATAAGCGGCATTTCCTTTGGTAAGATGACTCCATACAAACACCATCGCTGTACAAGGTGCCGCACCAAGTAAAACCGCTCCTGCCAAATAGTCTTTTGCTAAATCTGCTGGTATAATCGCTCTAAACACAAAATACAAGAAAAATGCCGCGATACCATACATGGTAAATGGCTTGATAAGCCAGTTTACTACCCACGTAACGTATAACCCTTTTGGGCTTTTCCCTACATTTTTAATGCTTTGAAAATCAACTTTCATCATCATGGGATAAATCATAACCCAGATAAGAATCGCTATGGGTACAGATACATTCGCATATTCAAATTGGCCTAAAAATGCTGGTATGCCAGGTAAAAATTGACCAATTAGTATCCCTACCGCCATACAAAGGATTACCCATACAGTCAAATACTTTTCAAAAAAACCGATACCTTGTAATTTTTCTTTACTCATTTACAACCACTCCCTTAAAATTATTATGTAGTTATCATTCCACTTATGACTATATACTTATATTCAAATATACTCATATTATACTATGTATCATATGATTTTGCAAGCCATTTGTGACACTTTTAATGTAAATTTAACAAAAGGCGCATTTGCGCCTTTTGTTAATACCTACTACATCTCCACAATAATAGGTAGTATCATTGGATTCCTTTTGATGGATACATATAGATGCTCCCTTAATCCATCTTTCACTAAGCGCTTCATGGTACCCCAATCTTTGCCTTCATAATTTAAAAGCATTTGATGCGTGAGTTTTCGCATTTGCTCTATTAAATGCTCAGATTCTCTTACATATACAAACCCTCTAGAGATAATATCAGGCTCTGCTATCATTGTGCCTGTCTCACTATCAATGGTAATAACGACAATCACCAGCCCTTCTTGCGATAAGAGTTTTCTATCTCTTAGTACAATATTGCCAACATCACCCACACCTAGACCATCAACTAAAAGCTTACCTGACGTTACACTACCATTCTTTTTAGCAGTATTCCCGTCTAGTTCAAGTACATTGCCAATATCCATCACAAAAGTATTTTCTTTGGGCATCCCTAATTGCTGCGCTAAAAGTGCATGCTGTTTTAAATGTCTATACTCCCCATGCACAGGCATAAAAAATTTAGGGTTTACAATTTTGTGTATAAGTTTTAGCTCTTCTTGACAAGCATGCCCCGAAACGTGGATATCTGCAAGTGCCTTATAAATCACATCTGCGCCTTTTCTAAAGAGCTGGTTAATGACTCTTGACACTGTTTTTTCATTACCGGGAATAGGCGTTGCAGAGATAATTACCAAATCCCCAGGCACGATTTCTAGCTGTCGGTGCGAAGATGCTGCCATTCTAGTAAGTGCAGACATTGGCTCACCTTGACTACCCGTCGTAATAACGGTTATCTTATCTGATTTGTATTTATCAATTTCGTTCATTTCAATAAGCGTGCCTTCAGGCGCATGTAAATATCCTAAACGGAATGCCGTGCCCACTACATTTACCATGCTTCTACCCGAAACTGCTACTTTGCGGTTAAATTTTACGGATGCATCTATAATTTGCTGTACACGATGGATATTTGAAGCAAAAGTAGCCACAATAATACGACTCTTTGCATCAGCAAAAATCTCATCAAACGCTTTGCCTACCGTCTTTTCTGACATAGTATATCCTGGGCGCTCTACATTGGTACTGTCACACATCAGAAGCAGTACCCCTTGTTTTCCAAGCTCTGCAAATTTTGCTAAATCCATCGGTTCACCTTGTATGGGTGTATAATCTATCTTGTAGTCACCCGTATGAACCACAATACCTACAGGGGTATGTATTGCAAGTGCTACAACATCGGCGATGCTGTGGCATGAATTAATAAATTCTATCTTAAAAACACCTAACGAAATTGTCTGCCCTTGCTTAATAATTTCTAGCGTGGTTTCTCTTAACATACCATGCTCTTCTAACTTGTTTTCTAGCAAGCCTAGCGTAAGCTTTGTTCCATATACAGGCACGTTTATATCTTTTAACACATACGGAAGTGCCCCGATATGATCTTCATGTCCATGTGTCAACACAATGCCCTTTATTCTTTCCTTATTATTCTTTAAATATGTAATATCAGGAATTACCAAATCAACTCCCATCATTTCATCTTCTGGAAATGCAATCCCGCAATCTACAATCATAATGTCTTTTTCATACTCAAAAACGGTAATATTTTTTCCTATCTCTCCTAATCCACCTAACGGTATTACTTTTAGTTTGCTATTGTTCTTCTTCTTCAAAATTAACCCTCCATTTATTTCACTGTTTATTTTTATATTTTTATTAATACGATTTTAAATACGATCCTACTTTTAAACATCGCTAGTTTAAGTCTTATTACTCTTTATTTTCGTCTTAGACTTCATTAATAATACCTACTATTTTTTACTTTTGCGAATATCTTTTTCTTTATTAACTGTCCTTTATCCTCCTAGCTCCGCACATATTACTATATCACCGTTGGTATCTCCTCAAACATTACATCCTTCATTTTTTGCGTAATCGCATCTAACATCCACTGGTTTTTAAATAGCACCACGGGGCGTCCATACTGATCTTCAATTAAAAGTGCACTGTCAGAATATCCGACCTTCTGTTCATCAACAATACCTGATTTTACCCAACGCGCAAATTGATAAGGAAGTTTTTGAATCTGAATTTGTACGCCATATTCATTTTTCAAGCGATATTCCAATACTTCGAACTGCAATATCCCTACAACGCCTATAATTAATGTCTCTACCCCAATATTAGGTTGTTTAAATACTTGAATGGCACCTTCTTCGGATATTTGTTCAATCCCTTTTACAAATTGCTTTCTTTTCATAGCGTCTTTAATCGACACAATGGCAAAATGTTCTGCTGGAAACATAGGGATTCCTTCAAATTTAAAAGCCTCTTTTGCCTGACAAAGAGTATCACCAATATGAAAAATACCTGGGTCAAAGATACCAATAATATCGCCCGCGTACGCCTCTTCTACGATATTTCGATCTTGCGCTAAAAACTGCTGTGGTTGTGCAAGCTTCACACTCTTATTAAGCCTTACATGGTTAACTTCCATACCTTTATCAAACTTCCCTGAGCAAATGCGAATAAAAGCAATACGATCTCTATGTGTTGGGTTCATATTAGCTTGAATTTTAAATACAAATCCGGAAAACACATCCTTTTCTGGTGCTATATCTCCTTCTCCCGTTATCCGCTTGGTTGGGGATGGTGCTAATTGCAAAAAAGCTTCTAGAAAAGGTTGCACCCCAAAATTGGTCATAGCACTCCCAAAAAAAATAGGGGTTAGCTCACCTTTTTTCACTTTTTCTACATCAAATTCATCTCCTGCAATATCAAGCAGTTCAATTTCTTCGCAAAGCCTCTCGTAGAGCTGTTCTCCTAACACCTGTCTAAACTTTTCATCTTCTACTTTACCTATATTCGATGAAACTACTCTTTGTCCATGTGAATCACTTTGAAATAACTCTACTTGCGATGACTGCCGATTATAGATTCCTTTAAAATTTCCTTCGACACCAATCGGCCAATTCATTGGATAAGACTGAATCCCAAGCGTAGTTTCAATTTCTTCTATTAATTCAAAAGGATCTTTACTATATCTATCTAATTTATTGATAAATGTAAATATAGGTATACCACGCATCTTACAAACATGAAAAAGCTTTTTAGTTTGCGCTTCCACACCCTTCGCCCCATCTATTAACATCACTGCACTATCTGCTGCCACTAAGGTCCTATACGTATCTTCACTAAAATCTTGATGCCCTGGGGTATCTAAAATATTAATGCGATAGCCATCATAATCAAACTGCATCACACTAGACGTTACTGAGATCCCTCTTTGTTTTTCAATCTCCATCCAATCTGATACTGCGTATTGTTGCGCTTTTCTTCCTTTTACGGTTCCTGCTAGGCGTATTGCTCCTCCATATAAAAGTAGTTTTTCTGTAAGTGTCGTCTTACCCGCATCAGGGTGCGAAATAATCGCAAATGTTTTTCTTCTTTGTACTTCTTTTATTACATTTTTGTTGTTTGTCATTTCCATTTAACCTCTTCTACTAAAATGTATCTTGTTTTAAATGCTACCTTGTCCGTGCAGATATCATTAAAATTCATTTTATCTTATTTGTTATATAAAAGTCAAGCACATTATAACAAAAGAGTGTATTTTCTTAAATTGAAAAATATTATTTAACTGAATTTTATGCACCTTAAAAAAGCGACCCATATACTTTTAAAAAGCATATGGGTCGCTTTTGCTCGTTTGCTCAAAAAAATGTTCCAAATATAACACCTGCGATTGTCGCCATCACAATTACCAATGAGATGAAAACCACTGTTTTTTTTGTTCCCATCACGCTCCGAATAACAAGCATATTCGGTAGAGATAATGCTGGCCCTGCTAACAGTAGTGCAAGCGCGGGTCCTTTTCCCATACCTGCTCCTAATAAACCTTCTAAAATCGGCACTTCTGTAAGTGTTGCAAAATACATAAATGCCCCTGCTATAGCGGCAAAAAAGTTCGCTCCTAGGGAATTACCACCTACCAGCTGTTCTACCCAAAAAGAAGGCATAAGCCCTTCATTACCTGGCCTTCCTAGCAAAATACCTGCGATTAGTACACCGCCAAATAATAACGGCATGATTTGTTTGGTATATCCCCAAGAAGCTTCCGTCCAATCTTTGAGTTCTTCTTTTTTAAACCATCGTATAATCGTATACGCAAGAACCACAACGAAAATACTTGTAATAAACCATTTGTTATTAAAAATACTTGCCCATACGCCTGTTGTTTCTACTGGTTTTCCCCAATTTGCAAAAACTAATATGCCAACCATTGAAGCAAAGTAGATGATATTTTTCCAAAGGGGTCTTGTTTCTTCTTCCTCTTGAGCAATAAATCCTTTTTGTGCCTTTTTTTCTTTTTCTTCTTTTCCATATATAAGCTGCATGATAATGCCAATAATGACACTAAATAAAATAGCCGCTACTGCCCTTGCTATACCTAATTCTGGTCCTAATACCCTTGCCGTAATAATAATGGCAAGCACATTAATGGCAGGCCCTGAATATAAAAATGCGGTTGCAGGTCCGATGCCTGCTCCCCGTTTATAAATGCCTGCAAAAAGCGGTAACACAGTACATGAACAAACTGCTAAAATGGTGCCCGATACCGATGCTACGCTATACGAAATCCATTTTTTAGCTTGTGGTCCTAAATATTTTAGCACCGCTCCTTGCGAAATGAAAATGGAAATCGCACCCGCAATGAAAAAAGCAGGAATAAGGCATAGCAATACATGTTCTCTTGCATATTCATGAAGCATAGCAAATGCTTCAATAATGGCATTTTGAACTCTCCCTTGATCTATCGGCAAAAAGTAAGCTGCCAAAAACACCCCTAAAATAAGTAAAAACTTTTTAACCTCTTCCTTCATTATCTATCTCCTAACTATCTATTGATATTTTTAAAAATTTCCATTCCCACTTCTTCATAGTTGTCCGTTTAAACGATATTTTTACATCTTCCGCTATTTTTTTAATCATTCCATATTATGGCTTAAACTGACGTATATAACCACTACTTATTATTCATCTTTCCTTATTACTTGTTTTACTCCTTCAACATCTAATACTTTTCCCATAACTTTCACCTGCTCATCTACTACTAACGCGGGTGTCTGTAATACGCCATATTCCATAATATCATTAATATCTGCTACCTTCTCAACTGTTGCCTCAATCCCCATTTGCTTTACCGCTTCTTTCACGTTATTTTCTAACTTTTTACACTTTGGACACCCTGTTCCTAATACTTTAATAATCATACTACACGCTCCTTTTATTATTTAAACCATTATCTTTTGATTAACTTCTTCAATCTGCCTAATTATCATTTGGTCTACCACATCTAGTAATTTTCTAACATCTTGATTACGGATATAGTAATTAATGCGTAGTCCTTCTTTTTTAGAGTATACCACCCCAGCTTCCCTTAATATTTTTAAGTGCTGCGATAAGTTCGACTGACTAAATTCAACATCAGCATTTAATTCACATACACATAAACTTTGCTTTGCTAATGCCTTAACAATCTTTAGCCGCACCGGATGTGCTAAAGCTTTAAATATTTTAACTTGCATTTCATCAAACACCCTATTTCTACCTGCTTTCTTTTTTATTATATTATAATATTCTAATATATTTATTCTAAAATGTCAATAGCAAAAAAGACATATAAAAAATTTATATGTCTTTTTAAAGTAAATACTTAATTTTTAATTTTAAAAGAACTCTTAAGCGATACAATGCGGTTAAATACCATCTTCTCTGGTGTTGAATCTACCGCGTCTACGCAAAAATAACCATTTCTAATAAACTGATAGCGCTGACCTGATTTTGCTTCTTTTACGGAAGGCTCTATATAGCTTTCAATCACTTCTAGTGAGTTTTTATTGAGCATCATACCATCAAGCTCAACGCTTTCTGAAACTGCTGCCTGTTCTTGCTCTAAGAAAAGATTGTCATACAGGCGTACCTGTGCTTTAACCGCATGCTGAGCGGATACCCAGTGAAGTGTTCCCTTTACCTTTCTACCCGTAAAACCAGATCCACTTCTCGTCTCGGGGTCATAGGTACAGCGAATCTCAACAATCTCACCTGCATCGTTTTTAATTATTTCTTCACACTTAACAAAATACGCATTCTTAAGTCGCACTTCATTACCTGGATATAGTCTGAAATATTTTTTAGGAGGGTTTTCCATAAAGTCCTCTTGCTCAATATATATTTCTCTGCAAAAAGGAACTTCTCTTGTGCCCATTTCTGGGCTTTCCTGGTTATTTTCCACTTTAAAATATTCTACTTTATCTGCTGGATAATTGGTAATTACCACTTTAAGTGGTCGCAGCACCGCCATCATTCGTGCCTCTTTTAATTTTAAATTGTCTCTTATGCAGTGCTCTAAAAGGGCAATATCCACTTGGCTAATGGCTTTAGCTACGCCTATCTTATCACAAAAATCCCGTATCGCTTCGGGTGTATATCCGCGGCGTCTTAGCGCTGACATGGTAGGCATACGTGGATCATCCCATCCATTTACATACCCTTCTTCTACGAGTTTTCTAAGCTTTCGCTTACTCATCACTGTATTTGTAAGTTCGAGTCTTGCAAATTCAATCTGCTTTGGTGGCTGCTTAAAATCTAATTCACTCAGTACCCAATCATATAATGGTCGGTGTGCTTCAAACTCTAATGTGCAAATCGAATGGGTAATATCTTCTAATGCATCCGATATTGGATGTGCATAATCATACATTGGATAAATACACCAATCATCTTTCGTGCGGTGATGTGTCGCATGGGAAATACGATAAAGCACGGGGTCACGCATATTAAGATTGGGCGATTCCATATCAATGTTTGCCCTTAAAACGCGCGCACCGTCTTCAAATTCACCTGCACGCATCCGTTTAAACAAGTCGAGGTTTTCTTGTACACTACGGTCACGATATGGGCTAGGTTTACCGTTAGAAGTGAGTGTTCCCCGATATTCCCTCATTTGTTCTGCTGACAAATCACACACATACGCTTTTCCTTTTTCAATAAGAATTATCGCACATTCATATAATTTTTCAAAATAGTCAGACGCATAATACATACGTTCTTCCCAATCAAATCCTAGCCACTTTACATCTTTTTTGATTGATTCTATAAACTCCACCTCCTCTTTTATGGGATTAGTATCATCAAAACGAAGATTGCATAAGCCTCTATACTTTTTAGCCGTACCAAAATTTAGGCATATGGATTTTGCATGTCCTATATGCAAATACCCATTAGGTTCAGGCGGAAAACGTGTATGCACCTTCCTATCGTATACGTTATTTTCAATATCTTCATCAATTATATTGTGAATAAAATTAGAACGAACAATTGATTCGTCCGTACTATGGTCTATATTCTGATTTTCAGACATTCTTTTTCCTCCCTATTGTTATCTTCTGTTATTGCTTGTATTGACGATAGTCCACCTGCGCTTCTTCTAGCAGCATTGCTGACAATTCATCTGGATATGTTCCTTCATAAACTACCCTTACAATCCCTGCATTAATAATCATTTTCGCACATAAGCTACACGGTTGATGCGTCACATAAAGTGTGCTCCCTGCAATGCTTGTCCCCGCATATGCTGCTTGTACAATGCCATTTTGCTCAGCATGAATCCCTCTACAAAGTTCATGACGCTCACCTGACGGAATGCTGAGCTTATCACGCATACACCCTATGTCTATACAATGCTTGCATCCTGTAGGCGCACCATTATAGCCTGTAGCTAAGATGCGCTTCTCTTTTACAATTAACGCACCTACTTGTCTTCTCTTGCAGGTAGACCTCGATTTAACTTCTTTGGCAAGCTTCATAAAATATTCATCCCACGAAGGGCGCATAATATTTCCCCCTTATGCCTTTCTCTTTACTTTGTACCAAATAATCGATCGCCTGCATCACCAAGGCCTGGTACGATGTACCCATGGTCGTTTAGCTTTTCATCTACTGCTCCACAATAGATGTCTACATCTGGGTGATCCTTACATACTCTTTGTACGCCCTCTGGCGAAGCAATCAGGCACATAAATTTAATGTTGCTTCCACCTTTTTCTTTGATAAATTGAATCGCTGCAGACGCCGAACCACCTGTGGCAAGCATCGGGTCTACCACAATTAACTCTCTATCTTCTATGTCAGTTGGTAATTTACAGTAATATTCAATCGGATCTAAGCTCTCAGGATCTCTATAAAGTCCAATATGTCCTACTTTTGCTGCTGGGATAAGCTTTAACATTCCGTCTACCATGCCTAGACCTGCACGCAAAATAGGGATAATAGCTAATTTTTTTCCTGAAATTACATTGGTTTTTGCTCTTGAAACAGGCGTTTCGATTTCCACTTGCTGTAGTGGCAAATTCCTTGTAACCTCATACCCCATAAGCATTGCAATCTCTTCTACTAACTCTCTAAATTCCTTAACCCCTGTATTAATATCTCTAATTAGTGAAACTTTGTGCTGAATTAATGGATGATCCATAATAAATACTTTATTACTCATACCTATCCGCTCCTTTTCCTTTAAATTAAATATCTTTGTTATTTGTTTTCAAGTCCATGAATTTTATCTACACGCGTTTGATGTCGACCGCCTTCAAATTTAGTTTCAAGCCATGCATCTACTATCTCTTTTGCTAAATCAGTCCCTGTTACTCTTCCACCTAACGTAATAATATTTGCATTATTATGCTGTTTTGCCATTCTTGCTGAATAACAGTTCCCACAAAGTGCGGCACGAATGCCTGGTATCTTATTAGCTGCAATGGATATTCCAATGCCTGTGCCACAAACTAATATACCCCTTTCATATTCTCCCTTAAGCACTGCCATACAAACAGGATGTGCAATATCTGGATAATCAACTGACATTTCTCTCTGCACACCAAAATCCTTTACGACATAACCTTTTTCCGTTAAATAAGTCTTTATTTCCTCTTTTAATTCAAACCCCCCATGGTCGCTTCCTATAGCAATCATATAATACTCCTTCCTACACATCTATGCTATATTTTCTCCTTTTAATATTTTATACAATTGTCGCTATTCTGTCAAAGCTTTTAATTTATTTTCATATTCTCTTTCGGCTTGTGACTTACGCAGATAGAAAGGTGCAAACGTCATGTAATCATCCACCTCTCCTGCTAATGCTTTTTGCATCGCTAGTGCCCCAATAGAAGAGGCTCGCTGCATGCGTATGGCAGTCGGTGCGAAATTGCATTTTGCTTGCAATTTTTCTTTTAAATATGCATCAAATACCGGTACACCATCTCCTGTAAAGATCACTTTTTCATCTGTTTGAATTAGTTCTTCTACAAGCGCTTCAATAGATAATGCCCGATACGGCGTGAGCATACGGAGTGTATGATTATCACACCTATATAATGCATTATAGACTTGCTGTCTTCTCGCATCCATAATCGGACAAATTATATGCTGACAAAATGCTAGATTATACGCAAGCCCATCTAGTGTCGATATCCCTACAACAGGCTTGTTAAGCGCATGCGCAAAGCCCTTGATAGTAGCTACCCCAATTCTAAGTCCCGTAAAAGAACCTGGTCCATTAGCAGCTGCAAATACATCTATCTCTTTAGGTGTTAATGCCGTACTTTCAAAAAGCTGTTGTATCATCGGCATCATTTTTTGAGAGTGCGTCTTATCATGATTTAAAATACACTCCCCTATTAATTTGTGTTCATCCATAATTGCTGCAGTGGCAACAATAGATGCTGTATCAATCGCTAATACCTTCAAACCTTTCAACTCCACTCATTCACTTCTTCAATATAAATCTGTCTAAAATTATCGCTTTTTGCTATATTTTTCTTAATAGTTACTTGTTTATATGCAGATGGGAGTATTTCTTTAATATTATCTGCCCACTCAATGATGCATATCCCTTCACTATCTAAATATTCCTCAAATCCAACCTCATACATTTCTTCTGGGTCTTCAATACGATATACATCAAAGTGATACACTCTATAACGTCCCTCATATTCATTTACAATAGTAAAAGTAGGACTCGTTACATGGGCTACTACCCCTAAACCTTTGGCTAAACCTTTTGCAAAAGCCGTCTTACCTGCCCCAAGGTCACCATCTAAGCAGATAACATCACCTGACTTTAAAGCCTGTCCTATCTCATATGCTATTTTCTCGGTATCCTCTGGCGAATAACTCTTAAAATTCATCCTTTTTTCACTCTCCCATACGCCATCACTACTTACTGGTATCTAGCTACCTTAAAACAACCCCATAATCTTTCCATCTTTTTGAATATTAATTTTTTCGGCAGATGGTTTTTTAGGAAGTCCTGGCATAGTCATCACATCTCCTGTTAGTACTACAATAAACCCTGCTCCTGCTGAAACACTTACCTCTTGTACTGTCACTGTAAAGCCTGTTGGCCTTCCTAAAAGAGCAGGATTGTCTGACAACGAGTACTGCGTTTTTGCCATACATATCGGTAAGTTCGCATATCCTAATTCTTCTAGACGTTTAATAACTTTATTCGCCTTTGGACTGTATACAACGCCATCGCCTCCATAAATATCTGTTACAATGCGCTGTATTTTTTCTTTTATGGCTATCTCTACTTCATATAAAGGTTTAAACGCAGCTTTTTCCTTATCAATTTCTGCGACAACTTTTTGAGCAAGAGTTATTCCACCTTCGCCTCCTTTTGTAAAAACTTCCGAAAGCGCACAGGGTACACCTAATTTATCACATTTATCCATTACTTTCTCTATTTCCGCTGCGGTATCTGTGGGAAAAGCATTAATTGCAACTACCACTGGCAGTCCGAATTTATGGATATTTTCTATATGTTTTTCAAGGTTCACAATTCCCTTTTGGAGTGCTTCTACATTTTCTGTTTGGAGCATATCTTTTAAAACCCCACCATTATATTTTAATGCACGAATGGTAGCTACTAATACAACTGCATCTGGTTTTAACCCGCCATATCTACACTTAATATTTAAAAATTTCTCAGCACCCAAATCAGCACCAAATCCTGCCTCGGTAATCACATAATCAGACATTTTAAGTGCCCACTTCGTAGCCGTGAGACTGTTGCACCCATGTGCAATATTAGCAAAAGGTCCCCCATGCATAAGACATGGCGTGTTTTCTAACGTTTGTACAAGGTTAGGTTTGATTGCATCTTTTAAAAGCAGTGCCATAGCACCTTCTGCTTTTAAATCACATGCTGTAATTGGTTGATTTTGATATGTATAGCCTACAATAATATTGCCTAATCGCACTTTTAGGTCTTCTAACCCCTCTGCCAAACAAAGGATTGCCATAATCTCTGACGCAACCGTAATCATAAATCGATCTTCTCGTGGCACACCATTGATTTTACCGCCTAACCCAACTACTACATTTCGCAGTGCTCGATCATTCATATCTAGCACACGCTTCCATACAATCTGGCGTGGGTCAATCCCTAATGCATTTCCTTGGTGCATATGATTATCCAGCATCGCCGATAACAAATTATTTGCTGCTGTAATAGCATGCATATCACCTGTAAAATGAAGATTAATATCTTCCATCGGTACTACTTGGGCATAACCTCCACCGGCTGCACCGCCTTTGACACCCATTACAGGGCCTAACGAAGGCTCTCTAAGTGCAATAACTGTTTTTTTTCCTAGTTTATTCATGGCTTGTCCAAGACCTACGGTTGTCGTTGTCTTACCTTCCCCTGCTGGCGTAGGATTAATCGCTGTTACCAGCACTAACTTTCCATTATCTTTCCCTTTTATGCGCTGCCACAACTGCTCTGATAATTTTGCTTTATACTTCCCATAATGCTCTAACTCGTCCTTATCAATACTAAGATCTGATGCAATCTGCTCAATCGGTTTCATAGCCGCTTGTTGTGCAATTTCGATATCTGTAAACACTTATTTTTCCTCCTTTACATTCTTTCGTACTAACTATTTTATCATATAACAAGCATTTGTCCAATCATTTGCAAAAAAATTCTGCGAGAAATACCTCACAGAATTTTTTTATGTTATCTATCTTTCCTATGCTTTTAAAAATCCACTTTGCCTTCTTTGCTATCTTTTTTTTCTTCTTGATTTTCTTTTGGAGGATTTTCTTTTTTGTCCGCTTCATTTTTTTCTTGCTTTTCTGGTTCTTTAATCTTACCTGTTTCAAAAACTTCTTCAAACTGTGGTCCATCCAGCTTCTCTCTTTTAATTAATGTTTGTGCAACATCGTGAAGCTTTTGCATATTCTCTTGTAGAAGCTGTTCACAGCGTTTATATGCATTATCAATAAGGGTACGAATCTCATTATCAATCTCTGAAGCAACTTGCTCACCATAATTACGTGATTGTGCTAAGTCTCTACCTATGAATACTTCATCTTGGTCAGAGCCAAATGTCATAGGTCCTAACTTGTCACTCATACCGTATTTGGTAACCATTTTTCTTGCAATAACGGTTGCCCTTTGAATGTCATTTTGAGCACCTGTACTAATGTCATCTAATACTATCTTCTCTGCTACTCTTCCGCCAAGCAATTCAATAATATCCTCAACCATTTCCGTTTTAGAAATATAGTACTTATCCTCTTTTGGCAGCGAGAGCGTATATCCACCCGCTCTTCCTCTTGGAATAATCGATACCTGATGCACAGGATCTTGTGTCGGAAGGAGCTTTGCAATAATGGCATGCCCAGCTTCGTGATAGGCCACAAGCTTTTTCTCTTTGTCACTAATAACACGTGTCTTCTTCTCAGGTCCTGCAATCACTTTTATAATCGCCTCTTCTAAATCCTCCATATTTATAGCCTTCTTATTACGTCTTGCCGCTAGCAGTGCTGCTTCATTCATTAGGTTTTCAAGGTCAGCACCTGTAAAGCCAGGCGTTGTTCCTGCAAGCACCCTAAGGTCTACATCTGAACCTAGTGGCTTTGATTTGGAATGTACTTTCAAAATAGCTTCTCGCCCTTTAATATCAGGTATGCCTACAACAACCTGTCTGTCAAAACGTCCTGGTCTTAGCAGTGCAGGATCTAATATATCTGGTCTATTGGTCGCTGCTAAGATAATAACGCCTTCGTTAATACCAAATCCATCCATTTCAACCAATAGCTGATTGAGCGTTTGTTCTCTCTCATCATGACCTCCACCTAGACCTGCTCCTCTTTGTCTACCTACTGCATCAATTTCATCAATAAATACAATACACGGTGCACTTTTCTTGGCTTGCTCAAATAAATCTCTTACTCTTGAAGCACCTACACCGACAAACATTTCAACAAAATCAGAACCACTGATGCTAAAAAACGGCACACCTGCCTCACCAGAAACCGCTTTTGCTAAAAGCGTCTTCCCTGTTCCCGGTGGTCCGACTAAAAGTACCCCTTTTGGTATTCTAGCACCTAATTCCACAAACTTTTTAGGTAATTTTAAGAATTCTACGATTTCTTGTAATTCTTCTTTTTCTTCATCTGCTCCCGCAACATCATCAAAGGTTACCTTTTTCTTATCTTCAGTAGAGAGCTTTGCGCGACTTTTGCCAAAGGACATCACACGATTGCCGCCTCCCCCCTGAGACTGCTGAAGAAAAAATACCCAAAACAATATGAAAATAACCACTAGTCCCAACGTCGGCAATATCGTAATCCACCATGGAGGGGTCGCAGGTTCTTTTGTATCTACTTTTATTTGTTGATTGAGTATTTGATCAAGGAGCACTGGTTTTGCATCTTCCGCTAACTGCTGCATATTTGGAATACTCACTTCAACCCGCTGATTATCTCTTAGCAAAACAATCGCTTTATGATCGATTATCTGCATTTCTTGTACTTGTCCTTGATGTATCAGTCGAACAAGATCACTATAAATCATCTCATTTTTACTACCTGGCATGTTATATAATGCAAAAATCATTAAAATAACGACAAACAGCAATATATAAAAACTAATACCCCTAAAATATTTTTTCAATAAACTCCCTCCTCAATTGCTACTACGATTACAAACCTTTTGTCATAACTTATCATTTTGCCAAATAATACACACTTTGTGTATTATACTGCTACTTATTTATCCTGTACTAAAACCAAATGATGTCAATGCCGTTATGACATTAGTTGCACGCTATAATATATTAACACATATATCCAAAAAACACAACTCATTTTCTAACCTTTTTACGTATTTCATAAATTTTTCTATGCATTTTTGTAAATCTCAGGTTTTAGTATCCCTATAAAAGGTAAGTTTCGGTACTTTTCTGCATAGTCTAGGCCATAACCTACGACAAATTTGTCTGGAATATTAAACCCTACATAGTCAGCTTTCACCTCTACTTGTCTACCTTCTGGTTTGTCTAAGATAGTACAAACTTTGAGGCTATTGGGCTTTCTCGATAAAAGCATCTCTTTTAAATACTTAAGCGTTAGTCCACTGTCTACTATATCTTCTACAATTAATAAGTCTTTTCCCGCTACCTCCGCTTCAAGATCCTTTAATATCCTTACTACCCCTGATGTTGTTGTAGACATGCCATAACTAGAAATCGCCATGAAATCTATTTTTACTGGGATAGTAATGTTCTTCATTAAATCGGTTGCAAACATCACCCCACCTTTTAGTACACAGATTAGCATCAAGTTTTTCCCCTGATAGTCATTTGTAATCGCCTTGGCTAATTCTTTTACTTTTTGCTGCAGCTGCTGCTCTGAAATTAAAACTTTTACAATATCATCTATCATCTTTTGTGACCTCCATATCTGGGAAAAATGCAATTACTGCTGCTTTTTCCATTGTATCTATATACTTATATTTCTCATTTATTTGGTAACCAACTAGCCACAAAATATCCTTTTCGTTTGTAACTAGCGGTATGCTGTCTCTCTTACTACGCGGAACTTTTAAATCAATCAGTAAATCTTTGATTTTTTTGGTTCCCTTCATTCCAAGCGGCGTTATTTTATCGCCAGGCAACCTGTTCCTTATATATAATACCTCATTTATGACATTATAATCAAAAGCTTTTATAAATTTTCCTAAATTTATGTGCGCAAGGCCTTTTTTATCGACTATACGTACTAAAAAGTATCCGCTACACGCTTTTATATAGACTTTCTCCCCAATGGGTAATGCCTGGCAAAAATCTTCTCTGTTTTGACTGTCCATTGGATAAAAACATATTTCGGTATACACAATCTCACTTCGAATTCCACCTGGTAAATCTATAGACAATCCGGTATGTCTTTTGGTAGCCATTTCTAGTACTGCCTTTACATGTTTATAGGATAAATCATACATATTACCTTTTACGCGTTGTACCGCTTTTCTTACAAGTCTTGTCCTAATAGCTTGATGCTGTTTTAATAACACATCAACCCTAAATGTTATTTTTTTCTTATCAGCTTTAAAATGCTTTTGTACTATTTTGTCTGTATAACTTTCAATAAAATCATTATCGCATCTCATCATCTCGCCTATAGCGGCTACACTACTTACAAAAGCAGCATTATATTCTTGTATAATCTGTGGCATTAACTGCAGGCGCACTTTGTTTCTAGTGTATATTGGCTCAAAGTTTGTCTGATCCGTTTGTGGTTCTAACCCATAGTAGGCGCAATAATCTTCTATCTCTTCGCGCTTTACCTCTATTAATGGTCGAATGACGCCATCTTTACGCACTGGCTCAATACCACCTAAGCCTTTTAATCCACTTCCTCGCATAAATCGCATCAGTATTGTCTCCGCTTGGTCGTTTATGTGATGTGCCACTGCTATTTTAAGTGATGTTGTTTTCTTAGCAACATCAAAAAAACTTTCATAGCGTACTAGTCTGCCAGCAGCTTCCTGTGAAATTTTTTTTTGTTTTGCAACTTTTTCCACATCTACACTTTTTAAATATATGGGAATTTGCCGAATTTGGCAAAATTGATGCACATATGCCGCATCTTTTTTTGCTTCTATTCCTCTTAGTCCATGATTGACATGTACAACCGTTAATACTATGTCATACACTGGCTTTAAGCGATATAATATGTCTAACAAACAAATAGAATCTGCTCCACCTGATACGCCAACAACGATTCGATCTCCTCGCTGTATCATTTGGTGTTTTTCAATGGTTTTTTCTACTTTGTTTACAAGCTCTACCATAAAACCTTTCACCCTATCCTCCATGTACTTTATCTAAATTTCTAAATTTCGTAAACTGACCTACCCACTGCAATTCTACCGTCCCTGTAGAACCATTACGATGCTTAGCTATAATAAGCTCCGCAATGTTCTTTTTGTCTGTATCTGGATGATAATATTCGTCTCGATATAAAAACATCACAATATCCGCATCCTGCTCGATGGCACCCGATTCACGCAAATCACTTAAAATAGGTCTGTGATCTGTACGTGCTTCTGGGGCTCTGCTTAGCTGCGAAAGAGTAATTACAGGAACATCTAACTCTTTTGCCATAATCTTAAGCGACCTAGAGATTGCCGTAATCTCCTGCTGCCTACTCTCACTTCTACCCCTTGATTCCATTAGTTGTAGATAATCAATCACAATAAGCCCAAGGTCTTTCTCCATCTTTAAACGCCTACATTTTGCGCGCATTTCCACTGCTGTAATGCCAGGTGTATCATCAATATAAATAGGCGCTTCAGATAGTGGTCCTATTACTCTAGCAAGCTTTGGCCAATCTTCATCTTCTAGTTCTCCTGTCCGCATACGCTGACTATCAACTAATGACTCAGACCAGAGCATACGATTAATAAGCTGCTCTTTTGACATCTCTAGACTAAAAACAGCGACTGGTACGTTGGCATGCATTGCTGCGTGCTGGGCAATATTAAGTACAAAGCTTGTCTTTCCCATTGCTGGACGTGCTGCAACTAATATAAGGTCAGAGGGATGAAGGCCTGCTGTTTTACGGTCTAAATCAATAAAGCCTGTGGGTACACCTATCAATTTTCCTCTGTTTTTATAAAGTTCTTCTAACTTATCAAAGTTTGAGATAATCATTTCTCTTATCGGTGTAAAACTTTGTGAATTCTTTCTCTGTAAAATATCAAAAATCTTTTTCTCTGCACTATCCATAATATGCGATACTTCATCAGCAGCTTCAAAGCTTTCTTCTGCAATTTCGGTTGCAGACTTTATAAGCTTACGCAGCAAAGACTTTTCTCCTACAATTCTTGCATAATGCTTTATATTTGCTGTTGTGGGTACACCTGTAGCAATGGTCGCAATATATTCAAGACCACCTACTGCATCTAATGTCCCCCTGATTTTAAGCTGCTCGGTTAATGTGATTAAATCAATCGGTTCTCCCTTTGTAAACAAATCTACCATCGCTTCAAAAATTTCTTTGTGGTCATCCCGATAAAAATCTTCGCCTTTAAGAGTCTCGGTTGCAGCTGCCATCGATGATTTATCAATTAACATTGCACCTAGCACACATTGCTCCGCTTCTAAATTATGTGGCGGAATTTTTCCTAATGGCACATCCATCATTTTGCATCACTCCATACTTTCCAAAAATCATATGCCTTTTTAAGCTTCTTCTTTTACTACTACTGTTAGCTGAGCTGTCACTTCTGGATAAACCTTTACTTGCGCCTTTATTGTTCCTAATGTTTTAATCGCATCATCTAAGTTGATTTTGCGTTTATCAATTTTTATATTGTGCTGTTTTTGCAATATTTGTGCAATCTCTTTACTGGTAATGGAGCCAAATAACTTTCCATTTTCACCTGCTTTTGCTTTTATAGTGATGGTGCATTCATTTATTTTTTCTGCTAATGCCTTTGCCTCTTCTAATTCTTGCGTTTTTCGGCGCTCTTTTGCAGCCTGCTGATCTTTTGCTTGTGTTACATTGGCTTTTGTCGCTTCTACCGCTAGCCCTTTTGGAAACAAGAAATTCCTTGCATATCCATCACTAACGTTTATGATTTCTCCTTTTTTACCCTTCCCTTTTACATCTTCAGATAAAATTACCTTCATAAAAATCTACCTCCTCCATTTTTTTAACTATCTAAATATTCATCAATCATTTGCTTAAGTTTATCTTGAGCTTCTTCAAGTGTCACATCTGTAAGCTGAGCACCTGCTACCGATAAATGTCCGCCACCGCCAAGCTTTTCTAAAACCACCTGTACATTCATCTGGCCCCAAGATCTACCGCTAATTAAGATTGTATCCTCTATGTCACATAATACAAAAGATGCCTTTACATCTTTGATATTAATCATTTCATCTGCAGCTTGTGCAATGACCATTTGAATATTCTTAGCGGTGCTTTGTGTGGCTGAAATCGCAATATGTTTACGATAAACTTGCGCTGCTTTTACAATATCTGCACGTGCTACATAAGTATCTAAGTCACTTTGAAATAATTGCTTTACCGATACCGTATCAACACCCGCTCTTCTTAAAAAAGATGCCGCTTCAAAGGTGCGAACACCTGTCTTAAAAGTAAAGTTTTTGGTGTCTATTGCAATACCTGCATATAGCGCTTCTGCTTCTATCGTACTTAATTTTATATCATCCTCTATATACTGCAGCACTTCTGTTACCATTTCGCACGTAGAAGAAGCATATGGTTCATGGTACACAAGTACGGTATTCTCAATAAACTCAGCAGCTCTTCTATGATGGTCAATCACTACAACATGATTTGTCCTTTCTAATAGCGTCGGACAATCAGTAAAACTGCTGCGATGTGTATCTACAACTATTAATAGTGTTCGACCATCAATAATATCTATCGCTTGACTAGGTGTTATGAAAGCATCTTGATATCCTTCATTTTTTTCTAGTCTTCCCAGCATATTCTCTACCGTCTCATTGTATGAGCCTAGTACAATATATCCCTTTTGATTTTGCCTCTTAACCGCCCCGTATAGGCCAATTGCTGCCCCTATTACGTCAATATCTGCATTTTGGTGTCCCATGATAAGTACTTGTGAAGACTGTCTCATAAGCCCTCTGAGTGCATAAGCCATAACCCTTGCCTTGACTTTGGTTCTTTTTTCTACCTCTTTGGTCTTTCCACCAAAAAAGCGTAACTTCCCGTGATCATTAATGACTACTTGATCGCCACCTCTGCCTAATGCAATATCAATTGCTGCTTTAGCATATATATCATTTTGCGTAACGGTCTCTCCATTTAGCCCTATGCCAATACTCAGTGTCACGGGAATGGTATTGCCCATATTAATTTCTCTTATCTGGTCTAAAACATCAAACTTCTTTTCTTCGAATACTTTTAAATATTGATGCTCAAAAATCAAAATATATTTATCTCTTTCAAATTTTTTAAGCACTCCATTGGTAAATGAAACACACTTAGTCACTCTTTTATCAATTTCCGCTAGCACTTGGGGCCTATTTGCATCATCGGTGCTTTGCATCACTTCATCGTAGTTATCAATCATAATAATACTTTCAACACTTTTTTTTTGTTCTATTTTTTGTTTTAATTGTGTAAGCTCTGTATGATCCATCCAATATAATACAATGATATACCCTGTATCGGTCCTTGATTCAATTTTTACGATGTTGCCCATAACTTTATAGTATTTATTCTTGCAATGTAGCGAAAGTGAAAAACTCCCGCCTTGCTGCTTACTGATGATTTGTTTTACATCTAATTCTTCTACAAATGACGTGATGGGCTGTTCAAATAATGCTTGATTTTCAAAAATACTGGCAAATTCAGCATTATACCACGTTATAATACCATTTAACTGCAAAACCACCATTGGTAACGGAAAATGTAGTAGCGTATCTTTTGTCGCAGTATCTAAATGAAACGTTAAATTTTCAATATATTTTTTAATCTCTCGATTGGTAACATATTTATTTCTGGCATTATGATAAAATAAATAAGCAAAAATACCCAGGCCTAAAATAGCAAGCCAATAGTTATAATAGATTAGTATACCAATCAATAGAAAAATAGTCCAAAAGTACAAGCTCACCCCTGGCGTTAGTATTCTGGAAAACTTCTTGTTATCCATGATATTCTCCTTTTTTTGTTCTCCATAATTTCCTAAAATCAAACATACTATCTAAAATCCCCACGATTAGCAGTAAATTAAAAGGATGTAGCAATGGTAATATCGTCGCAACAAGTGTGCTAGCAAAAAAAACGATCACATAAATTATTACCCGCAAAAATCTATAAATACCTGCTCTTTTAACAAAATAATCCGCTACCGAAAGACCACACATCGCTAATAATACTGAGATAATCAGTAAAATGTTGACAAATGCAGCCCGCATAGTTGAATTTTCAAAAAAGAGCAATAAAATATATCCTAATAAATATACCCATGCCGTCCCTCGATTTGCTTGCAATTGATGAAAACTAGGCAAATAGCTATAAGGCAATCCAATACGTTTTAACATCATTTTACTTGCGGTTATGGTAAAATAGGCAAACATCATGCATATAATAATGAAAAACGCTGGAATCATCGCTGACAATAAATATATGTACGTCTGCACATCAAATTCACGCTCTATCTGATTGAACAACAGCCCATAAATGGGATGCTCTGCTATCTGCGCAATATTTTCTTGTAGCGTTGTTTGAATATTGTTCAAGAAGATAGTCATTGGCTCTATAATATGCTTTTCTATTTGATTTACCCCACTTATTGTATTAACCAATACAACACTACCTAAAATAGATAACAAGTACCCTACCGTTACAGCTGAGAACAATGGTCGAAACTCCCATTTTCGTTTAATACTATACCCCATGCTTAGCCCTGCAAATGCAAAAGTAAAGGAAATAACGGCTGCATTTACTAAGTTTTGTGTTATTATAGCAAATAAAAAATACCCTATAGCTATTACTATTAAAGCTACTTTCTCATTCCACTTGACAACAATGAATACAATAGGCAGGGTACTAATCCAAATGGTTGCAATCATCAAAACAGGAAGATACCACCCTATAAGCGCTACCATAACCGTAATGATTGTTAAGCAGGCAACTAAACCTATCATTTTGCTTGTCTCATTTTGTTCCATACGAATCGCAATCTCCTTTTATCTCTTTTTGTTATGTAAGTCCCTCGAATTATTTATATGTTTAGACAGCGCCGATAAATCTCCATATGCCTTTTCTATTTCATGCCCTTCAATAATACCAAGCTTTAATTTGCTTTCCATCTTCAAATCAATTGTCTGATAATTTATGCCTAGCCTCTTAGCCAGCAAATAGCATATAATCACCAAATTAGAAACTGTCTCAGCAAGTGCATCTAATGCGTCTTCTTTTACCCCATTTACCAGTGATTTAAAGAGAGACGCTACATCTGTCAGTAATTCACTTTTAAGCCAATTAATCATTCTGATATTACGCGTAATATCAATCTCTCTATCTCTCATTTTCTTTACCCTCCACTCAATTGCAACAATATGCACTATAATACCAAGGAATTATATGAACCTAGCATATGAAAAAAAGATGTTTTTCGTTTAATCATTGTCAGTGCATCATTGACATCAGCATCTTGCCAATGCCCATCAAAATCTACAAAAAATATGTATTTACCGAGCTGATTTTTTGCAGGCCTCGATTCAATCCTCGTCATATTAATATTCCATAAATCTAATATCTGTAATATACGATATAAACTACCTGGTTTATTCTCGGTAGAAAAAATAATAGAAGTCTTATAGGCATCTTCTTTTTTATCCATCTCCTGTTTTGATAACACTACAAATCTTGTAATATTATTACGATGATCTTGTATCGATGATCTTAAAATCGTAAGCCCGTACTCTTGTGCTGCTTTTGCTGCACCTATTGCTGCCCACTGTTCTTTTGGGTTTGTTTGCTGTATCATCACTTTTTGCGCAGCTTCAGCGGTACTACAGGTATATTGAATAGATACATTCGGAAAATGTGTATCTAAAAATCCTCTGCACTGTGCAATTGCTTGGGGATGCGATAAAACATGTGTGATATGACTCTCTTTATTTTTTACTAGTAGATTATGTGTAATGGGGGCACTAATCTCTTTTATAATCTTTAATTTTACATCCCACGCCAACATATCTAGTGTAACATTTACAGAACCTTCTATGGAGTTTTCAATCGGCACAACTGCTTGCAGTATTTGTTTTTGATATACCCCCCATATGAGTGCCGAAATATTTTCATACGTCTTTAACGATGCGTTTAATGCTTTTGCATACTCCTGTGCTACATGTTGTGAAAATGTCCCTCTAGGTCCTAAGTATCCTATCTCCATCTTTATTCCCCTCCGTATTGAAGGCACATCTTCCTTCAATAACAAAAATCTCTTTCTCTCTATTTTATTCTGTCTGACGCAGAATGTCAAATAAAAAATGCGCATTGGGTGCATTCTCTCTTCTCTATGGGGACTTAGTCCCCCTTCGACGCCTTCTACCGCAGGCTGATCACCCCCCTGAAACCAGCGGAGAATTCTTCCCCTGCACCACTTCATTTTTTATTGCCTTTGCTTTGCATAACTTTTTACACTGCATTATAAGTGCGTTTTAGAACTTAAATTAACAGAAAAATTTTATACGCTCCTAGGCAATAAAAAAATCAGTGCACCTTCACACTGATTTCTTTGTCTATCGTCTCTTTTACTCTGATGTGTATGGTAAAAGCGCTATCTGTCTAGCTCTTTTAACCGCTGTAGTAAGCTGCCTTTGATGCTTCGCACAATTGCCCGTTATCCTTCTAGGTAGTATTTTCCCTCTCTCAGACACAAATTTGCGAAGTTTTGAAATGTCTTTATAATCAATTAATTGAATTTTATCAACACAAAAAGCACATACTTTTTTTCTTGCTTTTCTGCCTCTAGCGGGTCTTTCTCTTCTTTCGGCCATTTTTCTTACCTCCTTGTCCCATATTCTATTCTAGCGAATCTTAGAATGGAAGGTCATCATCTGCTTGTACAGGCATGAACCCTTCTACATCCTCTGAAATTTCATTTGGCGATTGATTGTCGTTATATCGATTGGTATCATGATTAGCTTCATTGTTTTCATTTTTAGAATCTGCAAAGTAAGTTTCATCAGCAACAACTTCTGTTATATAACGTCGTTTACCATCTTGGTCGTCCCAGCTACGAGTTTGTATTCTGCCACTTACCACTACTTGTAAACCTTTACGGTAATACCTATTACAAAACTCTGCAGTATGTCTCCATACTACAACTGGAATGAAATCTGCTTGTCGTTCCTCTCCCTGTCGAACAAAATTACGATTAACTGCTATCGTAAACGTACATACAGGAATATTGCTTGCTGTATAGCGAAGCTCTGGGTCTTTGGTCAATCTTCCCATCAGGATTACCTTATTTAACATAATGTGTCACCTCTACTTTTTTATTTTTCACGTCTTATAACAATGTAGCGCATAATATCTTCGGTAATTTTAAATACACGTTCTAATTCTTTTGGTAAAGAAGTCTCAGCACTAAAAGTCACATATACATAGTAACCTTCATTTAAATCATTTACTTCATACGCAAGTCTTCTTTTACCCCATTCATCAACGTTTTCAACTTCACCGCTTGTCTCAATCAATGACTTGAACTTTTCGATCAATTCGTTGCGCTGCTCCTCTTCAAGGCTTGGATTGATAATAAAAATGGTCTCATATTGGTTGATAATTTTTTCCATAACCGTCACCTCCTTTTGGACTTTGGTTCTGACCTCTTCGTGCCAGAACAAGGATTTTTATCTTACAACCTAACATTATATGTGATGGGCGGACTCCTGTCAAGAAGATTTTCAAGATTTCAAAATCTTTTCCGATTACCCGTTACAACCCATATACCTCTGACTTGTAACGATTACCCTAGTTGCTTGAGTAATTTCTCCATTTCCGCCATGTTCTCCGCTTGGTTAACTTCATTGCGCATTTTAGCTGCATGCTTTAAACCCTTTATATACCAAGCAATGTGTTTTCTTGCCTCTCGAATCCCAACATGTTCTCCTTTGTAATCCACCAAAGAATGCATGTGTGAAATGGCTTTGTCTATTCTTTGCTGCGGGGTAGGCTCGCATACTAACTTGCCTGTCTGCAAATAGTGAATAACTTGTGAAAAAATCCAAGGATTCCCGCGCGAGGCTCTTCCAATCATAATGCCATCACACCCCGTGTAATCTAACATCTCTTTTGCCCGCTCAGCCGTGGTTATATCACCATTTCCTATAACAGGAATGTCCACCGCTTGCTTGACACGCTTAATAATATCCCAATCTGCCATTCCAGTATAGAACTGTTCCCTTGTTCTGCCATGCACCGTTATTGCCTTTGCTCCATTTTCTGCTGCGATAGCTGCTACTTCTGTTGCATTGACGTGCTGCTCGTCCCATCCCTTTCGTATTTTAATGGTTACAGGTATGGATATCGCCTGTGATACAGCTTTCACGATCGCACCGATGCGTTTAGGATCTCTCATCAGCGCTGCCCCATCCCCATTTTTAATAATTTTAGGAGTAGGGCACCCCATATTAATATCAATAATACTTGCACCCGTTTTAGCCGCTTCTCCTGCTATCTTAGCTAAAATATCTGGCTCTGAACCAAAAATCTGTACCGCTACAGGTTTTTCTTTTTCATGAATATCTAAGAGTACCTGGGTTTTTTTGTCTTTATAATAAAGCGCTTTGCCACTTACCATTTCTGTATATACGAGCCCACACCCTTCTTGCTTACACAGCAGGCGAAAAGGCATGTCCGTAATACCTGCCATTGGGGCAAGAAAGACATTATTTTCAAGCACTACATTTCCTATTTTCATACCTTTTTCTACTCCTTTGCCTCTTTTTCTTTTCGATAGATGCGTGGAGATGCCCCTTTTATCTTTTTAAATATTTTAGAAAAAAGTAGTGGGTCTTCATACCCCACCGACCGAGCAATATCTCCTATACTTAATTGCTGATTATACATTAAATCACAAGCTTTGTCCATGCTAATCCGTCAGAATTAATTCCTATCTACCAATGCTATATAAGTCTAGGTAGCTATTAAAAAAAGTTACTCTTTTTAGGCAATAAAAAACCTTCTAATTTGAAAATTGGCAATTAGAAGGTTTTTTATTAGCTACTCTTTATCTTTTATTCTTCGTTTTTAACGTCTGCAATAACTTTTTCACTGATGTTTGCAGGCACTTCTTCGTAGCGTTCGAATTTACCTGTAAAGCTGCCTCTTCCTTGTGTCATAGAACGCAAATCTGTCGCATATT
Organism: Clostridia bacterium; assembly: GCA_007117465.1. Taxonomy (GTDB): domain Bacteria; phylum Bacillota; class Clostridia; order SK-Y3; family SK-Y3; genus SKGK01. The sequence goes on along the minus strand of SKGK01000150.1, from coordinate 8,865 downwards.
TAAAAATCTCTGCCATCGGCACTTCTGCTACCACTTGCTGCTGACCACCTTCTTGCGGATTCATACCGATAACGCGACCTCTTCTTTTGTTAAGGTCTCCGATAATGTCACCCATATAATCATCGGGTATTAATACCTCCATATGCATGACTGGCTCTAATAGCACCGCACCTGCCTGCTCTAATCCCTTTTTATAAGCAACTGAAGCCGCTACCTTAAAGGCCATTTCAGAGGAATCTACAGGGTGATAGGAACCATCTAGTAAAGTAGCTTTCAAATTCACTACAGGACATCCTGCTAAAACCCCTTTTTCCATACTCTCCCGCAAGCCTTTTTCAACAGCAGGGATGTAGTTTTTAGGTACTGAACCACCAAAAATCTTTTCTTCAAACGTTAAATCTTCTATTTCTCCTGGTTCAAACTCAATCCACACATGTCCATACTGACCATGTCCACCAGATTGTTTTTTATGTTTACCTTCTACTTTTACTTTTTTACGAATTGTTTCTCTATAAGGCACTTTAGGTGTTATTAAATCTACAGATACACCAAATTTATTCTGCAATTTGCTAACGATAATATCTAAGTGCTGCTCTCCGATACCATAAATAAGCTGCTGATGGGTTTCTGAATTTTGTTCTATCGAAATTGTCGGGTCTTCCTCTACCAAACGATGAAGTCCACTGCCGATTTTTTCTTCATCCCCTTTGGCTTTCGGTACAATTGCCATTGCTAGTACAGGTTTTGGAAGATCAATGCCTTCTAATATAACGGGATTATCAGCATCACATAAAGTATCTCCCGTATTTGTGTTAGCAAGCTTGGTTATCGCACCAATATCACCTGCTTCGATTCTATCTACTTCAATTTGCTTTTTGCCACGCAATATATAAATATGTCCTATTTTTTCTTTCTTATCTTTGTTTGAATTATACACAACACTATCTTTAGATAGTGTACCTGATATTACTTTAAAGAGTGATAATTTACCTACATATGGGTCAGCAACCGTCTTAAATACAATCGCCGCTAAAGGCTCTTTCGCATCAGGTTTTCTCTCTATCGCTTCTTCTGTTTGTGGCTTTGTGCCAACAGCATTACTCGTTTCATCTGGTGATGGAAAATATTCTGCAATCGCATCCATCAAAACCTGCACGCCCGTATTGAGTACCGCAGAACCACATAATACAGGTACTATAGAACCTTCCTTTACACCATCTCTTAGGGCATGATGAATCTCATCTGTTGTAAATCCTTCTCCTTCAAAGTATTTTTCCATTAGTGCCTCACTTGTTTCAGCAACTGATTCTAGAATCATTTCTCGTACGGGAGCAATATTGTCTTCCATACTATCTGGAATTGGAATATCCACTATCTTCTTGCCATCGAATTTTCTTGCTTTCATATCTACAACATTTACAAAACCAACAAAGTGCTCTCCTTCTCTGATTGGTACTTGAAAAGGCGCTACGGTCTTACCGAATTTTTCTCGTAGCTGGTCTAATGTTGTATAAAAATTTGCATTTTCTTCGTCCATCTTATTTACAAAAACAATCTTAGGGAGTTTTCTTTGCTCAGCATACTGCCATGCTTTTTCAGTGCCTACTGATACACCAGACTTTCCACTCACAACAATTACTGCTGCGTCTGCAACGCGAACACCTTCCATGACACCACCTACAAAGTCAAAATAACCTGGGGTATCGATGATATTTAATTTGTTCCCATTCCACTCACAAGGTGCTAATGCTGTATTAATAGAAACCTTTCTCTTCGTTTCCTCAGCATCATAATCTGTTACCGTATTGCCTTCAGTCACTTTACCTAGTCTATCCAATACGCCTGTATTATATAGCATCGCTTCGGTTAACGACGTCTTTCCTGCTCCACCATGAGCCATTAAACATACGTTTCTAATTTTTGATATTGGATATTGCTTCATATATTTTCCCCCTTAAATCATATATTTTAGTAGAGAATAGAAGACTTCCATCTCTATCTAATTTCATAAATAATCATGCGAGTATCAAATATATTCCTGCGCTTTTGCCAAACTACGTGGACTACTATATATTATTATTCGATATGTTTTCCATTTTTCCTTTTTTTTATAAAACTTTTTTATAAAATTAGAAAAATTTTTATAGGAATTTTGTATAAAATACGCAAAATACTTTTTAGCAAATTTATAATAAATATACGAAATGTGTGTTATTTTATTCAATATTTATCAAATAAACCATGGAAATAATATGCCGACAGGTCTTTTTTCAAAAAACAACCTGAATACTATTTTCTTTTTTCGGTTTTTCTTATATAATAGATATAGTAGTATGGTATGATGGTAAAAACGGTAAAACTATTCAAAAGTAAGTGATTTGAAAATGAGCGTTTCATTTTCAAAGTAGAAAGGAAGGATTGGTAATATGATTATTGTAATGAAACCGTATTCAGAAGAAAAACAAGTACAAGACGTATGTAATGTACTTAAAAAATTATCGTTTGGTGTACACATTTCAGAGGGTTCTGAGGTAACCATTATTGGCGCCATTGGAAATGAGCGCAAATTAAGTGATGTTCCGCTTGAACTAATGCCAGGCGTTGATAAGCTCGTTCCCATTTTAGAATCTTACAAACTCGCTAGCAAAACATTTAAACCAGAAGTATCTGTTGTTGATGTAGATGGTGTGAAAATTGGTGGAGAGCAACTTGTAATAATGGGAGGCCCTTGTGCTGTTGAGAGTCGCGACCAAATACTAACCATTAGCGAGACTATCTGTAAATCTGGTGCGCAATTTTTAAGGGGCGGCGCATATAAACCGAGAACTTCTCCGTATTCATTTCAAGGATTAGAAGAAGCAGGTTTAAAATATATGAAAGAGGCCAAAGAACAATTTGGTCTAAAACTCATCACCGAGATTATTAGTTTAGAATCTATTGCAATTGCGGATAAATATGTTGATATGTTTCAGGTAGGAGCGCGTAACATGCATAATTTTCACCTTCTACGAGAGCTTGGCAAAACCAACAAACCCGTACTACTAAAACGTGGCTTATCTGCCACCATTGAAGAGTGGATTAATGCCGCTGAATATATCATGAGTGAGGGTAATTATAATGTTGTGCTCTGCGAACGTGGTATTCGCACGTTTGAGACAGCAACACGCAACACGTTAGACTTAAGTTCTATTCCTGTAATCAAGAGCAAGACACATCTGCCTGTTATGGTAGACCCTAGTCATGCTGCAGGCAAATGGGAATATGTATTGCCTTTAAGTCGCGCTGCCATCGCTGCGGGTGCAGATGGACTTATCATAGAAGCTCACCCTGATCCTAGACATGCACTATCTGATGGCCCCCAATCTCTTACACCAGAGCAGTTTAATGAACTTTGCGTTATCATCCATAAACTCGCTCCTATTGTCGAGAGAACTTTTTAGCTACACTGTAAAATGATATCTCGTGGTTAAAAAATATAGTAGTTAAAGTAGTCGATGTACATGTTTTTTACATGGACTACACTCCTATCTCGTGGTGTGTAGTTATAGTAGTTGAAGTAGTCCATGTTGAACGTTTGCACTAAAGACAGACAACGACTTTTCATGTCTTTACTTTAGGAACTGGTATGCTAGGCTGGCACAGCGTGCCAACAGGCTTCATACCTAGCCTGCTTTTTGGCTAGGTGTGGAGACTGTTCCCAAGCCTGTATCAGCATACCAAGTCGGTTCATGAAGTCAAGATTTTAATAGTCTATCAGATGGATTTTGAGTTACATCGACTACATGTAGCCGATGTAAAAAATACCGTGGCTAAAGGGTTTGACAGCCCTAACCACGAGATATGTAAAGGAGGAGGATTTTATGAATATTGGCACAGTTACAGTTATCGGATTAGGTCTGATTGGTGGCTCTATTGCCAAAGCCTTAAAGGAGCGAAACGGGATTGACTGTATCATAGGCATTGATACGCATCTACCAACTATTGAGCAGGCATTAGCCGATAACATTATATCTTACGGTACGCAAAGCATTACATCAAACGTAGGCGAATCAGATATTATTTTTATTTGTACGCCTGTGCACGAAACCACTAGATGGGTTAAAAGATTACTTCCTGTTATTAAACCAACATGTATTCTAACCGATGTAGGCAGCACAAAATCAGCACTTATTAATGAAATTGAAAATCTCCCACAGAATTTTCGTTTTGTAGGAGGTCATCCTATGGCAGGTTCTGAAAAGTCAGGCTATACCGCTAGCAAATGTCATTTGTTTGAAAATGCATATTACTTACTTGTCCCTTGCAGCAAATGTACTAATGTTGATATCTCAGTGCTACAAGCACTTATAAAGGCATGGGGAAGTTTTACGATTACGCTTTCTGCCTGTCTACACGATAAAGTTACAAGTGCGATTAGTCATGTCCCTCATGTCATTTCAGCGCTGCTCGTAAATATGGTTAGTGCTTTAGATACGGATGATAAACATATGCAAAAATTGGCAGCTGGCGGATTTAAAGATATTACTAGAATTTCATCTTCCAATGCTAAAATGTGGCAGACCATTTGTACTAGTAATAGTTCGGCAATCTCTGAGATGCTAACATATTATATACAATCATTAGAAGAATTTAAATCGGCTCTTATGCAGCATAATGATGAGCAGGTTTATGATATATTTGATAGCGCCAAACAATACCGCGATACATTCACTGCCAAACAAACAAGCCTTATTCCTGGTATGTATGAATTAGTTGTCGACGTCGTAGATAAACCAGGTATTATTGGAAAAATCGCAACAATTTTAGGCGAGCATTCAATTAGTATTAAAAACCTTAATATTTCTAATAACCGAGAATATGAAGGTGGCGTTTTAATTATCAGCTTGCCAGATGTAAAGAGTGCACAAAAGGCACAGCAAATCTTACAAGCACAAGGATATTCTGTTGTCCGAACTAACTAAAAAGGAGTTATTAATATGATCATTCAGCCAACTAATCATTTAAAAGGTGAAATCACCGTTCCTGGCGATAAGTCCATTTCACATCGTGCTGTTATGCTCGGGGCAATTGCTCAAGGCAAGACAGAAATTGATGGGTTTTTGATGGGTGAAGATTGTCTAAATACCATCAAATGTTTTCACAAATTAGGCATACAGATTGACGTTTCAAAAGATAAAGTACTTGTTTTTGGTAAAGGACTCCATGGACTATCATGTCCTGTTGATATTTTATATACTGGCAACTCAGGGACAACTACCCGTTTAATGCTTGGACTACTTGCTGGCCAGCATTTTAGCTCCATCCTAGATGGTGATTCTTCCATTCGCAAAAGACCGATGGATCGTGTCATTAATCCCTTAAAAACGATGGGCGCTGATATTTCAGGGACACAAGCGAGTACTTTATGTCCCCTTACCCTCAACGGAAGCGCACTAAAAGGTATAACGTACCATCTGCCTATCGCAAGTGCACAAGTAAAATCAGCACTTTTATTGGCAGGTTTGTATGCAGAAGGTGAAACGCACCTGATTGAACCTGCAAAATCACGAGACCATTCTGAGCGCATGCTCACGCATTTTGGTGCGGATATTTACACATCAGGACTTGATATTCATTGCATGCCTTATCCTAAATTAGAAGCACAAAAAATAACCGTTCCTGGAGATATTTCTTCTGCAGCATACTTTATGGTGGCTGGATTAATGTTGCCCCATTCAGAAATCACCATTCGAAATATCGGAATGAATCCTACACGCACGGGTATTGTTGATGTGCTTAATGCCATGGGAGCAAAAATGGCGTTATCTAACCAAAGACTTATAAACAATGAAGAGGTAGCAGACATTACCGTTACTACCTCTTCTCTACATGGCACCATTATTGAAGGAGATATTATCCCACGACTCATTGATGAGATCCCTATCATTGCAGTAGCGGCAGCGGCGGCTTGTGGCACTACCGTCATTAAAGATGCGGCAGAATTAAAAGTAAAAGAGTCTAATCGCATTCAAACAGTAGTAACTGAGCTTAAAAAAGCAGGCATTGATATTGAAGAAACATCTGATGGTATGATCATTAATGGCGGAAATGCTTTTAAAAGCGCTTGTTTTGAATCCTATAACGATCACCGAATTGCGATGTCAATGTCAATTGCAGCGTTATGTGCCAATGGGCCCTCAAAAATAAATGGCGCAGATGCTGTAAATATTTCTTTTCCAAGATATTTTAAATTATTGCAAGATCTTCAAAAATAAAACTTTTAGGCAAAAAAGACGGGCAACCTATATTGGCTGTCCGTCTTTTTCAATTGATATAATATTTGTTGGAAATTAAAATCCCATCTTTTTAAGATTCTTATAGCTAATTGCTAAACTTTCAAATGGATCTCTTAAGCATCTATCTTGTTCTACAGGTGCCCATTTTACGCCAATTTCTTTGCAAGCTGCTATAATACCTGGCCAGTTTAAGTTACCTTCACCTACTTCAGCAAATATCTGTTTTCTTTCTTTATCAATCATCATATCTTTAAAATGAACAACATCCATACGTCCTGCCACTTTTTTAATCCAAACAATTGGATCTGCTCCACCTGCCTGAACCCAATACGTATCTAATTCAAAATCAAATACTTCAGGATCGGTTTCATTAAAAAGAATGTCCATACCCGTTTGTCCATCAAAATTTCGGAATTCAAAATTATGGTTATGATATACAAACTTAAGCCCATGCTTTGCTAATTTTCTACCGACTTCTGATGCTTCTTTTGCAAACCTAACATATCCTTCTTTGTTCTCTCTATACTCTTCTGGCATAGCGCCTAGTCCTACATATTTGCAATCCCACAATTTATGATCCTCTATTACAGCGTCCAAATTATTCCACAAACGGTCATATGGTATATGAGTAACACAAATGGTTAATCCCTCTTTATCCACTAATGCTTTAAGTTCTTTCGGATCAATAGGCCCGATAGCTGATACTTGTACAGCATCATATCCTATCTCTTTTACCTTTTTAAGCGTTTTCGCTATATCTTCTGGTGTTTTCAAATACTCCCTCAATGTAAAAAGTTGTGCTGCAATCTTTAAATCTGCCATTACTTATTCCTCCTAAAAATAATATTTTTTTCCTGTTTTTGCTGAGGCATATATCCCCTTTATCATTTCTAATGCACAAATACTTTGCTCACCTGTAACATAATATGTCTCGTCATCTGTGATAATCCCTTTATAAAAGCTTTCAATCAGCTTTTTATGGCTATCTCCCCAGTAACTTTTGTATTTACCGTCATGATGGTCATCTACTACCATTTCCTTTTTACCATCACAAACTTTTGTAAGTTCACCATCTTTTATAGTTAACATTCCTTTTTCACAATGAATTTCAATCTCCACCGATGAATTAGTAGTAAAGCAATTAGTAGCATAAAAGATTCCCACTGCCCCTTTGTCATAATAGACCGTAGCATCTGCGGTATCTTCTACTTCAATGACCGTATCTAACATGCGCGTATCGATATTCCCTTTAATCGCTAGCATCTCTCCACCAAACCACTGCATCAAATCTAGTGTGTGAATTGCTTGATTGATCAGCACACCTCCACCTTCTGTGTCATGTCTTCCTCGCCAACTACTGTCCTTGTAGTATGCTTCATCCCTATACCAAGTAACAAGACCTTTTATTCCTTTTATCTCTCCAAGTGCTTTTTTCTCTAACAGTGCTTTTGCTTGCTTTGACGTATTATTATAGCGATTTTGAAAAGCTACTCCTAAATGCTTGCCTGCTGCTTTTGCTACTTCTATAAGTTCTCCCGCTTCTTCTACCCCTATCGCAATTGGCTTTTCTACCATTACATGTTTGCCTGCCTTAAGCGCTTGTATCGCCATCGGTACGTGCAAATAATGGGGCGTACAGATATGCACCGCATCTATCGCTTCACTTCTTATCATATCGTAATAATCTGTATACCCTGTACAACCATAACGCTGTGCTGCTTCTTTACAAACGTCTTGATCTATATCAGCAACTGCCGTTAATACTGCATTTTCACTAGACATTATCGCATCGGCATGCACCCCCGAAATCGCCCCACACCCAATAATGCCTACCTTTAATTTCTCCAATCCTGTCACCTTCTTTTACTCTTTTCCTGTCGAACTAAGCGACTGTCTGCTGTCAAACTTTCTCAATGTGTTCCTGACACATCTAGCGTTGTTTTATTTGCTTCTTTTTTCTTATAGGTGGATGTCTTAATGCGCGTTTGTAATTCTTCATAAAACAAATCCTCATCAATCGGCATTTCTACCCAATCATCTGTCCATGCGGATAAATGCATGGCATTTGAAATGCTAAGTCCTCGAATTCCTTCAATACCAGGGGCAAGGAGCTTAGTCCCTTTTAAAATTGCCTCTACAAAGTTCGTCATGATACCTACATGTTTTGTCTCTTCCCCTTTTATCGGCACTTCACATTTCCAGCACTCAGGCTCTCCAAATCCATCGGTAAATTCCGCGTTAAATTGTCTTTCCCCAATACGTGTGCGCCAAAATGTAAGCTTGCCGCCTTCAACGACGATTTTGCCTCTGTCTCCCGTCACTTCAAAGCGATTGGTGCCCGGCGTCTCTCCAGTGCTAGTTATAAATACACCTGTTGCACCATTTTCATATTCTACATATGCCGTTACATCATCTTCTACTTCGATATCATGGTATTTTCCAAAGGCACAAAATGCACGTACTTTTTTGGGCATGCCACAAATCCATTGCCATAAATCCAGCTGATGTGGATCTTGATTAAGCAGTACCCCGCCACCTTCTCCAGCCCAGCTTGCACGCCATCCGCCAGAATCATAATAGCTTTGTGAGC
>SKGK01000117.1 GCA_007117465.1 Clostridia bacterium | reverse complement strand
GTACAGGGGAAAAAGACCCTATAAAAATTAAAAACCGTATTCTTGATTCAGCTAGAAATAATCCTTTAGAAAGCTTACAAGGAAAAACCATAACGGGTGGCATGGTAAATGCGGCTATGGCGTTAGGCGCTTTAAAAGATGAAAAACCCCCAGAAAAAATACCAGAAAAGCCAGAGCCAAAAACATTAGAAGTTGGAGATTATGTAGAATTTGGTAGATATAATGAAGAAACTATTTTATGGCAAGTGGTAGAAAGTGAAGACCAAACAGTGCTACTTTTTTCTGAGAATATTTTGACATTAAAAGCTTTTGATGCAAACTCAGATGCACCACCAAGACGGGATATGAACAATATGCGGGTTCGCTTTGGCAGTAATTATTGGTTAGAGTCAAATATCAGACATTGGTTAAACAGCGATCAAAAGGATTTAAATTATCCTACTGCGGCTCCTACCGCTGATAGGATGGCTTGGCAATTAGATTCATATGCACATGAACCTGGATTTTTGCATCATTTTTCGGACGCCGAAAAAAATGATATGGTAGACATAAAAGCACGAGTTGTAGTCCCAGGTATTGATGTTGCTATTTTAGGACATGATGGTGGAAATGAAAGATTGCCACATGTTGAAGGCGTAGCTGTAGAAGATGCAGTTTCTATTGATGCAATTGCTGCAAATTATAACAATGCTTTTTACAAATGGACAGAAGATCGCGTTTTGCTTCCTTCTGTGGAAGAGCTGACGCGACTGATTATGCCAAACAATATTTCGCTAACAGCGAAAGTTACGCAAAGCGCTTATGAAAAAAGTGGTGTATTGAACAAACCAAATACTAACTTTGATATCAATATGCCCCATGTATACTGGCTTCGCACACCACTTGCCAATACGCCGCATCATATTTATTTTGTCAATAGAAGTGGCCTCTTGCAGCAAGCACCCGCTTACGGTGCAGCACCTGGTGTTAGACCTATGATTCGCATCAAAACCCAATCGCTTGCATATGGAAAGGGAAGTATAGATGACCCATATCGCACAAGTGATACAGCACAAGCTGCTGGCACCATTAAAATAGGTGACTATGTAGTAATGGGAAAATATTATGATGAGCCAATACTGTGGAGATGCGTGGATATCGATGAAAACGGACCTCTTATGCTTAGTGATAAAATTATATCCATTAAGCCTTTTGATGTTGGTGGAGACAACACAGCTAACAACTCATCCCATGGCAGAGATAGTCACCGCATTGAATATGGCTCAAACTTTTGGGAAGATTCGAATATTCGTTCATGGCTTAATTCAACCGCCAGAGCAGGGAAGGTAAACTGGCTGTGCGGTAACCCACCTACAGCTGATAAGGCAATGGGGGGTTATAATGCTTATGCTAATGAGAAAGGCTTTCTTGCTGATGGCAATTTTACAGAGAGTGAGCGAAGTGTAATAAAGACTGTAACGCAAAAATCACTTCTAAGCAGGTTAGATAGCAAAATGGCAACTAGTGGAAATGAGATACATCTATTAAACCAAAATATAGAAAACGTAGTACAAAACTACAGCTCTGCTTATGCGCATAATGTAAAGGATAAAATGTTCCTGCTTGATGTTAAGCAATTAAATAGCGTGTATGAGAACAGAAGCATATTGGAAGATTCTTATTACATTGGCCAACCTACGCAGAAGGCAGTGGATAATTCTGAGCATAAAAGTGACGGAATAACACGTGGTGAAAATTGGCTCTATTGGCTTCGCACCCCGGCCGCTAACGGTCCGACAACCACCCTTTATGTCCATCCTTACGGCTTGGTCGCTAACGGCAGAGTCAATATGCCTGGATATGGTGTTCGTCCAGCTTTCTATTTAAACATGCCAACTGCAACATTTATATCAGGAAGTGGCAGCGATGAGAATCCATATGTAATATCAGGAATTAAAGAAGAATAAAAAATCTCAAAAAAATATATGGATAATCAATATAAATAATGTTAATAAGCCACTTAGATTTGTTAAGTTTGGGTTCGTCGCTATTTTGTTTTTGTGCTTAAGAGTGGGGTGGAGATAGAAGAAAAAAGATAAGCCTTTTGTAAAAATATGTAGAAAAATATGGTGGGATGATGTATAATTGAAAAGTAATGGTGTTGAACAGCCGGATTAACCCCCTTATTTTGGACAGAGTTTCTTATTGCTCGCTCTATCTCATGATTGCGATTTTTTCCAGTTATTATTACCATTTAAATATTCTTTATAAAAGAGATAGTGTATACCATACTTTTAACATAGTGCTTATTTTACCGTATTTATTCCACGGTTCTATTGACATGGGGTCCCCGCACCCTCTGGACACCCATATCCCTGGCGGAAATAAGCATATGTTTCGGCGTTATTCCCGCCGCCAAGATTATACCAGAGGGTACCACCCCATATAAATAGACTTTCGCGGCATAAAAACTAGTTTGATCAAAGATATAATATAATGCTCAAACCCTTATAACCTTTGGTTTTATCATCCCCTTCATATTAGCCATATAATATTCCAATGGAGACATATATTCTATTGCTGAGTGAATTCTCACATTATTGTAGTACTCCATATTATCTACAACTACAGTATATGCCTCTTGATAATTATGAAATTCGTGGCGCGATAAGCAGTCATCTTCTAAAATTCTGTGAAAAGACTCAATATGAGCATTTTTGTTTGGGCACTTTGTAGGAATTCTTTCATGCTACACTCCCAATGTATTGCAACTTTCTTCAAATAGGTTACTGATGAACTGTGGCCCGTTGTCGGACCTAATAACAAGATTTTGAGATTGTTCAATGCTTCTAGCCTTTAAAGCATTGCTTAGGGTAAATACTGCAGCATCTGCCGTACAATTTAACCCGATATGATAATCTATGATACTGCGATCATATACATCAAGATAAGACAATATATAGAAAAATCTATCTTCTCCATGTATATAACCATACTTAAGATCTGTTTCCCATAGTTGGTTAGAACCCGTTATTTGACGATTTCTAGCAATACGTTTCGGATATTTGATTTTTTTTACTCTCTGCGGATGAAGCACTCTTAGCTCCTTACAAAGTCGATATACCTTTTTAGCATTTATTACAAGAGTATATCGTCTTTTAAGCAATATAGTTATTTTGTAGTACCCATAGCCAAAAGCTTCTGTTTCAATTAAGTCTATGATATGCTCCTTTATTTGCTCATCACACACCTTGATGCCCACCATATTAAGTGAATAGCCTGGGATAGGTCTTCCACCATTCTGTTGCCGGATATATCCCTCATGTTCTACTTGATAGTAGTAAGTTGAACGATTAATTTGTAAGTATTTCAATATTAAGTTTTTAGAAAAGCCTTTGCTAATCCAGCTTTGCGCTATTAGCATCTTGTCGGTAAGGGAATAGTCGTTTTTTTTAAAAGGTCACGCAAAACAGCTATTTCAAGTTCCCTTTCCCCTAAAAGTCTTTTCATTTGCTCATTTTGTTTTAGGGCAGCTTTTAACTCTTCTGGATCATCTTTGATTTCTGGATATTTGTTCACTGTATTATCTGTATATGATTTTTTGGCATTAGTTTTATAAGCCGATATCCATTTTGATAAACTTGATTTAGCTACTCCATATTTTCTAGCAACAATAGTTGCATTGCCTGTAGCCTGTGCCTCCTCCACTAACTTGTTCTTAAACTCTTGAGAATATGATTTTCTTTCCAAATTTGGTCCCCCTTTTCTTACTTTCATTATACATTTTGTAAGAAACTTTGTCCAATGTGATTAGGGGGCTTAAGAG
>SKGK01000079.1 GCA_007117465.1 Clostridia bacterium | reverse complement strand
CAATACCGACATGAACATTCTAGATATTTGTTATGAAGCAGGGTTTAATAGCCTTAGTAATTTTTATAAAGCTTTTGAACAATTCTTCGGATTTCCCCCTGGATATTTCAGAAAAGATATTCGTGTGAAAAAAAACCGTTAGATCCATCCTGCTTTCATAGGCAACAAAAAGTGCATCCCTGCTTCCATTAGGTTCACACAAATGAGTGTTGGAGCTACATTATCACTTAATATAATATTGCATAACTACCACCATCTTTAATCCATACGCCTTTAGATGATGTTGTTAAATCATGAGTAGTGATAGGTGTAAATGTTCCATTTTTGCTTAGTTTCCCTACTTTAGCATTTGGGATACCTGTAAACTCAATTCTCATAGGAGAAGCAAATGTTTCTCCTACCTGTCCTATTGTTATAATCTCATTTTTTAGAGACTGTCCTATAGAATTAACACCACCAACATAAATCTCTCGGATTTGGATCGGATCATAAAATGTATTGTTTTTAACTATTAATCTAATGTAACGTGCCTTGTTATAAATCTCAACTAGGCTTCTTTCATAACCTTTGTCTTCCTTTATATCCACAAAGTTTTTTCCATCTAAGCTTGTTTGAAGTTTATAATTATAAATGCCATTTTGTGTCTCACTTAGACCCCAAAGTACTTCTACTTCACTTACGTTCTCTTCTTTTCCCAAGTCAATAGTTATCGTCGCAGGGTATTTTCGCGTTGATTGTTTCCAAGCATTGTTTGGGTCTCCATCAACTATCTGTGCGTCAGCACCTGTAACAGTTTTTCCAAGAGCAAGATTCTTTTTATCTCTTGCTATGGTCATATCTCGTGATACAGTCGTTTGATTATCTTCCCTGTTTTCAACTGTAATATATTCTAGCTTACCATTTACATTAATCGGTATATATTTTAAAAACTGAGGTGCAACGCTATCAGCTTTTGTAATTACATCTTTATTTAGGTAAATCTTATCTCCCTGCTTAATATATGAAACACACTGACCGTTAAATTTAACAACCTTCACATATGCAGCTGCTAAAATTTCTAAGTTACCTAAGTTTGATAACACTTTTTCAGATGAAGATATATTCATTTCTTCATTTGTATATTCAAGGGAAACATCACTCAGGAGCACATTACTTTTTATAACGTCCATTTCCCCTGCTTTTAAAACAGTACCCTGTTGGATAATTGCATAGTTTACTGTATCATCACAATCATAGTTTACATAAGCCATAGTAGCATCTGTTGCATTTTCACCAAATAATCTATATTCAGTTTTTTCTTCATGGGTTATATAATATGAACCTTTTTCAATCTTATCCCCCTCTTTTTTGACTTCAATATTCATAGCACTAACTAATTTGTTATCACCCATATCTATTTTTTCTGTTGTAATCTGTGTCTGGGATTCCTCCATTAAAGGATACAGTACTGTATCAAATTTTTCTACTTCCTCAGAATCCTTAACAAACTTAGCATACTCAATGGCTGTATCGCATTGATATCCTTTTTCAATAGATTGTACCATATCATTATTTGAATTAGGAACAACTAAAATATTTGCACCTTCTGTGAAATTAGTTCTTACTGCTCCTGTTAGCAAATCAATAGAAGGCATTGCCTTAGGCTCAAACATCCAACTTTGGGTATATTTATGAGAACCTGTAGCTGCGTTTAAATGATCCGATACAATAAAAAATTTAAGAGGCTTTAAGAATATGATCTTACGGTCACTGACATAATCACCTGCTGGCATTTTTTCAATAAGCTGAGCTGTTAAAATATCATGAAAGTTGGTAAAGTTTGCATCTGCTGATGATGACATGTTAGGATTACTCCAATTTTTCTTGTACAGTTCATAAGCAGATGTATCATCAATAGCCACTACATTATGTGAAAATCTACTAACTCTCTGCCAAAGAGAAATAGGATCATTGTTATAACTTTTATCACTTGTGTCGGCTAACAGCCTTCTTCCATAACCTGTTAAGGTAAGACCTAAAACATCATTATGAGAATGTACCTTCATTGTTGCCCAATTAGTAAAAGCAAACAGACTATTTTCATCCCAACCATCTCTCATCGTTGCCCATTCTCCATCAGGATAAAATGCACTTTGGCGAAGTGGTTCCTCTCCTTCTTTTCTATATGTGGACACATATAGCATTTCACAGTCCCCTTCATTTCTTGCAATTTCCTCTATTTCTTTGTATAACTTTGGCTCTTTATTATAATGATCATCACCATACTCTGCTAAATACCCATTTGGTTCTAAACAGTTTATAAAAAAAGTAGCAAAACGTTTTATTTGACTTTCTAAACTTTCTGGAACCTTATATCCTAATTCTGTCATTGCTTTTTTATAATTATAAATATTCTCAAATACATGTGCTGGATATCCGTTTGTTCCTTCTATATATGCTCCATCAGTTCTAATCAAATTACTTAACTGATATTCCATTCTTTCTCCTATAATGCCTAAATTTTTATCTGTTGTAACGAATTCAGGAAAATATTCAATAACATATTGATTTCCTACAAGCATTGCCATACCCCAGTTATTATCCTTGTTTGGTCCTTCCCAATAGCATTCTTCTAATAAAACTTCTGCATCATCATATATGAACTTTAAGATTTGCAAGTTATCATCTGGGGTCATTGACTCAGATTTCACAATAGAATAATAGGCTTTTGTAATTAGCTGCTCTCTAAAACCTGCATTAAGTGGAACATTACTACATCTTATGTCGCTTGGAAGAAGCAAGTCTCCTCCACCAATCTTTGTGTAATAACACAGTAACTCTTTAATATAACGTGCTGCATATTTTTCATCAAGGGTCTCTTCGTATTTACCTATTAAACCTTCCTGATGCCAAAACCTTGCATAAGTATTTATAAACTGTATATCTATACCTGGTTTATTATTATGCAAATAATCCATTCCACCATATTTTTCTGTGCTTCCTTTAAATGAATAATGCCTTATTCTCAAAGGTGTATTCCAACTTATTAAATTTTCTTTAAAGTCCACCTCTTCTGACTTAGCAATAATAATATCAGCTGATTTACCTAGCTTAACTGATTGCTCATACACATTACTTTCATTTGTGTTTTCAGGATTATGTACCCTTGCAAATCCATAAAATGAAAGCTCCGCACTTTCAACCTTTGCATTCATTGGTATTTTGGGTAATTTGAAATTAATATAGATTCTTTTTGAATGATCGTCAACAGGCATGCCACTATCTAAGGCTTTTAGATATAACTCACTACCATAATTTATTGATCCGTATTTTCCTGCTCTTATATATGAATCAGCAGATGGATGAATCTTATACTCCTTACCATCAACTACAACTGTAAGAACAGGTGGATTATCTCCTTCTCGACTATGAAATATAACCTCTTCATTTTTATTTTCATTTATTATAACAAAATCCATAGAATCTTGATTTGTCAATACATTGTTTGCAATGGTCTCTGTTAAGTCAAATTTACTATAACCTGGTTCCGAATTAACTGTACCTTTTGTGCATACAGTTAATTTAGAATAAACATCATTTAATAAATCTTCTACAAAGTTTGTGTCTTTACGTTTGCTAGATGGGTTCTCAATCTGTCTATCTTTAGAAATATAATACTGTTTCAATAATTTCTTTGCATCATCGTAATTATCATTTCTAACGCTTTCTTCTACAGCTTTCAATATTGGATTGTTATTGTAATTATATTTAATCTTTGGTTTTACTATCCACTCTCCTGTTGCTTCGTTCCATATTCCTAAGAATTCTTTATCAGTCATATTTCTTTCTTTTTGACTTGGTATTT
>SKGK01000040.1 GCA_007117465.1 Clostridia bacterium | reverse complement strand
TTACCATTGGCTATGCATTATCTACTAAACATTATATCATTTAAAGTGGTGAAAGTAAATCTAAAAATAGATTTGAAAGATAATTAAAATAAACTTGCAAAAATAATAGATGATTGGTTGACTTTTTAAAATGAGATGGTATAATATAAGTAATAGTACTATTATGATAATTTGTTTATATAAAGCATTAAAATAGCTTTGGTGGGAGGTAATAGAGGTGAAATTTACAAAAATGCAGGGTCTTGGCAATGATTATGTGTATGTGAATTGCTTTGAAGAAATGGTGGAAAACCCTAATGAGGTTGCAAAAATAGTGAGTGATAGGCATTTTGGTATCGGTTCGGATGGGCTAGTACTTATCATGCCTTCAGATGCACGGGATTTTAAAATGCGTATGTTTAATGCAGATGGCTCAGAGGCAGAAATGTGCGGAAACGCTATAAGGTGTGTAGGTAAATACGTATTTGATAACGGTTTAACGAATAAAGAAACCATTTTTGTTGAGACGCTTGCAGGGATTAAAGTGCTGCAGCTAGAGATTAAAGATAGAAAAGTTGATATGGTGAGGGTGGATATGGGGCAGCCTATTTTAGAACCTGCATCAATTCCTATTGCACTAAGTGGCGAAAGATGTGTCAATGCGCCTGTTGAAATAGATGGGGCGAAGTACCACATCACTGGCGTATCGATGGGTAACCCGCATGCAATCGTATATATGGATAATATAGAAGTGCTTAAGATTGAAAAGATTGGTCCTAAATTTGAAAATCATGCAATTTTTCCGAAAAGAATCAATACGGAATTTGTAGAAGTGATAGATAGAAATACGCTGAAAATGCGTGTGTGGGAAAGAGGGGCAGGAGAAACACTTGCTTGTGGCACGGGTGCTTGTGCGGTGCTAGTTGCATCGGTGTTAAATGATAAAAGCGAAAGACGGGCGACGGTGAATCTATTAGGGGGAGATTTATTTATTGAATGGGATGCTGCAGATAATCATGTATACATGACGGGCCCAGCGACTAAGGTATTTGAAGGTGAAATAGAAATTATACATTAGGCAGTTGGTCGGACAGAAAAACAAAGAGTAGAAAGTAAAATAAAGAAAGAGGGATGAGCAATGACGTTTATTAATGAAAATTATTTAAAGTTACCGGGGAGTTACTTATTTGCTGAAATTACAAGAAGGGTAAGTGCTTTTCAAAACGAGAATAGCAATGCAAAGATTATTAAGTTAGGTATTGGGGATGTTACACAACCGCTTCCGGATGCAGTTATCAAAGGACTACAAAGTGCGGTAGATGAAATGGCAGATGCCGATACTTTTAAAGGGTATGGTCCTGAACAAGGGTATGATTTTTTAATAGAAAAAATTATTGCCTATGATTATGCATCGAGAGGCATAGATCTAAGCACAGATGAAGTATTCGTAAGTGATGGTTCAAAATGTGATACGGGGAATATTCAAGAGATTTTTGGCGTGGACAATCGCATTGCGGTAACCGATCCTGTATACCCTGTGTATATTGATACGAATGTAATGGCAGGAAGAACCGGTGTGTTAGGAGAAGATGGGAAGTGGAGTGAGATTACTTACCTGCCGTGCACGGCAGAAAATGAATTTGTACCTGCGCTGCCAACCGGTAAGGTAGATATGATTTATTTATGTTTTCCAAATAATCCAACTGGCACCACGGTTTCTAAAGCAGAACTAAAAAAATGGGTGGATTATGCCAAAACAAACAAAGCCATCATTTTATATGATGCTGCCTATGAAGCGTATATCCAAGAAGAAGATGTGGCACATAGCATTTACGAAATTGAAGGTGCACAGGAAGTTGCAATTGAATTTAGAAGTTTTTCGAAAAATGCAGGATTTACAGGTACAAGATGCGCATTTACTGTTGTGCCTAAAGCGCTAATGGGATATACAAAATCAGGAGAAGCCGTTTCACTTAATAAACTTTGGAATAGAAGGCAGACCACCAAATTTAATGGGAGTCCGTATATTATTCAAAAAGCAGCAGCGGCAGTATATACAGAAGAAGGACAAAAACAAATCAAAAACGTAATATCATACTACATGTCAAATGCAAAAGTTATTCGTGAAGGCATTATGAAGCTTGGCATAGAGGTTTTTGGTGGCGTAAATGCACCATATATTTGGCTTAAGACGCCAAGTGGTTTGGATTCTTGGGGATTTTTCGATAAACTGTTAAAAGAAGCACACATCGTAGGAACACCTGGTGTTGGTTTTGGTCCTAGTGGGCAGGGGTATTTTAGACTAACAGCGTTTGGTGACAAAGATATGACCGAAGAAGCCGTAGAAAGATTTAATCAATTACAGTTGTAATTTTGATAAATTTTGCAAGAATACAAAACAAAAATTGCAAAAAACATAAAAAGGTATTGCTTTTTTAAAATAAATGTAGTATAATATCTTTAATAAATAAAATAAATAGTACGATGAACAAAGACGTTCTTAGCTAAAGTGGGGAATCCCATTTTGGCTCAAGGGCGTCGTTTTTTTATTGCCTAAGGGCTTATGAAATTTTTACAATAATTTAAGTCATAAAATATAATTATAATACATCATGTAGCGTTATTCAAAACCAAGGGGGGTTTAAAATGTTAAAAAAAGAAGGTCAGATCCGCATCCCTTCAGGATGTGCGATTAGCGGTATAATGAATAGAAAAGGAGAGCGTTTTTCAGGAGAAGATATTATTGCTTCCATTGCTTTGATGCATGAACGTTCGAATGGTCTAGGAGGAGGTTTTGCAGCTTATGGCATTTATCCTGAGTATAAAGATTTATTTGCGCTTCATGTGTTCTATGATGATGTAGAAGCGAAAATAAGGGCAGAAGATTTTTTAAATACCCATTTCGATATTGAGAGTTCAGGAAAAATTCCAACTACTAAGGTGTCTGCTATTACTAAAAGTCCAATGATTTGGCGTTATTTTATAAAACCGAGAAAATTCAAACTTATTGAATCAGAGTTAAATGAAGAAGAATTTACAGCTAGGTGTGTTATTAAAATCAATACTTACTTTGACGGCGCATTTATCTTTTCAAGTGGAAAAAACATGGGTGCGTTTAAAGGAGTAGGATATCCCGAGGACATCGGCGAATTCTATATGTTAGATACCTATAAAGCCCATTTGTGGACAGCACATGGTAGATTTCCAACCAATACACCAGGATGGTGGGGTGGCGCACATCCATTTACACTTTTAGATTGGTCGATTGTGCATAATGGTGAAATTTCTTCTTATGATGCCAATCGTAGATATGTAGAAATGTATGGGTATAAATGCAATTTACAAACAGATACGGAGGCTATTACCTATTTGTTTGATTTATTAAATCGGAAACATCACATGCCATTAGAAACAGTTGTAAAAGTGTTGGCTGCGCCTATGTGGCAAGATATAGAAAAAGAAGCACCTGAGCAAGCTAAAAAGTTAAAGGCGTTAAGGGCAGTGTATGCAAGTGCTTTGATTAACGGTCCTTTTTCCATTATTTTAGGATTTAAAAATGGCATGCTTGCATTAAATGACCGAATTAAACTGCGCTCTTTAGTTGCAGCTGAAAAAGGTGAAATGCTATATGTGGCAAGTGAAGAATCAGCCATTCGTGTCGTATGCCAAAATCCTGATAAGGTTTGGACACCAAAGGGCGGAGAACCAGTAATAGGGCTACTCAATGAGGAGGCGAAAGTATGAGCTTAAATTTTAATGTACCGGAATTTATGGTAGAAAGAAATGAAGATAGATGTATACAGTGTGAAGTTTGTGTAAGACAGTGTGCCAATGAAGTGCATACTTACGATGAGGAAGATAATAAGGTGTATGCAGATGAGACAAATTGTGTCAATTGTCACCGATGTGTGCTGATGTGTCCTACGCGCGCACTGAGTATTAAAAAGCATTCATTAGAGTTTAGAGAAAATGCTAACTGGACAGCAAGTGCAATGAACGAAATTTATAAACAAGCACAAACCGGGGGGATTTTACTTTCGGGTATGGGAAACCCCAAACCTTATCCAATCTATTGGGATAGGATGCTGTTAAATGCAAGTCAGGTTACCAACCCATCGATTGATCCACTGAGAGAACCGATGGAAACCAAAGTAATACTAGGTAGAAAACCTGAAAAAGTAACCTTTGACGAGGATGGCAATATGACCACGAAAATGCCTCCGCAAATTGAACTATCCACGCCTATTTTATTTTCTGCAATGTCTTTTGGATCCATTAGCAAAAATGCACACGCATCATTAGCAAGAGCGGCAAGAGAAACTGGTACCCTTTATAATACGGGTGAAGGCGGTCTTAATAAAGAATTTTATGAATTTGGAAAAAATACAATTGTGCAGGTAGCTTCTGGACGTTTTGGGGTGCATAAAGAGTACCTAAATGCGGGCGCAGCAATTGAAATAAAAATTGGGCAAGGGGCAAAACCAGGCATTGGAGGACATCTTCCTGGTGAGAAAGTAGGAGAGGAAGTTTCAGCAACGCGCATGATACCAGAGGGCTCAGATGCCATATCTCCAGCACCGCATCATGATATCTATTCAATTGAAGATTTAAGACAATTAATCTATTCACTTAAAGAGGCGACAGATTATAAAAAACCTGTTTTTGTAAAAATTGCCGCTGTTCACAATGCGCCAGCCATTGCATCAGGCATAGCAAGAGCAGGTGCCGATGTCATTGTAATGGATGGATACAGAGGTGGAACGGGAGCTGCTCCTACACGTGTGAGGGATAATGTGGGGATACCGATAGAACTAGCACTTGCTGCTGTAGATCAGCGGTTAAGAGAAGAAGGCATTCGCAACGAGGTATCGCTACTAGTAGCAGGAAGTGTACGAAACAGTGCGGATGTAGTAAAAGCAGTAGCATTGGGCGCAGATGCGGTATATATTGGGAGCGCAGCGGTCATTGCAATGGGATGTCATATGTGTCAAAAATGTTATACAGGAAAATGCAACTGGGGAATTGCCACACAAAGAGAAGATCTAGTAAAACGGTTAAATCCAGAGATTGTATCTACAAGACTTGCAAACCTAATACGTGCATGGACACATGAGATTAAAGAAATGTTGGGTGGTATGGGCATTAATGCCATTGATAGTTTAAGAGGCAATCGCTTGATGCTAAGAGGCATTGGGCTTAGTGAAAAAGAACTTGAGATTTTAGGAATTAATCATGCAGGGGAATAAAATAATATTTAACTCCAAAGAAGGAGCGTGAAAAGCGTGAAAAGAGTATATGCAAACGAAACATATTGTGTAGGATGTAAATTATGTGAGATTCACTGTGCAGTTGCACATTCAGAGAGTAAAGACATCATTAAGGCATATAAAAAAGAAAAGATAAAACCAATGCCAAGAATAGTGGTAGAAGACGATATGCCCATTTCTTTTGCACTACAGTGTAGACATTGTGAGGATGCGCCGTGCATAAAAGCTTGTATAACAGGGGCGATGCAAAAAGGTGAGCAGACAGGGATTGTAACGAATGAAGAAAACCGCTGTGTCGGATGTTGGACTTGTATTTTGGTCTGTCCGTTTGGCGCAATTGTTAGAAATGAGCAAGGTAAAAAGGTGGCGGCTAAGTGTGATTTGTGTGCTGAAATAGAAGATACGCCAGCGTGTGTTAAAAATTGTCCGAACGAAGCACTAAAATATGAAGAGGAGGGGGAATAGACATGGCATATGTGATTATCGGAAATGCTGCCGCTGCTATTTCAGCGGTAGAAAGCATACGGAAAATAGATACAAAAAAGCCGATTATACTTATATCGGATGAGCCATATCATACCTATTCTCGACCATTAATCTCGTATTATTTAGGCGATAAAGTGACGGAAGATACCATGCGTTATCGTGGCGAGAACTTTTACAAAAAACATAACGTAACGACGTATTTTGGCAAAAAAGTTGTAGAGATTATATGTGATAAAAAGCAAGTGCGATTAGAAGACGATACGTTTATTTCGTACGATAAACTTTTAATAGCGACAGGAAGCAAGCCGTTTGTGCCGCCGATGAAAGGGTTAACGGGCAAAGAAAATATACACACATTTTTAAAGTTAGAGGATGCAGTAGAACTTAAACAAAAAGTAAAAAAAGATATGCGTGTGGTGATAGTAGGTGCAGGACTTATTGGACTTAAGGCGGCAGAAGGACTTCATAAATTATGTGATGATATTACAGTAGTCGAACTAGCAGATAGTGTGCTAAGTACCATTTTAGATCGTAAGGCTGCTGATATTGTACAAAAACACATTACGCAAGAGGGCATTAAATTTATATTTAATACAACCATATCAGAAATAGAGGGTGAAACTAAAGTTGAAAAATTAACGCTTCAAGACGGTAGGGTAATACCCTGTGACTTGTTGGTAGTCGCTATTGGCGTAAGACCTAATGTAGATATCGCACAAACAGCAGGGATTGATGTGAATCGTGGTATTGTTGTAGATGATAGCATGCAGACGAATATAGCAGATATTTATGCAGCTGGAGATGTTACAGAGAGCCTAGATGTAGCTTCAGATACAAGGCGCGTATTGGCACTTTGGCCAAATGCTTACCGTCAAGGGGAAGTAGCGGGATGTAGTATGGCAGGTGGAGATGCGATATTTGATAGTGCATTTGCCATGAATGCGATTGGTTTTTTTGGTTTACCGATGATAACCGCAGGACTCGTAAATGTAGATGAAACACAAGCAGAACAGTATGAGGTACAATTAGTATATGATGAAGAAGAAAAGTGGATTAAAAAATTCATTATAAAACAAAACCAGCTAAAAGGTTTTATCTTAATTAGTAAAGTGGATAGAGCGGGAATTTATACGAGCCTTATTAAAGAGGGTATTGATATTAGGCAATTAGATAGAGCCCTAACAAGTGATGCATTTGGTCTCATAGCATTTTCTAAAGAGCTTCGCGCAGAAAAGATGCTAAAAGGAGGGCGGATATAATGGAAGTAGTTGCAGGATATAAACACTATGAGCAGTTAAATCAAGAAATTAAGCAGCATTTTGAGCATTGCAAAAACATTGTGTTGCAAAACGTGATGGGGCAACGTTATATTGGCGATGGTTTGCAAGGAAAAGGTAAAATCACCATATATGGCACGCCAGGCAATGATTTAGCAGCGTATATGAATGGACCAGAGATAGAGATTTATGGTAATGGCCAAGATGCATTGGGCAATACCATGAATGCAGGTACAGTGACTGTACATGGCCATGCAGGTGATACGGTAGGATATGCGATGCGTGGGGGCGAGATTTTTATCCAAGGAAATGCCGGTTATCGTGTAGGTATTCATATGAAAGCATATAAGCAGCATAAGCCGGTGATTGTAATTGGTGGTAAAGCGGGCGACTTTTTAGGGGAATACATGGCAGGTGGAATACTCATGTTGCTTGGACTGGGTTTAGAAGAAAAGGAAGAGATTGTCGGTAAATACTGCGCAACGGGTATGCATGGTGGTGTCATTTATATAAGAGGAGAAGTGGATGATTGCCAATTGGGCAAAGAAGTTAAATCGATGCCATTAGAGGAAGAAGATAAACAAATCATTGATAGATATGTAAAAAGATATTGTGATTATTTTAAACAAGATTTTAAAGCGGTGATGCAGACTCCGTTTATAAAGATTATAGCCTATAATAAGCGTCCATATAAGAATTTGTATACGGCGAATTAGTGGAAAAACAAAGCACTATAAATGAATGGTAGCAGGAATAATCATTCAAAAAAATATTGAAATGTATTAGAATGAGTACATGAAAACAACAAAATGAAGGATTGAAAAAATAAACTTGCAAAAAAAACAAAAAAACACTTGCAATTTTTCAGAATTGTGGTATAATAGTATTAAATAAAAGAATGACTAAAGAGGAAAAGCTTAAGAGAGTAGAACAAAGACGTTCTTTAGATAGTATACCATTAAAGTAATGAGAGGTATGCATCGAACGTCTTTTTTGTTTAAAACAGTAATAAACAAAAAAGCTTAATGAAAGGGGTTTTTGAAATGGCAAAGTATACTAGCGAAGATGTGAAGAGAATGGTAAAAGAGCAGGACGTAAAGTTTATTCGATTACAGTTTACAGACATTTTTGGTTCTCTTAAAAACGTAGCCATTACAGCAGAGCAGTTAGACAAAGCATTAAGTAATGAATGTATGTTTGATGGTTCTTCTATTGAAGGGTTTGTAAGAATTGAAGAATCGGATATGTATTTAAGACCAGACCCTGATACGTTTGTGGTTTTTCCGTGGAGACCGCAACCAGGAAAGGTAGCGAGAATGATTTGTGATGTATATAATCCAGATGGTACACCATTTGAAGGAGATCCACGTTATCGACTTAAAAAGATTATAAAAGAAGCAGCCGATATGGGATATACCTTTAATGTAGGACCTGAATGTGAGTTTTTCTTATTTCATACCGATGATAGTGGGATGCCCACTACCAACACCCACGATAATGCAGGGTATTTTGACTTAGGTCCGATGGATCTTGGAGAAAATGCAAGAAGAGATATCTGTCTAGTGCTTGAAGATATGGGGTTTGAAATTGAGGCTTCACATCATGAAGTAGCAAGAGGACAGCATGAGATTGATTTTAAATATGCAGATGCACTGAGAACAGCGGATAATATTGTGACATTTAAATTAGTTGTAAAAACTATTGCACAGCGTCACGGTTTACATGCTACCTTTATGCCAAAACCAATTACAGGGATTAATGGTTCAGGGATGCATTCGAATATGTCATTGTCAAAGGGTGAAATAAATGCGTTTTATGATCCTAATGGACCATTACAATTAAGTGAAGAGGCTTATCACTATATTGCAGGAATCATGAAACATACCAAATCGATGGCGGCGATTACTAATCCAACGGTTAATTCATATAAGCGTTTAGTACCTGGATATGAGGCACCTGTGTATATTGCATGGTCTGCGAAAAACAGAAGTCCACTGATTAGAATTCCTGCTGCTAGGGGGCTTAGCACACGTATTGAAATGCGTAATCCTGACCCATCTTGCAATCCATATCTAGCATTAGCATGTATGTTAGCGGCAGGATTAGACGGTATCAAAAATCAAATGAATGCACCTGCAAGTATTGAAAAAAATATATTTGCTATGGATGAAGTGGCGAGAAAAGAAGCGGGTATCGAAAGTTTGCCAGGTGATCTATTTGCAGCAATACAGGATTTAAAAGAGAATCAATTAATAAAAGAAACATTAGGTACCCACATTTTCGAAAGATATGTGGCAGCAAAATTATTAGAGTGGGATGATTATAAAACCAAAGTTCATCAATGGGAAGTAGAACAATATCTTACCAGATTTTAAAATCAATGACCGAGAGGTAAGATTGGAGTGATAAAAGGTGAACATAGCAGAAGTTATAATTGCAATGCCAACTGGGGAAGCTAGTAGTCGCATACGCAGTTTATTAAATAGTCATGGTTTTTATGTAATAGATGTATGTAGCGCAGGTAGTGAGATTATTCGAAAAGTACGCATGCTAAAGCCATCGATTGTCATTGTGAATTTTGAGTTGCCAGATACGACAGGGTTTGAAGTAGCTAAAATTATCATGGAAGATAAACTTTGTACCGTAGTACTTTTAACCAATGAAATGCAAAAACAATATATAGAATCTGTGATTGACAATATAGATTTAATTTGTCTTAACAAACCTTTAAATAAAACACTACTTATTCATACATTAGAAATGGTAATGCGAAGCAGAAGAAAAATTAGTGAACTTGAACAGGAGTTAAATGATTTAAGGAAGAACGTGGAAAGTCGAAAATGTATCGATAAGGCAAAATCCTTACTTATGAAGGAGGTAGGACTATCTGAACCAGATGCTTACCGAAAAATCCAAAAACAGAGTATGGATAGTGGTGTTCCGATGAAAGATGTAGCGAAAACAATTATTGTCCAATATAGTGTAGCAGAATAGCAAAAGAGTAGAGTTGGCAAAGGCGCCTGTATATAATACAAGGCGCTTTTTTGTTACTATAAAAGCAAAAAAATAATAAATTTGTAAAGGAGTGTATGTTATGAAGAAGATGGAAATCATTATTCGCCCTGAAAAGTTAGAAAATTTAAAAGAGGCACTAGACAAGGCAGGGGTTAACGGAATGACTGTATCGACAGTAATGGGATGCGGACACCAAAGAGGTATTAAGCACATGTATAGAGGCACAGAGCTTAATATTAATCTACTACACAAAGTAAAGGTTGAAACAGTTGTAGAAAATAGTGTGGTGGAAACGCTCGTACAAAAAGTAAAAGAATCTGTAGGCACAGGGAATGTAGGCGATGGCAAAATTTTTATATATAACGTGGAAGATGCAGTTCGCATACGTACTGGTGAGAGCGGAGAAGATGTTATTTAAAAAAAATTAGAATAGGGGTTGATGATAATGAAAAAAAGGTTCATGATACGCGTTTTAATGTTAGTGATAGTAGGAATTTTATTGGTGCCTACCGTAGGTATAGCACAAGAGTTAGATGCAGCAGATTTTCAAAGAAATTTAGATACAGTATGGGTACTTATTGCCGCATTTTTAGTATTTTTTATGCAAGCGGGATTTGCGATGGTAGAGGCAGGATTTACGAGAGCGAAAAATGCCAGTAACATTATTATGAAAAATCTAATGGATTTTTCAATTGGTTCTTTGGTTTATTTTGTCATTGGTTTTGGGATTATGTTTGGGATAAGTGCTGGTGGATTTATTGGTTCTACAGGATTTTTCAACCCAGCGTCACTTGATTTAGGTCTAGATATTCCAATTGAAGTATTTATTATTTTCCAAACGGTGTTTGCAGCAACAACGGCTACCATTGTATCCGGTGCAATGGCAGAAAGAACGAAATTCGCAGCCTACCTAGGATATAGTGTAGTGCTAACGCTTATTATTTATCCAATCGTTGGACACTGGACATGGGGTGGCGGTTGGTTAGACCAATTAGGATTTGTTGATTTTGCAGGTTCTACAGTTGTACACTCTGTCGGTGGATGGGCAGCTTTAGTGGGTGCAGCAGTTATCGGGCCTCGTATTGGTAAGTATGGAAAAGACGGTAAAGTAAATGCTATTCCAGGACATAACATTACATTAGGTGCACTTGGTGTATTTATCTTATGGTTTGGATGGTTTGGATTTAACCCAGGTAGTGAATTAGCAGCTACGGAAGCATTAGGAAGTATTGCAATGACAACGAATTTATCTGCAGCAGCGGGTGCCTTTGTAGTAATGATTATTACGTGGATGCGTTATAAAAAGCCAGATGTAAGTATGGCACTAAATGGTGCTTTAGGTGGATTGGTTGCAATCACAGCAGGATGTGCAGATGTAAGTTTATGGGGCGCAATTGCGATTGGTGCAATATCAGGGTTTGTTATTGTATTTGGTATTGAATTTATTGATAAAGTACTGAAAATAGATGACCCAGTAGGTGCTGTAGGGGTACATGGTCTGTGTGGTGCAACAGGAACTATATTGGTAGGATTATTTGCTACTGATGGCGGATTGTTTTATGGTGGCGGTTTAGAACTTTTAGGTGTTCAAGCAATCGGCGTATTAGCTGTAGCAGTATGGACGATTGGTACAACTTTTGTTCTATTTAAAGTGCTTAAAGCAACCATTGGATTAAGAGTTAAAAAAGAAGAAGAAGAACTTGGACTTGACCATGGAGAACATGCAACACAAGCGTATGCAGATTTTGTGCTAAAAGTATAATATAAATAATAAAGAGAACGAAGATGGATAAATAATATCCGTCTTCGTTCTTTTTTTTGTTGCCTAAGAGCTTATGAAATTTTTGCATTCTGCGGGGGACTAAGTCCGCATAGCGAAGCGCAAATGCGCCTCTTTTGTAAATCAGAGTATGCCATTAAACCCATAAAAATATTCCAAATTATTTCTAATAAAAAGGATTTTAAAACTATATGTAGAATATAATTAACAGTATCTATTTAATTTAAAGGAGGAGTTTTGTGTGAAGTATTTAGAAAAAGCGTTTCATTTTTTAATTAAAAACTATGTGTTAATGGTACCACTATTTATTGTTGCAGCTTTACCAAGTTTGATAGCAACTGCAGGAGCGGCTACATTAGGGGCAAATATGGGTGAAATTTGGACTATTATGCAGGATCTAGATTACTTCTTAAGTAATCCAAAGGAGCTAATGGAAGAGATAGGTCCTATGCTGTTTGCAACCATAGGGATTGCTGGGATTGGTGGATTTTTAGCCTTTATTTTAAATTTTGTTGCATATCCAGCGACGGGCGGTATGATTAAGAAGGGAATTGAAACAGGGAGAACGGATTTAAGTGATTTTTCGCCTTCACTGAGCGAACATTTCAAAACATACTTTATGTATTGGCTAGGTAAACTTGTATTTGGTTTTATTGTAGGTATTATTGCAATTATTTTATTTGTTATCTTAGGCGTTATTGTTGGTAGATTAGGCAGAATAGGTATGCTTCTAGCATTTTTAGGTGCATTGGCAATAGGGCTAGTAGCTATTGTTATTGCTATCTTAGTTACATTGTGGTTCCCGGCAATGATTATTGATAATCTAGGGATTGTAGATGGGTTTAAGAAATCTATCGAAGTGGCAAAATCAAATTTTTGGACACTTTTAGGAATCGCCGTATTGGTTAGCATTGCATCTACTATTGTTGGCGGAATTGTTGGGATGATCGTGGGATGGATTCCGTTTATTGGAACTATCATCGTTCAGGTGATTCCTACGTTTGCAACGGTACTGATATTAGTATTTCAGTTTATGTTATATGCTGATAACAGTGGTAAGAATAATACTCCAGATGAAGCGCCAGAAGTGCAAGAGGGTACTAGCTAATAAAAAGAGGATAGAAGCCACTTGACGCATCATTTAAATATGTTATAATAATGGTAAGGTGTTATTTGAATCATTTATGAAATAGACATTTTTTAAATGCATTGATTGGAAAGAGTAACTTATATATTCTTACAGAGAAGGTTTGTCAGAGGCTGAAAGCAGACCAAAGAAAATATATAAGTGAAGTGCATCCATGAGCAGAGAAGGGGAAATCTTTTTATAAAGTACTTTTCTTCGGTGGTACCGTTATCGCCTAAGAGATAAGCCTTTAGCTTACAACAGAGTGGAACCGCGAAAGTTTTCGCCTCTGTGCGTATAGATTACGTACAGAGGCTTTAATTTTGAGTAATTTAGTAAATTTATATCATTGTATGGGGGAGTTATAATGTTTAAAATGATAAGAGAAGAAACAAAAGTTGTGCTAGAGAGGGATCCGGCAGCACGTAATGGCCTAGAAGTTTTTTTACTATATCCAGGGTTACATGCAATTGTTAATCATCGTATAGCACATTGGTTTTATAAGAATAATCTGTTTTTTATTGCACGTGCCATTTCGCAAATTAGTCGCTTTTTTACAGGTATTGAGATACATCCTGGGGCTGTAGTTGGCAAGGGGCTTTTTATCGATCATGGTATGGGGGTAGTTATTGGAGAAACAACCGAGATAGGAGATAATTGCACCATATATCAAGGGGTAACTTTAGGTGGAACAGGAAAAGATAAGGGTAAGCGTCATCCAACGATTGGTAATAATGTGCTTGTGGGTTCGGGTGCAAAAGTATTAGGTCCTTTTAAAGTGGGAGACCATTCTAAAATTGCAGCTAATGCAGTGGTATTAAGAGAGGTTCCCGAAAACAGTACAGTTGTCGGG
>SKGK01000148.1 GCA_007117465.1 Clostridia bacterium | reverse complement strand
GTACTTCTTTTCCTTTTTTCATTGCAATCTTAGTAATTGGATAAGAGATTAAACCAAATGCAATCCCTGTTGCAATACTATAACTAAATGGCATCATTGCAATGGTTAAAAATGCAGGTACCGCTTCACTAAAATCATTAAAATTGATTTTTGTAATCGCACTCATCATCAAAATACCCACAACAATCAATGCTGGTGCAGTCGCTGCTGCTGGCACAATCCCTACAAGCGGGAAGAAAAATAGTGCAAATATAAACAAAATACCTGTCACAACAGAAGTAAGACCCGTTTTACCGCCTTCTGCTACACCTGCACCACTTTCAATATAAGTGGTAACCGTAGAAGAACCTAGACATGCTCCTGCAGTGGTTGCTACCGCATCTGCCATAAGCGCCTTTTCCATACGTGGCAAACGACCTTCTTCGTCTAATAGACCAGCTTTTTGCCCTGTTCCAATCAGCGTACCAATGGTATCAAACATATCCACTAAACTAAACGAGATAATAACCGTTAAGGTACCAAATACTGCTGCCCAAAAACCTGCATCTCCTGCATCAATCAGTCCGGCAAAGTCCATTTTAAAGAAAGTAGGCTCAATGCTAGGTGGCATAGCGAAAACACCAAAATTCGAAACATCCGTAACATTAAAGAAAATACCTACCACAGTAGTCGCTAATATGCCAAGCAATATAGCGCCTTTGATTTTCATAATCATAAGGACTGCAATAATCACCACACCGATAACAGCAACGGTTGCATTACTTGCTAACATGCCATACGTAATTTCTGAACCTGGAGCAATAGGTTCTGCACTGCCGATTTTTGAGAAATCCACTAAATTCACTAAAGTAACAGGATTACCAATAACAATATTGGCATTGACTAAACCTATTAAAGCAATAAACAAACCAATACCTGCAGTAATCGCATACTTTAAGCTAAGCGGAATCGCTTTTACAATGGCCTCTCTAAGACCAATAAGCGTAATAATAATAAATAAAATCCCTGAAATAAATACTGCTGCTAACGCTTGACTAAATGTGTATCCCATCCCTAATATAATGGTGTATGCAAAAAATGCATTTAGTCCCATACCAGGTGCTTGGGCAAACGGCAATTTGGCATACAGTGCCATAATCAGCGTACCAATCGCAGCTGCAATACAAGTGGCAACAAATACACTCCCTTTGATAGCATCCGCATCTGGATTTTCCATTATGTAGAGCGGTGAACTTAAAATATCCGGATTTACAAAAATAATGTACGCCATGGTGATAAAAGTAGTAATACCAGCTATAATCTCAGTTCTTACGTTTGTGTTGTTTTCTTTCAAACCAAAAAATTTGTCCATCTTAAACAACAGTCTCCTTTCGATTTTCGTTTCTTTTTTTTTTACGATGCATTTTTACAACCGAACCTTCTTGTAAAGTGCCACCACCTCCACAAGCAACTGCCATCTTAACCTTGGTACATAACAAAAAAACAGGCAAATAAATTCCTGAGTGAAATCTACGTGCCTGATACTACTTACGCTAGAATATAGTTAAAGCGGCATTGCAAGTTTCACTCATAGTCAAACAATTTACGGTTGTTTGGTAGAAACTTTCAGGCCGTATCCCCGAAATTATATGAGCTGATCGTTACTATTCAATTATCATTTTTATAGTATCAGATGCCGAGAATTTTGTCAATAAAAAAAATAAAAAGCCTGAACATTTTTTAAATATTCAGGCTTTTTATTCGTACTTTTATTTTACAATACATTCATCATATAAAACACTAACGGTAGTGTCCCTAAACTTAGCATCGTCGATACAAATACATACTCGGTTGCATATACATAATCCGATTCAAAATCTTTTGCAAGTACAGCAACGGTAGCCATACCAGGCATCGCTACTTGTAGTACTAGTACCGTTTTTGCAATATCATTTAACCCTAGTCCAAATAGAGTGTCAAATAATCTAACCATAAACATCACGCCTAATGGGATAAGTATCATCTTAAGCGCAGATAGTACAAAAATAGAATACTTTTTATAAATCCCCTTTAGTTTTATACCCGCAAGTGTTGCCCCTATAAATACCATCGATAGGTAAACCGTGGTACTGCCAAGTCCTGCAAAAGACTGATGAATGGTAGTAGGAAGCTTCATACCTGCTAACAACATCAAAACCCCAACAATAAACGCTACGGTATTTGGATTAATCATGTGCTTAATGCCACTTTCAGCTTTTTGCACCCCATGATGCTTATTTAGTAAATAAATGCCAACCGTCCAAAGCAACGTATCATTGGCAATATGAAACAGCACTGCATAAAATATTCCTTCTCCACCTGGAAATAACGCGTCAAAAAGCGGAAACCCTAAAAATACAATATTTCCAAACATCATATAAGCGGTATGCACATGTCTAGTTTTTCCCTTTAACCCTAGAAACTTAGAACTTAAAAGTCCTATGAATAAAAGCAACAGTAAACTCACATATGCCCATAAAAGTAGCATAACACCATTTCTTATCATATCTGCCGTCAAATCTAAATTGGTCAAAGAGGTAAAAATCAACAATGGCATGGTTACTTTTACGATTAGTTTTGCAAGTCCACCTCGTATTGATTCATCAATTACTTTTAATTTTGTTACAACAAATCCGATTGCAACCAAAATACCTAGAATAGCAATTTGATTTGCGATAATATAAAACTGCCCCATCTATAAAACCCTCCTATCTTCTTACTCCCACTCAATGGTTGCAGGTGGCTTACTGGTAATATCATATACAATGCGGTTTACGTTTGGTACTTCGTTCACAATACGGTTTGAAATTTTCTCTAATAAATCAAACGGAATTCTCGCCCAATCTGCCGTCATAAAGTCCGTCGTGGTTACACCCCTTAGCGCAATTGTATAATCGTAAGTCCTCTCATCTCCCATTACGCCTACACTTCGCATATCGGTAAGCACTGCAAAATATTGGTGAATTTCTCTTTCTAACCCCGCTATTTTTACTTCTTCTCTAAAAATCGCATCCGCTTCTTTTAAAATGTCTAATTTATCTTGGTTAATGTCCCCTATTACACGGATAGCAAGACCTGGTCCCGGAAACGGCTGTCTCCACACAAGGTGAGCTGGAATATCAATTTCTAACCCTGCTTTTCGCACCTCATCTTTAAATAAATAGCGTAGTGGCTCAATGATTTCTTTAAAATCAACATAGTCAGGCAGTCCCCCTACGTTATGGTGGCTTTTAATAACCGCTGCATCACCGACGCCACTTTCAATGACATCAGGGTAAATCGTTCCTTGTACTAAAAAATCTACTGTTCCGATTTTTTTTGCCTCATCTTCAAAAACACGAATAAATTCTTCGCCAATAATTTTACGCTTGGTCTCTGGGTCTGACACGCCAGCTAACTTGTCTAAAAAGCGCTTTTGTGCATTGACACGAATTAAGTTCATATCAAAGTGCTCTTTAAATACCTTTTCTACTTCATCGCCCTCATTTTTGCGAAGCAGTCCATGGTCTACAAAAATACAGGTAAGCTGCTTACCTACTGCTTTGTGTATCATTACTGCTGCTACCGAAGAGTCAACACCGCCTGATAGCGCGCACAGCACTTTTTTATCGCCCACTTTTTCTTTGATTTGTTGTATGGACGCTTCTGCAAATGTAGACATCTTCCAATCTCCCACGCATTTACATATACCATATAAAAAGTTTTTAAGCATTTGTTGCCCTTTGGGTGTATGCATTACTTCAGGATGAAATTGTACCCCATATAACTGCTTCTCGGCATCTTCTATTGCTGCTACTGGGCAGCTTTCTGTCTTGGCAATTACGTTAAATCCAGCTGGTGGTATCT
>SKGK01000205.1 GCA_007117465.1 Clostridia bacterium | reverse complement strand
TGCTACACCACTTCCTTCATCCATACCATTACTTATACCAACTTGTGGTTCGCTACACTTGGCGGTAAATACCCGTGGCTAGACTTTCACTAGCTAGATTAGTGCCATGCCTGGCACACAACCCAAAAAGCTAGCACCGTTTGGCGCTAGCTCTTTTATTTATATTTTAGTATTTTTCAGCAAATAACTCATAATATGCCTGTGGGTGTACGCAAGCTGGACATTTCTCTGGTGCTTTATTGCCTTCATGAATGTAACCACATACGCTACATTTCCACAATACTTTTTGATCTTTTTGAAAAACTTTACTATCCAGTATGTTTTGCACTAACTTATTAAATCTATCTTCATGTCTTTTTTCTGCAGATGCAATAAAACGATACGCATTCGCAATTTCAGGAAAACCTTCTTCATCTGCAACATCCGCAAAAGATGGATACAAATCTGTCCACTCTTCATTTTCACCTTCTGCAGATGCTTTTAAATTATCAAGCGTTGTTCCCTGTGCTACAGGATACATTGCTGTAATCTCAATCCCTGTTGGAATTTCGTCTTTCAAACCTTCTAAAAGAAATTTATAAAAGCGTTTTGCATGTGCTCTTTCATTATCTGCCGTTTCGATAAACAAATCTCTAATTTGCTTATATCCTTCTTTATCTGCAATAGATGCATAAAATGTATAGCGGTTTCTCGCTTGCGATTCTCCTGCAAATGATTTTAATAAGTTCTCTGCTGTTTTAGTTCCTTTTAAACTCTTCATGTATTGCCCTCCTATTAAATAAATTTTTTGTTTTTTATATTTAACTACTGTATATATACCATTTTATCATATCCTTAAACATTTTTTAAGACATTTTTTAGATTTCTTTAATAACTTAAATAAAAACATAGCAAAACCTTGTATCACAAAAAATTGCGTTATATTTTATTTATTAGTTGACAAATTATAGTATGATAGCATAATATAGTAGTTAATAATGTTTTGTTTTAATAAAAAATTTATAAATGAGGGAACTATCGTGACTTTATTAACGCAAGATTTAGAGAAAAAATTAAAAGAGCAAGGACTAAAACTAACGGTGCAACGAAAAACCATTTTTGATTTGCTGCTTGCACATAATAATGAACACCTTAGTACAGAAGAGTTATATGAACTAGTAAAAGAAAAATATCCACAGATTGGGTTAGCTACCGTTTATCGAACACTGTTGCTTTTTATGAATTTAGGTCTTATTCATAAAATTGATTTTGATGACGGATTTAGCCGTTATGAAATCAATACACATGAAGATGATCATCGCCATCATCATCTCATTTGCTCACAATGCGGCAATATTGATGAGGTACGCGAAGATTTACTCGACACATTAGAAGCTGAGATCCTTGAAAAGAACGGTTTTTTAGTCAAAGATCATCGCGTAAAATTTTACGGCGTATGTAATCAGTGCAGACAATATAATACCTCAAAAGGCTGATAAGGGTTATCTATTATCAGCCTTTTGGGTACGCTTAAGCAAGCCATATATCATCTGCTCCGCCTCGTCAATATTAATGGGGATATTTACTTTAACACCTTGCTCACGCAATCTTTCAAATAATTGCACTAAAATCGGTGCTTCAAGATGTGCCTGTTGCAGCACTTCTGGTTCACTGAAAATTTCTTGTGGTGTACCACTTTTAATAATATGACCATCATTTAAAATGTAAATTACATCTGCAATATATGGTACAATATTAATATCATGCGTAGTAATTATGGTGGTAATACCCTTTGTTTGGTTTAGATCATTAATAAGTGAAATCATCTCTTTTTTAGATTTTGGATCTAGTCCATCAAAAGGTTCATCGAAAATAAGTAATTCTGGCAACATTGATATTGCACCTGCTAACGCTACTTTTTTCTTTTGCCCCCCGCTTAAGTAGTGCGGAATCTTATCTAATAATGCTGTTATTCCGATAATCGCTGCAATCTCCTCTACCTTTCGTTCTAGGGTTTTATTATCTTGTCCTTCATTTCGCAGTGTAAAAGCAATATCATCCCGTACTGTAGGGCCAATAATTTGCTCGTCCACATTTTGAAACACAACCCCTATCTTTTTGCGAATATCTTTAAATTCTTTAGAAGGATTTTTACCAAACACCTCTACTTCTCCTTCTAACGGCTTTAATAACCCTAGTATATGTCCAATTAATGTTGTCTTGCCCATTCCATTGGGTCCTAATATTACTACTCTGTTTCCTTTTTTCACGATAAAATCAAGACCACAAACGCTAACCTCTGTCTTATCAGGATAGATATGTTTTAGACATCTCACTTTTATAATTTCACTCAAAAAATCACCACCATTGCTATAATTATTATCGCTACTGCTATAGGCATATAATCATTCCTTTTAAAATGGTACCACTTGAAGTTACTCATCATATTTCCACTATAACCCCTTAATGCGTAAATGTGATACATTCTATCAGACATATCAAAGGCATTAATAAAAATAATTCCGATTACCGCTGCTAAATTTTTAACATTAAAAATTATATTTGAAGGTCTAAAACCACCTCTTAATCTTATCATGATCAGTGACTTGCGAATCTTTTCTAGCAATATAAAAAAAATACGATAAGTAAATAGCATCGCATCCGTAACCATGCTCGGTAAAAATCTATTTAACATTCCAAATATCTGTGGATACGGCGTTGTAGTAATAAGTAGTAGCATTCCCTTTGCAGCAACTACTGCTTTTAATATAATAACAACTCCTGCTTCAAAAGAATATCGAAAATACATCAGTGCAAACACCATGCTAAAAAAAGCAGGATACAGCATAAAATGTAATATCTTTCGTAGCGGCAACTGATTGATTCGGGTTAATATAATTAGCATTATAAAAACACTTAAAAGCTGATATATACGTGTTGAAACAACTACAGCAGCAATAATACTGATTGTCATTAAAACTTTAGAGATGACTGATGCTTTATGCAAACAGCCATCTCCATTATTTGCTAATTGATCGATATATGCAATATCCATTATTACGCCTCACTGTCTACTACTAATATTAACGCTATTAATCATATCTGGCCGTACTTTCATAAAAAATTTAATAATAAGCGCAGTCACAAAAGCTTCTAATGCAATACCTAACAGTAAAATAATAAACACCGCGCTCCATCCTGTAAATGCTAAAAAGTGCACTTCTTCAAGATGTTGTTCCCAATCATCAAGTTGTTCCTTTTGACCCGTTTGTTCGTATCCATCATCGTGGTCATGGTTACAACTATGAGGTAATGCGTGTTCTATTCCTGTGTCTGTGGCAATTACTACTCCGAACATAAAGGTGGTAGATATCAAAAGCGCTATCACTACCGCAGCAGCTACTGCCGTCACTTGTTTTATCCGTGTACTAAGCGTTTTATATAACAAATATCCAACTATCAACTCCAAGCCTATAATGAGTGTATTTATACCTACTACAGTTATACCCCCATGCCCGATAAAAGCCAGTATAACATTTACAATAAATACAGCAATAAACCCTAACCACGGCCCTGCAAGTATTCCCACTAGCACCGTTAGATTAAGATGAAAGGGTAAAAACCCAAGCGGAATTGACATTGTAATTAACATCAGTGCACTTACCACTCCAACAAATGGTACTTTCTTGTGCATCTGTGTTGTCTTTACTCTCATTACTGCAAACCCTAAAATCCCTAGCGCAATTATATAACCTAATATCCACCATATCGGCGCTATAACACCATCTACTAAATGCAAATGACTCAAAATTATTCCTCCTTTTAGATGTTTTTTATGCTACTTACATTCTAGGCAATATCCATAGAACTCTAACCGATGTCCTGTAATGGTAAAATTTACTTTGTCTTTAATTTGCTTTTCAAAATAATCCATTGGACATCCTTCTAAGCAAATCATTTTCTTACATTTCAAACATACTGCATGATGATGATGTTTATTTGTCCTTATCTCGTATCTATAACGATTATCTCCAACATCTATCTTAGTCAGTAAATTATTTTTAATAAGTATTTCAATTGTACGATATATAGTCGTTAAACATACAGATGGATTTATATCTTTAACAAGCATAAAAATTTCTTCTGCAGATAGACAAGTATCCGTATTTTCCAATACCTGTAATATCATTTTTCGCTGGTTAGTCATCTTAAATCCTTTTTGTTTTAACTGATTTTTTATAAATTTTTGCATTCATACCTCCATCTAATTGCAAACCATTTGCAATTACCCTTTTTACTTTACAGTAATTTACATCGATTGTCAACCCCCTTTTTTATGAAATTTATAGAAAAGTTAAAAAAGTGTACACTGTACCCAAAAAAATACCATATGCAAATGGAAATTTCTCATTGCCTCCTTTATTTTTCAAATCACTATATGGTAGTAGTAAACCACTTAAAATACAAGCTTTTATATATTGAACAAAATATTTAAAGCGTATCATTACATTTTTGCGCATCAGCATTATAAAAAGCGCAATAATACCACCTGCTAAAAAAGAATAAGCCATTGCATAAACCACAAAGCGCACACCCATTACCGCCCCAATAGCAGAAAATAATTTAATATCTCCTGCCCCTAACATCTTTAAATAATATAATAAAAATAATATGACAACAGGTGAGATTATCCCTATAAACGAAAAACCTATCCCTTGTTTACCTTGCAACCCTACATTAGTGGCTATGCCAATGATAATAAAAATACCCACCAACCTGTTTTTTATTTTATACGTACGTATATCACTTATTAATGCTAACATAATCAGTATTATGGTAATGATTATTTTAATATGTTCCATTGCGATATATGCTATTTTAATACTATTCATTCTTCTTCTCCCTAATTCTTCTGTTTTTTCTCTGTCTGCAATATTGTTGTTTTACAAGAATAATAGAAATATTGTCTCGCCCACCTTGCATCATTGTTTTTTCAAATAATTCCTTTACAATACATTGCATATGATCCGTTTTATTTTTAACTTGTTGATAGATAATGCTTCTCATTTCTACATCATATACATGCGTATAAAAACCATCACTACAAAGTAATATAATGTCATCTTTTTGTAATTCACCTTGCATTTCATACATATCGTTTCCTGTAGTTATACCTAAACAGTGTGTCAAAATATTCCTTTTAGGGTGTCCACGCGCTGCTTCTACACTCATTTTACCTGCTTTTATCTCGGTATTTACCCATGAATGATCTTCTGTTACCTGCTGTACGTTTTGATTGATAATATATATTCTGCTATCGCCTAAATGCTTAATAATATATTGGTTTTTTAATATAAAAATCAAAGAAAGTGTCGATGCCATTTTCATATCTCTACGTGTTGCATATGCAATTATATTCTCATTAATCCCTACAACAACTTCATATAATTGCCGATCTATGGTACGAATATCTACATCCTTGTTATTGCACATCAAATGTGCTAATTCACTTTCCCACCACATACTTAATCTTTCTACTACCATTTGACTTGCAATTTGCCCATCAGAAAGTCCTCCTAACCCATCTGCTACTACAAACAAACCAAATTCATCATCTTGTTTACTCCCGACTCTTATTAAAATACTATCTTGATTAACAGTTCTAACTTTTCCTACATCACACAATGCACCTATTAAAAAATATCTTTTTTTCATAATTCACCTAATTTCAATATATCTTAAACGTATATTCGCTATTTGCAAATGCGATTTTATCATTACTTGTAATTACATACGCTTTATTACTATCTATCCGCATACCATTGATATATGTACCATTTCTCGAATTCAAATCTTTCAACATATATTGGTCCTCATGCATAATAATTTCTGCATGGACTTTTCCAACTGCACCATTTTGACTAACATAGTCTACTTGTTCTCTTAACCTACCAATGATAAAATGAGCGCTTAAAATGGGTATGTTTTCTACTAAGCCATTATTAACTCCTTCTAAACAAGCATGATTAGACTTCTCTTCTGTTAGGACTGTAGTTTCTTCTGCTACATCCGCTGATAGTACTGCTATATCTTGAGATTCTTCTATTTTATCTGCTTTCATATTCTTTATGTCCATCTCATCATTATGTACATGTGCTTTTGATAAACTGATAGATTTATCTTGAAACATTTCTACATCTGAAACATTACGAATTGTCCGCGTATTCATACTTACCTGAGGGATATCATCGTTATCTATTTTTACATCTGTATCTGAATATAAAACAACTTTCTTTAAAAACAAAAAATCAAATGCTAAAACGATTATACCGATACCCACATAGAGCGCAGCAGGGTCATTGCTTAACGTACGAATAGATTGTGCCGCGAACACAAAACTCATTGCAATAATCAGTATGATTTGTGATGCAACTATCATAACCATTTTTCGCATGTTTTCTGGTGATTGCTTCCTTTTGTCAAGTGCTACCGCACTTTTTTCTTCTAACGTCTTTGATTTTGGGCATTGTACATTTTCAACACGTAGTATAGGTGCTTCTGCTTTTTCTGTTGTTATATTTTTCTCGATTCCATTTGTTTGTTCTATTTCATCTTCGCAATTATTCCCAATCATTTGTAGCTGTCTTTCAAAATTTGATAATTCAAATGTTTCTATCTTTAGTGCTTCTAAAAGTTTTTGTAAGTAGTAATGGTCACTACTTGATGCTAGATTCGCCTTGCGTGTAATAAGATCAATTACTAACTCTTTAAAGTCAAGCACCATATCTGTTGACATGGCTGTTGGCATATACATCAAAAATACTACTTGCGTAGCAGGGTTAATGTATATATATTCTGTCTCCATGATAAACTGATTCGGTGATAAAAAATAATCTTTACACATTATAAGCGTCTTTGTAATAGCGGTTAACATATTGATAAATTGATGCTTTTTAAGCTTAGTCCGTGTTAAATACTGATTAAGCGAAAGCATTGAGGTAATATTATAATATAACTGAAACGTATTGTTTTTTTGTCTTATATCAAGCGGAACAATGCCTGGTAGTTTGTTTTCACGTATCATTTCAACTTGGTACCCTAACACTTCACTTTCACTTGGCATTTTGATAACGGCATAACTTATAGATGCTTTTGTTTCATAACTAATATTTAAATTACTACAATAATGAAATACTGAACGCATATAACCCCCCCTTTTATAAGATTGTAATCATTGTCGCCACTAAAATAAACGGTGCAAATGGCATCTCTTTTTTTTTATCCGCATACCGAAAAACAAGTAAGAAAACCGCTATAATACCACTTAAAACCAATGCCATGCAAATCACAGTAAGTGTTTTTTGAAGCCCTAAAAAAATCCCTATACAGGCAACAAGCTTAACATCTCCCATCCCTAATGCACCTTTTGAAAAAACTGATATCATCCATAATAATCCCCCTAATAAAACAATTGTTATAATGATATTTATCCCTGTTATGTGGGTATTTATAAAAAGCATTATACTTCCTAGAAAACTACCCACTAGTATCAAATGGTTCGGAATTATTTTCCACTTAATGTCAACCACTGCTGCTATACTAAGTAAAATTATAACCATGCTATAGCTTACTACTTGTACTATATTCTCATATTTATAATATATCCGCATCACACTTATTACTGTAACTGCATGTATTGTTATAATTATTATTGTTCTATGTATTAATCTCGTTAGATCTTTTATAACAAAAACGTCTTGCATGTATATGCTTAGCACATATATACTGAGCATACCTCCTGTTAATAAACCAACAATTATAATCCCTAAAAGCTCCATATCCTCTCTCCCATATCTGTACATATTTATGACTTTTCTCTATAGTTCATCAATTCTCAAGGCAATCCCCCTCTGTGCTGCATATTCTTTACACTGTTCTAAAGTATCTACTAGCGATTCTCGTATTGTCCCTTTCGGGAAAACAATAATTACTTCTTTCGCACTTATATCTTCTTTTTGTATGCTCACCCCACTCCTTTTAGCTCCTTCAAATCCATCTAATTTTCTTATCTCTGCATTAATTTGGCTTCTTACCTGACTGTTATTTTGATAGGATACATCATTTAAATTAATACTTCTCACCTTGCTTGCTACACCATTTTCAAAGCGCGTAATTGTAGGAAAATTATCTGGAACATTTCGTTTGTATGGCTGCATCTGTTGAATGTGCCTACCTCTCTCCCATCTATCTAATGCCCATATATCGATTTTTTCCTCTCCTTGCACCGTTTCTTTTGCTCCATCTAACCAGGCCCTTGTTACTGCTCTTTGCGCAATATGAATATCTGGCAATACATTAAACGGCAATGGCAACTTTACCTGATACATAAGTACAATATCAATATCTTCTGTATCTTTTGTAAAAAAGCGAGATTTTGTAAAATCTAGTCCTTGATAACCATCTACTATGTGTAGTGCTTTTAACCGCTTATCTACATCAGCCTGCATAGTCTTTAGCTGGTTTTTCACAAGTATTTTTGTTATCAGTTGCAAACTTTGT
Organism: Clostridia bacterium; assembly: GCA_007117465.1. Lineage (GTDB taxonomy): Bacteria > Bacillota > Clostridia > SK-Y3 > SK-Y3 > SKGK01. The sequence goes on along the minus strand of SKGK01000205.1, from coordinate 5,435 downwards.
TGAAGTAATATTTCGTCATTTATATTCCCTCGGAAATAGTTTTGTATTTCTTCTATTACCACCTCATATGCTGAATCATGTAAAACCTCATCAAATAACGTCTGCTGGAATTTCTCTGCATCTGTGTCTTGTTGGTTTTCGGGAAAAACCATTGCATCCACAGACTCTAATATCACCTGTGTCCCATCTTTGACATCATGATGATTTATGCCCGCTGCATACAACACATAACTTGTCTGTGCCATATTTGTTGCTACTTCATTGATTGCCTGTTGCATTATTTCATGGACATAAATAACTTTTGTAAAAAAAGCAACACTTACAATTGCACATATAAATATAGGTAGTACAATTGCTGCTTCTAGCGTTAATGCTCCTTTTATCTTTTTTAAGTTTTTCATTTGTCACCTCACCTACCCGCTTAATATCCCTCATACATAATAACCCTTATCTGATGTCTATCTCCTTCTGGCGTTTTTAAATGCGCAGGCATAAACGGCTGTGTTAAGAACATATATTTGATAGAAACTGTCACTTCTACACGGACATAGGTGTTGTAATTCGCCAGCTTAAAATCAGGTTGTTGTTTGGTTATGTTAAGTTGAATCAAATCTTCCACCCTATTTATTTTTTTATCTGGTGGTACTACCATTAAAAATAATCTTAAATAATCTTGATATGTTAGCTGAACAAGAGCACCTTTAAGCCTATTTTTCGCTTCCATACCTGCACCCTCTTCGATATACTCTTCTAGAGCATTTATACCTTCCTCCATCAATTCTTTTGTTTTTGTATCTATTTTTTTTGTAAGACCATGAATTTCTTTTGCCATAAAATCATTTACACTACTTTCCCCTGTTTTAATCGCTTCTTGTATATCTTCTGTTATTTTATCTTTTAGCGCATCTATTTTTTGATACGCAAAAGATACATTCTCATCTATTTGTGTTTTTAATTCCTCTATAACAGTATCAACAGTAAAATTAATGATTTTCGCCTTCATTCTTAGAATCTCATTATCACTTGTTACCTCTTCCTCTTTCATTTTTCCCATTAGCTTGATTACTTCTTGTGCCTTTTCCGATAAGTCCTGTTCGGCATTTGTCCCTAATTGATATACTGGTTCAAATGTCGTATTAATGGCGTCCGCAATTACTACCTGAACCATGTCAGTTGCTTTTTGGATGCCACGCTCACTCAAATCCGTTGCTACGCTTTCTACCGATGTTGCCGCCTTATTTGCAATTGCATTTCTAATCTCCCTTAATCCACCTTTAATAGAAAGTCTCCAATCAGCAATAGTCTTATAAAAAGGTGCTTTTTCGCCATTTAATAGCGCATGTATATCTAATAGGGATTCTCCCATTGCCCAACTACACATAACTAATGTGTGTATAATAGGAATCCCAAATCCTGTCCAGCCTGCAACAGACTTTGCAATAATAAACGCTTGCTTATTTTTAGCAGGATCACCATATATATGTAAGGTATTCATGGCAAAGCGAATGCCTAGTATCTGTGCTTTTACAGCATTTTCATTCCAAGACATCCTTCTATCCCCTATCAAAATGTATTCCACCTCACTTCTACCAAATGGTGTATTTCCACTGCCTTTTAACATATACCGCAAATCTTTTTCACTCACTTTGTCTGAAACCGCATTTTTAAATGTACCTATAATGTATTCATTAACATATATTTCATCTCTAGTATTTTCAAAAACATATGATATATCTGCAAACATTTTGTGCACACTTCTCATTGTTTCAACCGAAAAACTTTCATCATCAAAACTTACGGTTTGATCAAAATACGTATCTTCCTCCGTTTCTTCTCTTGACTGATGGGTATTCACATATGCACTATCTATCTCACTAAAATCTTTGCTTGTGACTTTGTTAGGATATAGACGCTGCTCATTTCTATAAGAAGGTAATGTTTTCATAAACGCTTCTGCCACTTCTGGTTTTTGCTCTTCTTTGTTTTCTATTTCCGCTGCCGCCTGTTTCTTTACCTCTTCACGCGGATCATTATCTTTTTCTTTACCATCAGCAGTAACGGTAGGCAAATAATAATCAATCGTGTTATCATAAGCATCAATATCTTTTTCTATTTTTGAATATCGTATCTTTTGTTCTATTTTTGATATAAGTTCATTATCTTTTATCCAGCCATAAACATTTACGTGCGGTATGTTTTTTACATCGTCTTTGATATCATCAATATACGCTTTATTACTTAATAATACTTTTTTTATTTGTTGTAAATTTTCTCTTCCAATTTGTTTTTCATGCCTTTCTAATTCTTGATTAATATTACCTGCAAAGCTGCCTTCTTGGTTTTCTAAGGTATCTTTTGTTTCCTTAATCTTTTCTCTTACCTCTCCGCATTTTTCATTAAACTCTTCTATCGCCTTTATCGCCTCTTCTATCGCTTGTTTATAAAAGTGCAAATCCCTTTTTATAAAGACATTTGTTTTATCTTGCATGCTATTTATCAGTCTTGTATGTTGTTGTCTTAAACCTCTTAACGAATTGTTTGCTTTTTCTAGTTTGATTCTTTCTGTCGCTAGTTCTGCAAGCAAGTTAAGAAATGCTTCATCTTCTTCATCTTCTTCCTCTGATTCTTTCGTATTAGTAATTGCATGCGTCACTTTTAACTGGGCTTCTCTAACATCTTCCGTTTTAAGCGCTATTTTAAACTCTTTATTTTTGATATCTTTTTCAAGTTTCATTCTACTCACCGCTTCATTTATCAATGTATGTATTTTTTCTTTTTTGTTTTGCTTATTAAATGCATTGACTCTTTGTATGTTTAATGCTAATCTCTCTTGCTCTTTGCGTAAATCTTGCAATCCTTTATCTACTTGTATTTTTTTCTCCATTGTTTTAGTCTGGGGGCCAACCTGCTTAATAGCTAAAATAACATCTGCAAATCCCTGAACAATCTCTTTAGGTGCACGATATTTCATATATTGCACAATTTGATTACGCGTAACTTCATTCTCAGTAAGATTAAATATCGGTGTCACTTTTATATCTTCAATTCTATAATCATATAAATTCAAAAATTGTATGTCTTCGTCAAATAAATTTTGTGCATGCCCTAACGATGTCATTAAATTTTCATGTATATAATAAGTTAACCTTTCTTCTAAATACTGCTCATTATTATCATTTAGTGCAAAAAGACCGTATGTCTCTTTGAGGTTAGGATGATAGGCTGCAAGTATCGAACTTAGCGATATACTTACAGCTCTTTGTACTTGTGTACTTGCAATCCGAATACGTGCAGCGTCTATTAGTCCACCAATAATAATAATCATCGCAACTAAAATAATACTCATATAAACCGTTATGGCCCCACGCTGTTTTAATTCCACCTTCTATCACCCCTTCACTTAAAGAAAAAAGATAATTTGTCGCTCATGTCCTGTATCATTTCTCGTATATTATCTGCAATTTTCTGCACGCGGGGGTTATTATCATATATTTCTCTCCCCACATCTCCTATAAAATCTACATTTCGAATCAACTCTACTGGATCACGTATTCCTGCTTTCCCTTTCGCATAGCTTGTATAGTATGCATCTATTCCAAAGGGTTTTAATAAATTTGCTATCGGAATTTTATATGCACTCTTTATTTCAACTACTAGTGTCTTATATACAATATGATTGTTAACTTTTACACTAATATCATGCTGTCCATTTAAAATGCTGTAAAGCCTTACCCGTTTATCTGTATATTGTATTATTTTTTGTTTTTTATAATCTTCATCTGTAGCCCATATCTGGCAGTATAGTCCACTAGCATTTAATTCTTTCTTTGTAACACTTCCTAACATTATATCTTTAGCAGGATTATGCCATGTGGCAGAACCCCTATCTGCCGCACGATGTGCTACTGACGTTATATATGCTTTTTCGTATAACAAAATCGCCATATAAATAAGTGCAAATAACGTTAAAAGGATAATTGGAAAAATTAGCGCTGCTTCTACGGTAAAACTACCTTTTTGATATTTTTTTGTTCTCCAGTCCACAGTCCTCTCTCCTTGCTCCTCATTTTTCCAATCCTTTTACATTCTCTAGCTTTATCTTTTCATTCTAATGTTTTAAGCATTTTAGCTACACTCTCTGTAAAGGGGTGATTTGTGCCTATAAATTGATTTATCGTCAAAACACCCTTTGCTGTAGGCAAGAAAAAATCAGCACTTTTATCGCTACCCTCTAAATCTCCCTGAGATGACTTGTTTTGTACTAACACGATTTTTTCTTTTAAGTCTACTTCTCTTGTTTGAAGTACTATATTCAGTTCTTTATTAAATGAAGAAACGCGTATATCATCTGATCCTCGAGGGGTTACAACCATCATAATATGGTCACATTGTTCCATAATATCTATGCATCGCATATCAAAAGCGCTGGACATATCTATTAATATATAGTCATATTGCCCCATGTTTTTAAACTGCTGAATTAATGTTTTAGCTTCTTCTGATGTCATTTCATTGATTTCAGTAATGCTATCTGGTGGCACAAAATAATGTACATTTGAATGAGTGTCAATACACCTACACCCTTCCATTTTAAGCACAAGATTTTTATTTTTTTCTTTCAGGGCAAATAAAATATTAGAGAATGTATGTTGATTTACACATTCAAAGTAATAAGGTGTAGATTGGCTTGCATTTTCAAGGTTTAAATAAAACGCAGAACCCCCCCTAGATGCTAGTATAGTACTTGCGCATACCGCGATAGAAGTTTTCCCTACTCCTCCTATCGGCGAGTATATACCTATTATTTTCGTAGCCTTATTTCCGGCTATAACAGCTACCCCCTCTTGGTTGCATTGGGCAAATACGTTTAGCATGTCCGCTACTAATTGTCCACCATGTTGGTATTTATTAATACACGGATACCCTTCTATAGGTGTCGCTAACTTTCCAGCTGTTAAAAAAATTGTACAGGTAATATTTGCTATTAGCAATTCTTCATCATATAATGCAGAACTTATCAATAAAATATCAATATGTTTTGTGTTCTTAGTCAAAGACGCCTTTAAATATGTAATATCTGTATAGAGGCTGACTTCAAACCTGTCTACATAATTACTCATCATATAATGATAGACATTTTCTGCATACCCCTCGTCAGCATCTGCTAATATCACTGTTAGCCTCGACATAAAATCCCTCCTTTTTACCAAGTTATCACATAGTACTCTTATTATAACTCAAACCCCTTGTCGAAATTTGTAAAACCTTGACGCCTAATACATTTTTTATTACACATTTTTTTAGCATCCTTAAAAGTTACAGTTCACACCCTAACCTAATTGATTAGCCCAATATGTTGGCGTTCAGATTTTTCTGAATGCCAGCATTATTTAATTAAATATTTCTGCTACATTTACATAGAGATTTTCACTTTT
>SKGK01000173.1 GCA_007117465.1 Clostridia bacterium | reverse complement strand
TATGTCAAGCCAGTGATAAAAACAAAAGCCGTTAACACATAAAGCATCAACGACTTTGGCTGCGGAAGAAGGACTTGAACCCTCACAAAGTGAGTCAGAGTCACTCGTGCTACCATTACACCATTCCGCAATATATTGAGTTAGTTTTCTCTAAAATCATATTCCTATACATTATTATTGTTATTGGTGCGAGAGACGGGAATCGAACCCGTACGTCGCTAGACACACGCCCCTCAAACGTGCCTGTCTGCCAGTTCCAGCACTCTCGCAAATCAATATCATTTTGTCAACAAAAAGTATTATAACAGTTTCAGCCCCTATTGTCAATTGATTTTTTCAAAAATGCTTGACACAACTTTTCACCGCAAACTCTGACATCATTCGATAATATTTACATGTGCATAAAAATAAGGTGTAGCCTAGGTATTACACCTTAACTTCACCTTATCTGACTATCTTTTATTCTTCCCCTTGAATTCTATACTGATGGGGTTTTAACGCAGTATCCCTTAGCACACTAATATTCCTCTCAAACATTTGCTGCAATCTGTGAAGGTGGTTTTTATCTTCCCCTTCAAATACCGCTGCTGTATCTGGGTGCAGGTATACGTGTATGGTCTTTGTAAGTGAGGAACTAAAAATTTGATGGATTTCTTTTTCCACCAATCTAACAACTGTTTCAGGACTTACTACTTTGCCTGATCCATTACAGTGCGAGCAGTCATTTTTTAAAAAGACCGATAGCCGCTCCCTTATTTTTTTGCGTGTCATCTCCACCAAGCCTAGCCGCGTGGTCCCTTCTACTGTTGTCTTTGTGCGGTCTCTTTTTAGGTAGTGTTTTAAGGTATCAATCACTTGCCTTTTGTGGTCTTTTCTGTGCATGTCAATAAAGTCAATGACAATGATTCCGCCAATATCTCTTAATCGTAGCTGCCTTGAAACTTCCTTAGCGGCTTGTAGGTTAGTATCTAGTACCGTCTTTTCTAAATCGGTGTTGCCTACGTATTTGCCTGTATTGACATCAATGACTGTTAGCGCTTCGGTAGGGTCAATGACGATATAGCCACCGCATTTTAGCCAGACTTTTTTATGAAGTAGTTTGCTAATCTTTGACTCAATATGATATTCTTCAAAGATGCTGTGCTGCTCCCCAAAATACACTACCCGCTGCTTAAGAGAAGGCGCTATCATATCTAGCCATGTTATTACTTTCCCATATTCCTCTAATGCATTAATGACAAACGTATCGGTCTGATAAGCAAATAAATCTCTTACACTACGATATAAAAGGTCTGCATCGTCATGAATAAGCATGGGCGCTTCTACACTTATATTCTCTTGCATAAATACGCGCCACATCTTCATTAAAACATATACTTCGTTTGATAACTGCTCTTTTGACTGCCCAGTTGCTTGTGTTCGCATAATCAGCCCCATATTTTCAGGCTTTATTTCACTTCCGATGGAAATCAGCCTTTGTCTTTCCTCTTCATCTTCTATCTTTTTAGAGACGCTGACATGATTAGCGTCTGGCAGTAGCACCATAAACCGACCTGGCAGTGTAATCTCTGTGGTCACTCTAGGACCTTTGGTGCCTATCGGTTCTTTGAGTATCTGTACGGTAATGGTGCTACCTACCTGTACATGCTTTGTAATATCTTTTTTCTCACCCTTTTTGGGCTTTATGTATAAAAAAGCGTTTTTATCATACCCAATATCTACAAAGGCAGCTTGCATACCGGGTAGTACACGCATGACTCGCCCTCTATAGATATTCCCTATCATTGCAATATCATGCTCATGTTGAATATATAGCTCTACTAATTCACCCTCTTCTAACACGGCAACCCTTGTATCACCTCTACTTATATCTACCACAATCTCGTTACGCATGTTTGTCACTCCTTGAAATGCTCTCTACATGGCTCCATCACGTCAAACTTTTCATCCCCTCGCTCAATCCATAGTGCTTTTCGGTGAATATGTGAATCTTCTATCTCTATACCGCCTATGTGTTTTTCCATTGCCTCTAGTAAAAGTGCTGGTTTTAAATTCCCTTCACTACCACTACTTAAAACCATCTTTAACTGGACGCTTTTCTCATTTTGTGCTACTACCTCTATCTGATGGATAAGGGGTCGTATATTTACTGGTTTCATCACTTTTTTGGTGCCTTTTTTACCCCTTTTCTCCATCGTTATAGCTGTCATTTGCATCATCTTTCCAATCTCTTTTGGTAAGTCTATTACCATTTGTATAAGTTCTGCATAAACGTCATAGGCGGCCATATTAACCTCAGATAACTTAGGATATTTCGTTTGGGATAAGTCTACCACATTACGTATGCTTAAACCCTGCGGCAGTACACTATTTAAATGTGCTAAGATATCTTGGGGAGGTATTTTTTCTGTTAGCTCCATCTCTAAATACTCACATTCACTAGTGGTAGCTACAGGTAGTGGCATGCCAAAAGACATTAGTGGGTGGGGATTAAATCCCTGGGAATATTTAATGGGTGTGCCTGCCCGCCTGACTGCACGATGAAAAGTCCGCAACAGGTCTAAATGCGAAATATATTTTACCCACTCTTCTTTGGTATATTGTACACGTATTTTACTCACTACAAACACCCCCCTCAAAAGTCTGTGCACCGCATCCATGGCACTTCTCTCGACAATGTGAGGTAGTCTCACCGTTTTGTGATTTTTCCGCTTCTCGCATCAGATATTTTTTGGTAACGCCGATGTCTATATGATCCCATGGCAATACTTCTTCATATTCACGCACCCGCGCTGTATAAAAATCAGGGTCAACACCGCATGCTTTAAAACTCTCCATCCATTTATCCATATCAAAATACTCGTGCCATCCATCAAAGCGACAACCTTTTTGATGCGCTTGTAGTAAAACCTTTGAAAGTTTGCGATCGCCTCTAGCAAATACGCCTTCTAAAAAGCTGAGCGTTGCGTCATGCCAGTTATATTTAATCTGCCTGCGATTGATTTTGCTTGCTAGATGCTTTTGTTTTTCAATCAGCACTTCCATGCTATCCTGCGCACACCACTGAAAAGGGGTAAATGCTTTAGGGACAAAAGAGGACGTACTAATGGTGATATTAATCCCTTTGTTTCTATCCTCTTTGGGGATGGCAAAATAAACATCTAGCACTTTATACGCTAAGTCTGCTATCCCTTCTACATCTTCTAATGTCTCGGTGGGCAGTCCAATCATAAAATACAGCTTAATATTACTCCAACCACCTTCAAATGCAAGGGAAGCTGATTTCATCAAATCTTTTTCTGTAATTCCTTTGTTAATGACATCTCTCATTCTCTGGGTGCCCGCTTCAGGGGCAAATGTCAACCCGCTTTTTCGCATGTTTTGTACCCGTTTCATCAAATCTACCGAAAAAGAATCCACTCTAAGAGACGGTAGCGCTAAATTCACCTTTTCTTTTTCCCCTAGTGCAAGTAGCCCTTCTGTTAAGTTCTCTAATGCGGTATAATCACTTGTACTAAGAGAAGCGAGGGATATTTCCTCATATCCTGTGCTTTTTTCAAGTGCCTCCGCCTTTTGAAGTAACGTCTCTGGGGTCTTCTCTCTTACAGGTCTATAGATTACCCCTGCCTGACAGAATCTACACCCTCTCGTGCAGCCACGAAATAGTTCTAACATAATACGGTCATGCACAATTTCCATAAAGGGCACAATGATTTTTTCGGGAAAGTACACGTTATCCAAATCTTTTACAATTCTTTTCTTTATCTTTAACGGTGCTTTTTCATTGTTTGGGGTAACGCTTTTAATGGTAGCATCTTCATTATAAGTTACATCATAAAATTGCGGTACATATATGCCCGTAATCTGGCTAATTCTCTCTAAAAATGTTTGCCTGTTCCCGCCTTCTTTTTTCCATCTAATATGTGCATCCATAATGTCATGTA
>SKGK01000193.1 GCA_007117465.1 Clostridia bacterium | reverse complement strand
TATTTGTAATAGAAAAAAATAATTTGTTAAAATACTTGATTTTTGATATATTAAATAATATGATATACTAAGGATTTATGCTAGTTCTGCTTAATGAGTGTAACGAATTTAGCAGTAACTGTACATCTGCTATTGCAGATGCACCTTAATAATATTAATGGAGGAGAAAAATGGCTACTCAAGAGGGTTTGAAAGTAAAAGCAACAATTGAAATAAATGCACATGATGAGCTTTATAAGCTAATTGATTTTTTAAATAAAAATTTAAAAGATAAAAATATCATCTTTGGTTTAGCACAAAAAGAAGGGCATATGTGTGTTACAATCTATCAAACATAAGTGTTAAACGTATAATTTTGAAAGTGAGGATAAATATGGATAAAAAAATAGATTTAATTACGCAGATTGAAACGTCTATGATTAGTCTTAGTAAAGGACAAAAATTAATTGGAAATTACATACTAGAACATTATGATAAGGCAGCTTTTATGACGGCTGCGAGACTAGGTAAGGTAGTAGGGGTAAGTGAATCTACCGTTGTAAGATTTGCTACAGAACTAGGTCATGATGGTTACCCTAAATTACAAAAAGCGCTTCAAGAGCTTATTCGCACAAAATTAACTGCAGTACAGCGGATGGAGATTACTTCAGATCGCATCGGAGAACATGATATATTAAAAACAGTATTGTATTCTGATGCTGAAAAAATAAGGCTAACGCTAGAAAAAATTGATAAAAATGAGTTTGAACAGACTGTTCAGACTATTTTAAATGCTAAAAAAATATACATTTTAGGGGTTAGAAGTTGTGCGCCTTTAGCAAGTTTTCTAGGTTTTTATTTTAATTTAATTTTTGATAATGTTCGGTTAGTACACACGACAAGTGTAAGTGAAATGTTTGAACAAATTTTAAGAGTAGGCCCTCGGGATGTTGTAATCGGCATTAGTTTTCCCCGATATTCTAGAAGAACCATTAAAGCACTTGAATATGCTAAAAAACAGCAAAGTAATGTAATCTCCATTACAGATAGTCACCTCTCACCACTTAAAGAGGTATCAACACATACGTTGATTGCACGTAGCGATATGGCTTCATTTGTCGATTCATTAGTTGCACCACTAAGTGTTATAAATGCATTAATTGTTGCATTAGGCATGCATAAAAAGAAAGAGATTTATGATACTTTTGAACATTTAGAGCATATTTGGGATGAGTATCAAGTATATGAAAAATATCAAGAGTAGACAGTTGGTCAGGAAAACATAAAAAAAGCACATAATAGGAGTGAGTGGCTTGATAGAAGCACACAAAAAAGTTATCGTTATTGGTGGAGGACCAGCAGGGATGATGGCTGCAGGGGTAGCTGCTAGTAGGGGATTAGATGTTACATTAATAGAAAAAAATGAACAATTAGGCAAGAAGCTATTTATAACAGGAAAAGGCAGATGTAATATAACAAATATAGCGGATATCGAAACACATATTCAAAGTGTACCTGTTAATGGTCATTTTTTATACAGTGCATTTTATACTTTTACCAATCAAGATGTCATTAGTTTTTTTGAACGTTTTGGTGTGAATACTAAACAAGAAAGAGGGGGAAGAATTTTCCCCATATCTGACAAGTCATCAGATGTTATAAGAGCATTAGAAAAATATTTATCTGAACATAATGTGCAAATTATACAAGGAATGGTTCATAAAATTAATAAACAAGAAGATAGTGTAAAGGGTGTAGTCCTTAAAGATGGACAAACACTTCCTTGTGATAGTGTGGTTATTGCAACAGGCGGCTTATCTTACCCACAAACAGGTTCTACAGGCGATGGATATCGTTTTGCTCGCAATCTAGGACACACCATTGCGATAATCAAACCCTCTTTAGTACCCCTTGAAATAAAACAAAAATGGGTTCAAAGTTTGCAAGGTCTTTCGCTTAAAAATATCGCAATAACTGTGTTAAATGCTAAAAACAAAAAAGTTTATGATGATTTTGGTGAAATGATCTTCACACACTATGGCATATCAGGTCCCGTGGTTTTAAGTGCTAGTTCTCATATGCGTAACATAGACAATGAACAGTATGCGGTGTCAATTGATTTAAAACCAGCGTTAACTGATAAGCAACTTGATATACGTATCCAAAGAGATTTTGAGAAATACATCCGCAAACAATTTGTCAATGCATTAAATGATTTGCTCCCTAAAAAATTGATTCCTGTCATTATAGATTTATGTGACATTCCTGCTGATAAGCCTGTACATCAAATCACCAAACAAGAGCGTATGCAACTAATACAATTACTTAAAAATCTTTCGATGGACGTAAAAGGATTTAGGCCTATTGCAGAAGCAATTGTTACTTCAGGAGGCATATCTACAAATGAGATTGATCCAAGTACTATGGCCTCTAAGATAATAAAAGGATTATTCTTTGCAGGTGAAATTATTGATGTAGATGCATATACGGGTGGATATAATTTGCAAATTGCTTTTTCTACTGGATATTTAGCAGGTATGCATGTCTAAATGTGTATTTTTTCCTTATTTTGCGCATAATATACAATAGGTAGGGTAAGTAAATACCCTCGCATTGTACGGGAGGGAAATTATATGTTGTCTAAAAAAGGGAAAAGCGTTATGCATGGCAGGTTAAATAATCACACTATAAATCGCTATACAGAAAAGATACTATACGTTATCGTTGTATTTTGTATTATCTTTTTAGTAGGATCACAAATAGGACTTTATAATGAGACAACAAGAACATTTTTGACAGATATTGATAAATATGAAGGCGTTAATGTAAGTCATTTGGAAGATGCTTTTAAGCAAGGAAAATTGACACTAAAGCTGATAGGGACTTTGCCTTCGGACAATATATATATTCTCATTAATGGCTATGAAAGCCATGCTTTTTCTTCGGAAACGATAGTACTTAAAGTGCGTAATAATAGCGTAATAGAAATCGATGGAACTAACGTTGCAACGCCTTTTAGAGTGAAAATTATAGAAACAAGTGATAATATTGCGACAAAGTGTATACATAAAGAGATTACGGTAAATCTAAATATTGAAATATTAACAAGAATTTTTTTGAAATAGTATTGTAGTAAAACGTCCAATGCTGTATAATAAACGCTAGGAATTCGTTTGTGGTTGAAGACGAAAAGTGAAAAGGGGAGAAAAATGAATAATTATGGGAGCAAGGAGATTTGTGCTTCGGCTATTCGTATTGCATTAACAAGTGATAGACAACAAGAGAAAAAAGTGCAGTCTGAGTTTTTAAAAGATGGTATTCATACTGCGGCTGTAGATTATGGTGGCGAGTTTATTAGTTCTGTGATGAAAATGATAGAACGTGCTGTTGTTTCAGCAAAACGAGAAGGGGTTATTACTGAATCTCATGCTGCAGAAGGAGCAATAGCTGGGGCAACAAGAGAAGCGTTATCTCAGATTATGCCAAAAGCCATTGGGCTTAATGTAGGCGGAAAAATTGGTATTGCAAGATGTGGTGACCATATATCTGTTGCGATTTATTTTGGGATTGGTCTGCTGCATTTAAATGAGGTAGCAATAGGATTAGGTCACAGGGTGTTATAGTGGTCAGTTGAAAAGTTGATCAGTTGGTCAGGAAAACACAAGAATAGAAAATAGGGAGGTTTTCAAAGTGGGTGTTCGAGCAATTAGAGGAGCAACGACCGTAGAGAATAATACAGCAAAAGAAATTATAGAAGAGACAAAATTGTTACTACAAGAAATGTTACTAGCAAATGATATTAATATAGAAGAGATAATTAGTATTTTTTTTACAACTACTAAGGATGTAACTGCTGAATTTCCTGCTGTTGCTGCTAGGGATTTAGACCTTTGCAACATCCCTTTAATGTGTGCACATGAAATGGACGTGCCACATGGCCTTATGAATTGCATCCGTATCATGGTACAT
>SKGK01000211.1 GCA_007117465.1 Clostridia bacterium | reverse complement strand
CATTTAATGGTACGCAGGATGCTATGTTCCTAATAAAAGTCTTTAAAAATGGCGAATTTCGTTATGTTCGAAATAATATTGCTCATCAAAACAAAACAGGTATACTTCTTGAGCAAATAATTAATAAAACTCCTCAAGAATTGCTAGGCAAAGAGATGGGGGATTTTGTTGGAAGAAATTATCAAAAATGCGTTGGTGGCAGAAAAAGCATTACATATGAAGAAGAACTTAGTTTGCCTGGAGGAGAGCGTACATGGTTAACAACATTAACACCTATTATGGAAGGAGACAGCATATCTCATATTGTAGGTTCAGCGACAGACATTACGGAACGTAAAAAACTAGAAAAAGAATTAGAAAAATATGCTAATTACGATAAATTAACTGGACTACCCAATAGAAGATTGTTTTTTGAAAGATTAGAGAGAATGGTAATAGAAAAAGAAAGAGGTAAAAGCCAGTTTGCACTGCTTTTTATCGATTTAGACGGGTTTAAGGATATTAATGACAGATATGGACATGTAGTTGGAGATGAAGTCTTAATTACAGTTGGTAATAGGTTGTTACAGTGCATTCGAAAATCAGATACTGTGGCACGAATGGGTGGAGATGAATTCACGATTATTATTCGCAATATCGAAGATAAAAAAAGTGTAGATAATCTTGTTAAGAAAATTCATAAAGCGCTACAGGAAGATATGCATATAGATAATATTGAGTGTAGTGTCAATTCTTCTATTGGTGTAGCAATATATCCTGAAAACGGCAAAGATAGTGAAACATTATTAAAAAATGCAGATTCTACAATGTATGAAATTAAAAGAAATGGAAAAGGCGGATTCAATGAGGTTAGCGTTTAAATCCTAAAACTATATATTCTATAAGTGTATTGCATACGCAAAAAAAGTGTCGCAAATTTGGTGAAGTTTCTCGACTAGATAGCTAAGTCATAACTTTTTGCGGAAAATTTGTCGAGTGGTGTCGGAAAATAATCGTTGAAATGTTATGGAAAGTAGGGTATAATTAAGAAAGGTCAAAACTTCTGAAAAAGACATATTAGTTGAAAGGTTGAATGCTTTGTAAACCTTATTTATCAATAGTTTGAGGTTTTTGGATATTTACTAACGCAGATTTTGGGTATAAAATAGTAATGAAACAGAAAATCTGTGAAAACATTTCATATCTAGATTTCCGGTTTAAAGTCAGCAAATTAATAAAATTGGGTACATATTAATAATCAGGTTAGTGGGGAGATTGCACATGAAAAGACGCAATAATACATTTTTAATACTCATAACAATCTTATTTTTAAATATGAATTCTGCATTTGCAAATATAGAGATGAATTATAATTCAGATGAGATATTTGATAGCAATAAATCTGTTATGTTGCTTATTGATTCTTCAAATGGAGATATCTTAGATGCAAATAAAACTGCAAGAGAGTTCTATGGATATTCTAGAGATGAACTTATCAGGATGAAAATTAGTGAAATCAATATATTAGGTGAAAAAGAAATAAAAAAAGAAACAGAAAAGGAAGTAAAAAACAATAAAATCATGGTGATTAGCTTTTTAGGAATAATTATTGTCGGTCTTTTTATACTTTTAAGTATTACAAATAGGATTAAGAAGAATGAACAGTATAATAAAAGTAAGTTTAAAAGCCTTTTTGATAATATGAATGAAGGTTTTGCACTTCATGAAATAATATTAGACAAAAACGGATTACCTATAGATTATCGCTTTTTAGAGGCAAACTTCGCATTTGAAAAGATTACGGGTTTAAAAATTAATGAAATTAAGAATAAAACTGTAAAAGAAGTATTTCCAAATACAGAAAAGTATTGGATTGATTCCTACGGTGATGTTGCTATAAATGGTAAAAATATGACTTTTTCTAATTATTCTGTAGAGTTAGATAAGTATTTTAATGTAAATGTTTATAGTCCGTTACCAAATCATTTTGTGACAATATTTACAGATGTGACTATTGAAAAAAAAGCCCAAGAACAAATTGAAAGAGAAAAGATAATTCTTGAAACCATTCTAGAAGATACCCTTTCTGGATACTGGGATTGGGATTTAGAAAAAAATTATGAGTATCTCAGTCCGTCATTTAAGTCGATGTTTGGATATAGTGATGATGAACTTGAAAACTCACCAGAATCGTGGCAAAGGATAATATTTAAAGAAGATTTTCCTTTAGTACTTGAGCAATTTGAAAAACATATTTCTTCAAAGGGAGAAATTCCGTTTTATAATGAGGCAAGATATCATCATAAAAATGGATCGACAGTATGGGTTATTTGTTCTGGTCGTGTGATTGAATGGAATGATGATAAGCCATTAAGAATGGTTGGTTGTCATATTAACATAACTAAAATAAAAGAGTTAGAAAAGATCATTCTTGAAGAAAGAAATTTATTTAAGACGACTCTCCATTCGATTGGAGATGGAGTTATTTCGACAGATGTTAAGGGAAATATAGATATTATGAATAGTGTTGCAGAGAAACTTACTGGATGGAGTCTAACTGATGCTAGGGGTCTGCCCTTTCAAGAGATTTTCAAAATTGTCAATGAATACACAAGAAAAAAATGTTTTAATCCTGTTGAAAAAGTTTTGGAGACAGAAGAAATTATAGAGCTAGAAAATCATACAGTGCTAATTAAAAAGAACCATGAAGAAGTTCCAATAGAAGATAGTGCAGCTCCAATAAGAGATGATAAGGGCAATATAATTGGTGTTGTAGTTGTATTTAGAGATTGCACAGAGAAGAAAGAGAAGCAAGAAAAAATCCAATACCTTAGTTATCATGATCAACTAACAGGCCTTTACAATAGGCATTTTTTTCAAGAAGAATTAAAAAGGCTTGATATTGAAAGACACTTACCATTTACTATTGCAATGTTGGATGTTAATGGCTTAAAGCTTACAAATGACGCTTTTGGTCATAAGGCGGGAGATATGCTACTTAAAAGAGTATCTGAAGTATTAAAAAATGAATGCAGGGTCGATGACATCATTTCTCGTGTTGGTGGAGATGAATTTATAATTTTATTGCCTAAGACAAGGCGCGAAGAGGCAGAGCTAATTGTCAAGAGAATATATAAAGCAATTGGACGAGAAAAAATAGACAATATAATTGTATCGGTTTCTATTGGATGGGAAACCAAGGAAACCATTGAACAGGACATAAAAGAAATATTTTCTAAAGCAGAAGATTTTATGTACAGAAAAAAAATAACAGAGAGTCAAAGCATGCGAAATCAAACTATAAAAGTGATCATGCATACACTCCATGAAGCAAACGCCCGTGAGAAGATTCATTCTGAAAGAGTGAGTAAAATTTGTCGCAAGATAGGTAAAGCAATGAAATTGGACGATGAAGTACTGAACGAACTAGAAATAGTAGGATTAATGCATGATATAGGAAAGATTGCTATTAGTAACGACATATTAAACAAACCAGGAAAACTAACAAAAGCTGAATATGAAGAAATCAAAAGACATCCAGAAATAAGTTATCATATTTTAAAATCTGCTGATGTTTACACAAAATTGGCAGAGTATGTGTTATCTCATCATGAAAGATGGGATGGAAAAGGCTATCCAAGAGGTATTTCAGGTGAAGATATTCCTCGAATTGCTAGAATATTAACAGTAGCGGACGCTTATGAGGCAATGACGGCAGACAGACCATATAAAAAGACTTTTACTCATCAAGAAGCGATTGAAGAATTGAAAAGTTGTGCTGGAAAACAATTTGATCTTGAAATTGTACAGGCATGTGAAAAATATTGTTGGATTATCAAAGCAGAAGTTTAGCTTCAGTATCACTAAACCATAATTTTAGACACATAAAAATAATCTTGCAAATTCAGTGGGTTACCCTCTGTTTCGTGATACAATTATCTGGATGTAATGAAATTAAGCAGAAGCTAAACTTTTCAAAATTTGCTGAACAATGCATAAGCATATTAATTTTTTTTATGAAATTACCGATAAATATGAATATAGTCATACGCATTTTTAATTGCCTAGGAAAGTATAAAAATTTTCTGTTGATTTAAGTTCTAAAACGCACCTATAAAGCAACATACATCGTTACGGAGAACAAAGGCAATAAGAAATGAAGGGGTGCAGGCGAGCAACTCCCCATAGCGAAGAGCGAATGCGCCTTTTTAAGGGAAGCTTTAAATAGATAGGAGTGAACGCATGTATGTATAAATATAGAAAGATAATGGCGTTATGCGTATTAATGGTATTTGTTATTACATTGGGTTGGTATGTACCACAAGGAGAAGCGCAAGAAGAAAATGTGCTACGCGTTGCAAGACAGCAGCAAAAATACCTTATTAAGAGTAATGCTGTGACATTAGAATGGAGTCGCATTATTAATGCTGCTGAATATCAAATCGCATATTATAATGCGCAAGGTGAATTCATAGAGCTAGAACGTATAGAGGCACAAGATGTTAGTTTGATGCAATATGAAGTTACGAATTTGTTGCCAGGCTATGTATATACATTTATACTTAGGGCATATGATGTAGCCGATGATGAATTAACCACAGATAGTAATATATATAAGGTACAAGCAATCACACGCGTTACCAACTTTAATGCTTTTCGCATCAATGAGACCATTACAGAAAACCAGACAGAAGTCGGAACGAATCCAGGGATTAGAGTCTCATGGGATAGACTAATACAAGCGGCAGATCCTGTGTCATACGTTCAATCTGTTGATTATGAAATTAATGTGCGCAAATCAAAATCAGCTACTGCCGATACAGTAGAGCGCTTTTATATAGAGTATGCAGATGGAAATTATACGCTCAATCGTTGGGGCGGCAATAGTTTTGAGTTAGTAGATTCTAGTCTTTATAATCTTCAGGTGACGGATGAGAATATCCGCTTTGAGTGGACAAAAGAAGCAGATGATAATAGTGGGATTGGAAAACCAAGTGCACTAAGAGCAGGTGCTATTTATTATATGCAAATCTATCCACGTTTTAGTGAAGGAAATTTTGAGCATACACGATATGTGGAAAGTGAATTGCAGCAAGAATTTATTACTACTTATTTGCAGGTAAAATTAGAAAGACATGGTGCTAATAATGCCATGATGACAGCATATCGTGTGAGAAATGATGGTACATTTGTTGCTTTTCCAAATTTTTTATATGAATTTTGGGTAGGGCCAGATCAAAATAATTTAACACGTGCATATTTTGAAAGAGAAGAAGATTCTGCTGGCATTACGGAGCAGTATGTGGAAGCTTTTTTAGCGAATACCGCAAACTTTTTAAACTACTATATGGTAACGGCCACAGCTGATGAGATGTTAGAAGGGATTCCGATAGAACTAAGGTCACAGCTTTTGCATGTAAACTTAAGTGGTGTTGAAGCTACGTTGCCACCAATGCCAGAAAATTTAGAAGTAGTTCGCACCGTATTAGACGCAGACAGTAAAGTTCCTATTGTTACGCTACGATGGGATAAACCTGACAATTATGAACAGATGATAGAACAAAGTGACAATCTAGATTATAGGTATTATCTGTTCCTTAATTCTGCAATTGAAGACTTATATAATGAAATCGGTCAACCGATTACAGAAATTCTTACTAACCACAAAGGAGAAGTGCTAGGAGAATATCCTATAAAATACAGAAAAGCAAAATGGGTTTCGATTACTAATGAAGGGTTAAAAGTGATTGATGCGAATCAAGTAAGAGATGGAGAACTATATACTGGGAAAGAAAGAATTGAGTATGAATTTAGAGGACAAGGATTATTTGAAGAGAGCGATGATAATAATGGTTATCCCGACACATTGCTACTAAACAAAGTATACTTTTTGAAAATGTATACAGAGCGATTAGAACAAGATTCAAGCATGACATCTAACTATACCCTGCCAATTGCATTTACGACGCCGCGGTATCGTGAAAATAAGCCGCCGCTTCCCCAGCTTTTACATGTGGAAGAAGTAGGTGTAGATTATGCAAAACTTGCATGGGGGCGAGTAGACATACGAGCAGGAGATTATTTCCCCGAAGAAGAAGGGCTTCCGACGGTTCATTATGAAGTAACCGTTAGTAAAAAAAGAGATAGGGAAGAAGTGGAAGCGGGGGATTTAGGGCAATATGGTGCAGGGAAATATGGCGATTTTGAAGAATGGATTTATAAAGTAACTAGTGATGGGAAAATGTTAATCCGTTCGCATGATGGGACAATTGAAGAAGTAGATATTGATAGTGATAATCCACTCATTGAATTTTCAACTTATGACCAAGGCAGAAAAAGAGAAGCCCGAATTAATGGTGATGATCCACAATATCTACAAAAGCCTTTAGAGGCCAATACTACATATTATATGATTGTGCGTACCAAGATAGAGGTAGACGGTGAAGAACCTAAATACTCTGCGTATTCCCAGACACTTAGTGCTACTACGCTTCGTAAAGGAATAGAAGGGCCTGGTGATGGTGAAAAACATCCATTAGCACCAGATGATTTTGCAGTGGCAAAAGATGCAGATGGCAACTTAATGGTGGAGAGTTATCGTGCATTTTTAACTTGGCGTGATAACAATACGCCACTAGGGGCAATTTATCCAAATGCACAAATAGAATATGAATTGCTTCGGACAGAGGTTTCAATTGAAAATGCAGTAGACTGGAATGGGGATCCTGCAACCTTAGATGAGGCACAGTACAAACCGTATGTCTTTGAACATGCTGATATATTAGATGCTTATAATGTACAGAACAAAAACTTTATATTTGAAGCAGCAGAGCTACAAGCCAATACGGTATACTTTTTTAGTATTCGTGCAAAGAGAACGGTACTACCAGAAGAGGGCGAAGAAGATACGGTTTTGTATTCAGAGTGGATAACAGTACCCGTAACCACATTGATATTAGAGCCACCAACATTACTATCTGTATTAGAAGCGGAGGAGGATGATTTTACGCATGGTAATTTTAACATCTATCATGAACTTAAAATAACGTGGAGAGGTCTAAAACATCTTAATCAAGAAGGACAGGTGCAGTATCAATATGAAATTGCGATTCGTGCAGAAGATGAAGAAGATTATAGAGAAATAAGAACGGGTACTCAGTATAGCGATATAAGTACTCGCAATATGGAGCGTTGGCAAACCACCAATCTGCTTGGTACAAATTACGAGTGGTATAGTGCATATATTACGGGTCTAGGCTCTAATACAAGATATTATATAAAAATACGAACAGTAGATGTAGGAGGGGATACTGTATCTAAATATACAGGCACCATATCTGCACGTACTGAATTTAGTGCTGAAGATTATGAAGAAGAAGAACGTAAGCATGATAATGATGCTGTTTTCTTAGATAGCATTAATCGTTATAGAGATACATTATATTGGGTATATGAAGATATAGAACGTTCAGATAGTATATACTATCGTATAAAAATGAGAGCAAGTAAGACAATTCACTATCTTCGCAATGATGGGCAGCCAGAGTTTGTCATTGATTTTACTAAAGCACAAGAAAAAGCAACGCACAAAAGAGCAGCATTTACAGTAGATATACCTGTAAAGCTCATTGAAGTATTAGATGAGACAGGAAAAACGTTAGTATTATCTACATTAAATGGAGATTTTATTTTTAGGCCAGGGGTATTAGATGTGCATCGAACAGCATCTATTACTGAGATGATGGCAAGAAAGGAAAATCAATCATCGGTAGAAGATGTATATGTAGCGATTACGTTAGAAGATTTGAAAGATAGTTCAGCCTATCGCCCAGCGCAGGGGAGGGCACTAGTATCAGATATTACTTCATTAAAAGGTGTTACTAAAGCTTTTGGTATTACAGATGATGAATTTGAACAGCGTATCCATGATATGTTATATGGAAAAGATGGCACAGCAGGTACGAGTGGACTCATTTATGAAAAGAGAAGAGAACTTGAAAGCATTAATCCAGAGCTTACAGAGACGGAAAAAGAAGTGGAGAGGCTACTTGATGAAATTGAAAGAGAGTTAGGGCAATATATCAAAGAAATAATTGAAAGCAGAAACTATATTAAGTATGCAAGCACCCTAAAAGATATTCCGCGCCCACTTTTAGCACAATTAAATTACCGCCACAATACTATGGATACCAATGCATCAATAGCACCACATAAAATAATAGGGAGTGGTCGTAATTGGGTGAAGCTACTGGGTCAAAATCATATAGTACAGCAAATCAGTCGCTGCGAAATTAATCAAATAGATGGTATTAAACTAGCGGCTATCAAAACAACCTCAATGTTTTTTGATTTACCAGGACATGAGTATCAAGAGGAACTACAATATATGATTAATCGATATGATTTAGCAGCAATTTTAGCAGTTAGTGCTTATTTTAGACCTAATGAAGCGATTACAATACAAGAGGCAATACTGATTTTTGAGAGAGTAGCTGAGCAGTATCGAAAGCCGTCTTATAATCCTAATATTGCCATTCGTGCCAAAGCATATGGCTTAGATAAAGCGTTGAATTTAAATCGTTTGCAAGATAGCTTAATAAAAGAGCAGGCAGCGTTTATGGGGATGCAGCTGTATACTTTATATACACATACCAATATAGATGACCTAATTCCTTCTAGAAATGTTATTATAACAGATGAACAACATATCAGAGCACATTTACTAAAAGCCGTAAGGCTAAGTGTGGATATGCAAATACTAAAGACAGAAAACCAGCGTTTTAGACCTAAGCAAGAGATAACACGCGCAACATATATTGTTATGTTAAAACGAATATTAGATAAATTAGAGATTGAGTAAAGGGGGAAATCAGATGAAAAAGAAAATAGTATGGGCTGTTATGTTAATGATATTACTACAAAGCATTCCCCTTTCTCAGGTAGTGTTTGCAACAGTGCAGGAACATCCTAAAAACATAAGCGTAAGAGAGATTAATGGAAATCCATCAATAGGGTATGATGCTAGTCCACAAACTAGAGGACATTATGTAAATGTGGACTGGGAACCGGTTGTATTTGATGGTATCAGTAGGCACTATAATGTGTTTTACAAGAAAAATGGTGAAACATTCCAAAAATATGGTCCTTCTCTTTCAGAAGGTACGACGCAGACAAGGCTTACACAGCTTGATTCGGGAACGGTTTATCATGTGTATGCCAACGCGGGGCATATCCATCCGGATAATGATCCTGACTACCCAGGGCAAACGCATACTTCTTTAAGGCAGCCAGATGATGAAGTGATGTTTTTAACGGGTGTAGATCTTAACGTATACCCGGCAGGAATTGAGGAGATTGAAATTGTATGGGATGATGTCAGGTACAATAATCAGCATATAGGATATCGCATTTATATTTCTCAAAGTAGAGATTTTGCAACCACAAGTCCTATCGAAGTTTCCCCACAAGACATAGGACCATCAGCAGCAGTAAAACCCACAGGGAATAATAAGTTATCGTATGTTTCTAGAAATAGAAGGCCAGGTACGGTTTATTATGTAAAGATAGAGCCAGTAGTTTATGATAGTAGAGTTGTTGTAGCACCTCAGGCGAAGATCTCAATTGGATATACTTATATTCCAGCTACCATGACACGCGTATCAGCAGGAGCCAATTACGATATTTGGAAGATGGAATGGCAGCGCGTTACTTCTAGTGTAAGTGGAACAGAAGAAACAGAATATATCATCATGCAACAAGAGCAAGGGGATTTGTGGAGAAGTATAGGTGGACAAAAAGATGTTATACGGTATATCAAAGTATATAATGGTGAAGAAGAGAAATTTAAATATAGAGTGCGGGTGTGGTTACAAGATGAATACGATGAATATGGTAATCGTTTGTATATTGAATCAGATGAGTTAGGTGCGTATCTTTCACAAGTACCGTATGCGCCGGCAGTGCCTGACTTTAGGTATAGTATCCCAGAAAATAATGATGTCCAGATGGAGATTGGGCATGACCGTATAAAAATGCTATGGTATGCGCCCAAAGATGCTGAAGGAACAAGAGATGAGAGTATTTACTATGACTTTTGGATTACAACTGACCCAACAGAACTTTATAATCCTCAAATACCGCCTACCATTACGGATTTTCAGCCACAACAGCAGCATTATGTATATGAAAAGATAGGAGAAACTTCTACGCAAAATGTTGTTGCCTATCAGTACGAATTTGAAGGACTTTCTCATAATACTGTATATTATATTAAAGCAGTTGCTAAAAAAAGATTTATAATTAACATAGATGGACAAATACAGCATGCTTATTATTATTCTGACCCAGCAGTAGAGATGGTATTGACGGATTCAGGTGACATTAGTGTGCCTGTATCGCCCTCTAAGCCACCATTTCGGGTTAAAGAGGATTTGCAAGGGAATTTATATGTAGATAAGACTTCGGCAACGGTAGAGTGGCGTACAGGATGGATGGAAATTAAGGATGAGCAAACAGGAGAGTGGGTATATAGTGAAGCGTACGATCAAAGCGTACAAAATAATGTCTATAGAGAAATACAGTATGATACAGATGTGCAATTTGCTATTGGATATATGTTATTTGAAGAGGATATGACAGATTATAGTGAAATTCGCGAAAAGCCGCTACAGATTATGGGTATAGAGAATCCTTATGGGGATAGTCATGAGTTGATGGAATATACCATTGAGGATTTAATGCCCAATAAGATGTATATTATCTGGTTAAGAGCGTATCGCAATATAGATGAAATGTCAGAGCCTTCTGACCCAGTTATTATCACAACGGATGTAGATTATACGGTTCCCCTAGAAAAACCTGCTGTACCTCGCTGGACGAGAGCAGTTGCAAGAGATAACAACGAAGGTATTGAACTAGCATGGGATAGAACGGCAGAACGCTATGGATTAACGTATACGTATTACCTTAAGTGGTCTACGCAAGATAATATCCAAACGGCAGGTGGAGAAGTTGAGATTCCAGCAAGTTATTTTGACACCACCAATGTCTATTTAGTGAGGAATTTAGAGGCTGATACACCATATTATTTTTGGATTCGCGCTGAGGTATCCAATGACAGAGACGAAGTAAAAACTTCTGATTGGAGTGATTCTAGACTTGTTAAAACAACGGTATATATAGCGCCAGATTCCCCAACGGGTTTTGGTATCAAAAATGCAGCTGATGCAATTGGAAAAGATTATATTACGTATGAGTGGAATCAAAGTACGCAAGAAGTAAGTTATATGATTGAAATTGCAACCAATTCGGAGTACGAAGGGGCGAGGCGCATTGATATCCGTGATGATTGGGAGTATAGAGTAGGAGGGTTGTCCTCTAACGTAAGATATTATGCAAGGCTTTATGCCGTACATAAAGAAACAGGTCTAATATCTTATCCCACACACACGGTATCGGTAAGAACGCTGCGGAGTGAAGATGATTATGATACTGACACTGATAGAGAAACGGTGATAACAGGACCGATTATTGAAGATGGATATAATCGCAGGACAGGCGAATGGTATAAAGAGATTATTGGCATTAATGCTGATCGATTTTTAGAAGACATGTATACGGATCGATACTTAGATTATGTAATTGATATGCGTATACCACATTCTTCTTTTGGGCGCATAAGTTCTAGACGCATAAGTGTGGCGTACAAAGTTTTTGCAGGACTTTCGCAAGCAAAAGAAAATCTAATTATTGATATAGGTGAAGGGGCTAGGTTTGTTATACGACCGGACGTATTAGATGTACCTGAGATATCAAAATATTTTAGCAATGCCGAAGAAGTAGTAGTCGATCTTATTTTTACAGACGTGACATCAACAACTTTCTTTAATGTAGCAAATACCACCGCACTTAGAATGACGCAAGTCGAGGTGGTGTTAAAAGCAGGAAACACGAGTATTGCATTACAAACATTGCAAAGACCGCTTACCATAACGAAGACATATAGTAGTTTCTATACTGAATTTGGTGTAGAGATTCAGCCGCTTACTACCAAGCAATTAGGTTTCATTTCTAGGTGGACAACCTTAGAAGGGGATTACCGTTTTAGGGTAGGCGAGCAAGATGCACTCGTGACATTTGAAAGTAATACAACAGGTGGGATAGGGATTGCGGCTACAAACTCCCAATGGAGATTTAATGATGTTTCGTCTCACTGGGCGGCATCAGACATACGGTTGATTTTTTCAAAGTATGATATTAAAAGCATAGGCTCGCAGCAAAAAAGTTTTTACCCTGAAAGAGCAATTACAGTAGAAGATTGTGTTAAAATCGTGTTTGATGTGTTAGCAGTAGATTATAGTGAGAATACTTACATGGATACAGCACTAAAAGCAGGATTATTACAGCTAGTGCCACATCAAGAGTATATTTCAAGGCAAGAAGCAATTTCAATGCTAGTAAGATTATATGAGATTAAAATGGGTGAAAAGGTAGAGGATGTTAATATTCCGATTGTACAGTTTGAAGATGCCGAAAGGATTAGTTCGCGATATCGAACAGCGCTTGAATTTGCAGCATATAAAGGCATTATTATTGGAAAATCTGATACCATGCTAGAACCTTCAGAAAATGTAACGCGTGCAGAAGTAATTGCAATGCTAAGACGGACATTAGAAGCGATAGGGGAGATTTAGGGAAAAATTGGAAGGGGTCGATTTTTTGTTTAGAAGAGTAAGTGTTTTGGTTTTAATAATGATGCTGATTTTATGTAATGCCGTATTGGCAGTAGGAGAGCGTGTAATATATACGACGGAGAGAACAGATAAATATACAATTAGTGTAAGCGCATTCCTAAGAGAAGAAAGCGTAGACAATCATTTGGAAATTACATCTTATAGTATTTCTCATGGCAATAAAACGGTGAGAATATTTTATAGAGAGACAGCGCATCCCGAACGCAATAAAATTGATATTAGTCTAAGAGGAATTCCGAATCCGAATGAGCAGCATCCTGTACGCATTATATTATATAATGTACAGCAGGAAAATGCCATACCCTTTAATGATATTGAAAGAATAGAAAGCGAAAGGTATATTCGCCATCTTCATGATGCGGGATTTATCGAGGGCTATGCAGATGGCACTTTCAGACCAAGCAACACGATTTCAAGAGCAGAATTTGCTACCATGCTAGTAAGAGTACTAGGATATGAAATGGTAGAAGAGGGAGATACGCAGTTTGAGGATATTAAAAATCATTGGGCCAGGAGAGAAATGATGACAGCGGTCAATCATGGTATTATGCAAGGATATGATAATGTAACAATAGCACCAGAAGACAGGATTACAATCGGACAAGTTGCAATTATGTTAGATAGAGCGTATCGAATTAATACACATGGCCAAGGTGGTGTATATGTAAAACTTCCTGTACGAGACCATTATGCAAAAGCAAGTGTAAAAAATATGTTAGATGCGAGGATACTAAAAACAGAAGATAGTACGTATAATAATTTTGATATTGACCGTCCTGCTACACGTGCTGAATGTGCGATGATGATTAGTAGAGCGATGGTGTATTAGTTAGACAGTTGCTCAGCGGAAAGCTGGAAAGTAAAGGATTAAAGTCAACAGCCAACTACCTTATAAAAAATCAGAAAATAACACGATGAACATATGGTTGACATAAGATGTATTGAGTGCGTATTTTTATGCTAAAGCATAGCAGGATAATTAGATATAATTTATCATGATATGATTGCGAAGAAAATATTGCATGTATACACATCATTCCAAGCGGTAATAATGCTAATGTGGACAATTATACATTTTTTAAATTTTATGCTTGGAGGCGAGACTAGTTTTGAAAAGAATAGTAGCAATCATATTAGTAATGTGTATAATCATGATGGGGTGTATGAGACTAAAAGATACAGATGAAATTACGCAGCAACAGTTGGTAATATCAGCTTTTAATGCATCGAATGCAAAGGTATTAAAATCTACGCTTCTATGCCAAGGAGTCATAGATGGAAAAGTGTGGAATGGCAATAAACCGACTATTGAGCAAATCGAAGTATTAGGAGAAGACCTTATAAGAGAACTTGAGACAAAGTATATCCCGATTGAACGAAGAAGTGATAAAAGTGATACAGTAACTAAATATAGTGTACGTATTCAGACAGCACAGCACCGTTACGTAAAACTGACGTTGTGGCACGAATCATTAGACGATAATGGTACAGGTCAAACCTACATAAAATATGAGCTGACGCAAGATTTGAGTTATGATGATATATATAAAGGTGCGCAAAGGCTTCAAAATACATTGATTCCATATGTGGATAATATTACGACAATGACAACGGTTATCGGTACTTATAAGGGGAAATTAACAGCACAAGAGGCCTATGAAGTTAGTCAAAGCATTTTACAAGAAGCACAAGCTAAAAGTGTTGTGAATACAGAGAAAGATGATACTGTAACAGTATTTGGATACACACCACTTTATAAGCAATATGTCAAAGTAAATAATCAAAAGGCGAATTTATCAATATTGATGTATTATAATGATCAAGAAGACAGAACATATATTATGTTACAATCAATACCGTAACTAGAGAATTGAATTTTGACCTGGATTTGATGGATAGATTTGCTGAAAGGAAGAGATAATGTGTCTAAATTTATTATAGAACAATCACCAGGCCTTTCTGGTACGGTAAGAATAAGCGGTGCTAAAAATTCTGCCTTGCCTATAATAGCTGCAGTATTACTCTCAGAGGGGCAATGTAGAATTGAAGATGTACCATTACTAAAAGATGTTATCAATATGTGTGAATTGTTAAAATGGCTAGGTTTTAAGACGACTATTGAGAAAAATGAGTGTATTAGCATTCAATCCTCACGTATCAAAAAACACTTTGTCCCGTACGAACTTGCTAGCCAAATGCGCGCCTCTTTTTTAGTGATGGGACCGCTTCTGTCAAGAGTTGGGAAAACACGCGTTTCACTACCCGGAGGATGTGCAATTGGTACAAGGCCCATTGATTTGCATCTAAAGGGCTTTGCAGCAATGGGGGCTAAGATTACCCAAGGGCATGGATACGTAGAAGCAAAAGCGAAAAAACTAAAAGGTGCAAAGATTTACTTAGATTTTCCTAGCGTAGGTGCAACAGAAAATATTATGATGGCTGCTTGCCTAGCAGAAGGGCAAACCATTATTGAAAATGCAGCAGTTGAACCTGAAATTGTAGACTTAGCTAATTTTTTAGTGAACATGGGTGCACATATAAAAGGAGCAGGAACAGACACCATTAAGATTGAAGGGGTAAAAAAATTAAAAGGATGTACTCACACTGTTATCCCTGACCGCATCGAAGCAGGTACATTTATGATTGCGGCTGCTATTACAAAAGGAAATATACGTATTGAAAATGTCGTAACCGATCATTTAAAACCGATTAGCGCGAAGATGAGAGAAATTGGTGTTGAAATTATGGAAGAAGAGACTGCAATTATTATAAATGCGAAAGAAAAGTTTAAATCGATAGATATTAAGACGCTACCTTTTCCGGGCTTCCCAACTGATATGCAAGCGCAATTCATGGCACTAATGAGTATTATAGAGGGTACGAGCATTATTATTGAAACCATATTTGAAAATCGATTTATGCATGTGAGTGAGCTAAAACGTATGGGTGCTAATATTAAAATTGAAGGTAGAAGCGCAGTAGTAGAAGGCGTCAAAAAAATGACAGGGGCAAAGGTAAAAGCAACTGATCTGAGAGCGGGTGCAGCGTTAGTATTAGCAGCATTAACAGCGCAAGGAGAAAGCGAAATCAAAGATGTGAAACATATTGATAGAGGCTATTATGAACTTGAAAAAAAATTATGTGCGTTAGGCGCAAAAATAAGAAAAATAGATGTTGATGATGAAGAAATAGAGTAGAAGCAGTTATACAATCGTATAGCTGCTTTGTTATTGTATAATTTTTTTGATTTTCTCCTTTATATATTTCACCAAATGAAGTATAATAGAAAAAGCATAATGAACAAAATCTTAAGTTAGTAAGAATTTGAGGTTTATTGATTGCGTATAGCAGATGAATTTTTGAGGAATAGGTGAAGATTAATGAAGCAGGAAATGATTAATGCCATTAAGGTAGATTATACATATGAATCGCAACAGCAAGATATACCGATGGTACTACGCAACATAAATATTAATGTGAAAAAGGGAGAATTTGTAGCTGTACTAGGACATAATGGTTCTGGTAAATCGACACTTGCCAAGCACTTTAATGCGCTTTTACTACCAATAGGCGGTGTAGTGTTTGTTGACAACATGGATACACAGGACGAGCATGTTACTTGGGAAATTCGGCAACAGGTAGGGATGGTGTTTCAAAATCCAGATAATCAGATTGTAGCGACAATTGTGGAAGAAGATGTCGCTTTTGGTCCTGAGAATTTAGGGGTGCCTCCTGCGCAAATTCGAGAGCGGGTAAATGAGGCATTAAAATTAGTTGATATGTACGCATACAAAGGACATGCACCGCATTTATTATCAGGAGGGCAAAAACAGCGAATTGCTATTGCGGGCATATTAGCCATGAAACCAGCATGTATTGTATTAGATGAGCCTACAGCGATGTTAGACCCAGAAGGCAGAAAAGAAGTAATGCGGGCAATACAAAAGTTAAATCGTGAAGAAGGGATTACGGTTGTGTTGATTACACATTATATGGATGAAGCAGTGCAAGCAGATAGGGTAATAGTAATGGAACAAGGACAGATTGTAATGGAAGGGGCGCCTAGAAAAGTTTTTAGTCAGGTAGCGTATTTAAAAGAGATAGGGTTAGATGTGCCACAGGTTACAGAGCTTGCCTATGAACTTCAAAAAGCAGGTGTCAAGATACAAGAGGACATACTTACGATTGAGGAATGTATTGAAGCAGTAGCCAAAAAACTTAAAGGCAATAAGTGAGGAGAATAAAAACATGATCATTCGTATTGAGAATTTATATCATACATATATGAAAGGTAGTCCATTTGAAAAGCAATCCCTTAATGATGTTACATTAGATATTGCCCAAGGGGAATTTATCGGACTTATTGGACATACAGGCTCAGGCAAGTCTACACTTATACAACATTTAAACCGTTTAATTAAACCGACAAAAGGTAAGATCTATATTCTAGGAAAAGATATTACAGATAAAGAAATTAATATTCGAGAAATCAGAAGTAAAGTCGGACTAGTGTTTCAATACCCTGAGCATCAACTATTTGAAGAAACAGTCTATAAAGATATTGCCTTTGGCCCTTTAAATGCAGGTGTTTCAGAGGAGTGCGTGCATGAACGGGTGTTAGAGGCACTGAAATTTGTGGGATTAGAGGAATCTGTTTTGGAAAAATCACCATTTGAATTATCTGGCGGGCAAAAACGCAGGGCAGCCATTGCAGGGGTGATTGCGATGAAACCAGAAATTCTTGTTCTAGATGAACCCACAGCAGGGCTTGACCCAGCAGGGAGAGATGAAATTTTATTTCAAATTAAATCGATGCATACAAAACTCAATATGACGGTTATATTGGTATCACATAGTATGGAAGATATTGCACGTATTGTAGATAGAATTGTGGTAATGCATGAGGGGAAAATTGCGATGACAGGAACGCCGGGACAAATATTTAAACAGATCAAAAGGATTGAACAGATGGGCTTGTCAGCTCCACAAGTAACATATGTGATGCGTGCATTAAAAGATAAAGGCTGGGCAGTAAAAGATGAAATTTTTACTGTGCAGCAGGCAAAAAATGAGTTGCTTAGATTATTGGAGGGAAACAATGATTAAGGATATTACATTAGGACAATATTTTCCTGGTAATTCAGTGGTGCATAAGTTAGATCCAAGAGTTAAAATCATTTTAACACTATTATATATTACCGCGCTTTTTATTGTTACGAATTTTAAGGGGTATATTGTATTTGGTTTATTTACGTTTATAATAATTTCTATCTCTACCATACCACATAGATTTGTCTTTAAGGGATTAAGACCGCTTCTTTTTATTATTGTACTAACGGCATTTATAAATATGTTTATGACCAAAGAAGGGGTTATATTGTATGGGATTGGGCCTCTTGTGGCAACGGACAAAGGCGTAGAGATGGCAATATTTATGGTTTTAAGATTACTATTTTTGATTATGGGTACGTCGCTACTGACGCTAACGACCTCACCAATTTTATTAACAGATGGCATTGAAAAACTACTTAATCCCTTTAAGAAAATAGGGGTACCTGCGCATGAGTTAGCAATGATGATGACCATTGCACTGCGCTTTATTCCAACACTTCTTGAAGAGACGGATAAAATTATGAAAGCACAGATGGCAAGGGGAGCGGATTTTGAAAGTGGGAATTTACTTAAAAGAGCTAAAGGTCTTGTGCCTTTATTAGTACCCCTATTTATCAGTGCGTTTCGAAGAGCTGATGAGCTAGCGACTGCGATGGAGTCAAGATGCTATCGTGGTGGCGATCAGAGGACACGAATGAAACAGCTTATAACGGATAAGAGAGATTATATAGCGATAGTTGTGATGATAGCACTTATAGCGGCCCTTATAATGATGCGATTACTGTAAACATATGAGATAAATATATTGACATCTAATGTTTTGCATAATACAATAAAAGTGTTCTGAAATGCTTATTAAAATGCTTATTAAAGTGGTGAACAAATTGCGGAATTTAATGTTAATTGTAGAATATGACGGTACATGCTATCATGGTTGGCAGAGGCAGCAAAACGCTGTAACTGTGCAAGAAGTATTAGAAAAAGCATTGCAAGTCATTATGAAAGAAGATATTGCTGTTACAGGATGCAGTCGTACTGACGCAGGGGTACATGCTAGAGGATTTGTGTGTAATTTTTTTACGCATACCAATATACCCGCTGACAGGGTGCCATATGCACTTAATAGTGTACTTCCAGACGATGTTGTTATCCTTTCTTGTCACCATATGCAGGAGGATTTTCATGCGAGGTATCACGCACGAAGCAAAAAATATAGATATAGAATTATTAATCGCACGTTTCCTTCGCCATTTGAAAAGCATTATGCTTGCCATTTTCCATACGCTTTAGATGTAGATAAGATGATAAAGGCTACAAAATTTCTAGAAGGACAACACGATTTTAGGGCATTTATGGCTACAGGGAGTATGGTAAAAGATACGGTGCGCAACATTTTTGAGGTAAGCATTACTCAAAATAACGCTGAAATACGAATCGATATAACAGGAGATGGGTTTTTATATAATATGGTACGAATTATCGCAGGCACACTAATATATGTAGGAATAGGTAAAATAGGTGTGTCAGATATCTCAGAGATTATTGCATGTAAAGATAGAAAAAAAGCGGGCATTACGGCACCCCCGCAAGGACTGTATTTGATGGAAGTGAGATATGGTGATGAGTGAGGAGTATTTTAAGATGAAAAACAGAGGGTAGCAAGTATGGTTGCGGAGGATATGATGGATACACATAAAGTGCGGAAGATAAAACAATATCAACAGAAGAATACAGATAAAAAAGAGAAAAAGACCGATGTATATGCAAATGCGGTTATGTTTTTGTGCATAGCGGTCATAATTATAATAGCAGCTGGATATATCTATATTAATGGTTATGAAGCGGTGTTAGGACATTTGCTGCGGGAGAATATAGGAGGTACACAAGCATCTGTGTCCGTACAGACGGGAGTAAACTATCATTTTGATACCTATCATAATGATGTGGTTCAATGTAGTCGGGATGGCATTAAAGTAATTGACCGAAACGGACAACATGCGTGGAGTGTAGCGATGAATTTATCCCAGCCTTTTATGCAAGTTACCTCTCGGGGTATTATGGTCGCAGACCGAGGTGGGCATGAGGTGCACTTGATAACCAATCGTAATCATATTGAGCTCATTAAAACCGATAATCCTATCATTACGGCAAGAATGAACGATAGCGGTTATGTGGCGATAGTAACTGAAGCGAGAGGTTACCAAGCACGCGTGACGGTATATACTCCAGATGCAGCGCCTTTTTATATCTGGCATTCTATGCGCAACGTAATTATTGATGTGGACGTTTCATTAGATGGTAAAAAAATGGTGGCTAGCGTATTAGATACGAGTAAAGGTCACTTGTCGGCAGGGGTAATGTTTTTTAACCTGCACGAGGAAGTACCGTACGCGGCAAAAGAGCTGGAAGATATGATTGTTTCTAATATTTATATTAGAGGAGAGCAAACAGTTATAGCAGTAGCAGATAATCAAATGCGTTCCTTTACATTGGCAGATGGATCTACAAACTGGCAACAAGGATATGAAGGAATGATTTTGCAGTCTTATGCAGTAAGTGACAATAATGATATCGTAATAGCACTACAAGATAAGAAGAGTGGTGGGTTATTTAAAACGTCAAATAAGATTGTAATATATGATATTGCAGGTAGAGAAAGAGGCAGTTTTGAAATAGATGGCAATGTAGAAAGTTTAGATATCAAAGATAATGTAGTGGTCTTTAATGTGAAAAGAGATATTTATATTATCACACCAAGAGGGGAAAAGATAGCAAAGCATACCGTTACCAAAGATATTAAGCTGATAAAGTTATTTGCAAATAAAAGACACATCATTCTGATATCAGGTGCCGACATGGAGATTATATCAATAAGATAGTAATATAAAACATAAATAAGCGGAAATTTTACTACTTATATAAATGCATCAAAGAAAGGGGAGCGGATTTATGAATATGATAGACTTGGTTGTGTTAGGTATGTTAGCATTTTGTACAATTAGAGGAACCATAAAAGGATTTGTTATGTCATTATTTAGTGTTGTGTCGTTTTTTGTAGCAGCATTAGGGGCAGCGTTATTTTATCCTGTACTCTCAGGTTTAATTATCAAAACCCCATTATACCACAATATTGAAAATAACATAGCCGATTTGATGAATGAATATGTCCCTGTATTAGCTAATCAGCAAATGCAAACAGCTACAGCTTATGAGACCATACAGCCTGAGACAGAAAACACTGCGGGTTTTTTGCAAGAGCAAATGGAAGGGTTGCTATCCGTATTGCCACTTCCAAATAATTTAAAGGACACATTAGCAATACCTACTGCGGTAGATATGCAATCATTATTAGATATAGAGGGCATAATAGCGCAGCTAAGCGGGAACGTTGCGGTGCTGATTATCAATATTTTAAGCATTATAATACTTTTTTTTATTTTAAAGCTATTACTTTGGCTTGTTGCAATAGCGTTAGACCAATTTATG
The DNA here is from genome assembly GCA_007117465.1 of Clostridia bacterium. Lineage (GTDB taxonomy): Bacteria > Bacillota > Clostridia > SK-Y3 > SK-Y3 > SKGK01. The sequence goes on along the minus strand of SKGK01000211.1, from coordinate 16,949 downwards.
AAACTTCCCATTCTTCAACAAATTAACAAGTTAGCTGGTGGGGCATTTGGATTTGTAAACGGCTTGCTGTTCATTTATATAGTGTTTTCGATTATAACTCTAATTTCCCCTATGCAAGCGTTTGAACCCTTTATCATATATGTAAAAGAAGCTGCAAGTGCAAATATTTTTTATCATCGCAATATCTTACTAGAATTGTTTTTGTAAGTGAAGAGGCAAATATGAATGTTTTTTGCTTTATATGAGTAGCTGAAATTGCTTTTTTATATGAATTTTAACAAGATGCTGGACATATCCATGTAAAATCAGTAAAATAGAAGTACGTATAAAATATCAAAATGATACTATCTATAAGGGAAAAAATAGTGAGCAATCAAAATATACATAGCCGAACCAACTTAGGTTCGGTTATGCATTATTTATTAGCCGAAAGAAAGGAAGAGGTTGTATGAATGTGTATGAAGCTATTTTAAAAAGAAGAACGATTCGCAAATTTACACAGCAAACCATTGATAGGGATATCCTGAAAAAATTAGTCAATGCAGCGCGCGTTGCACCACAGGGAGCAAATTTACAACCCCTTAAATATATCATTATAGACGAGCAGACATTACTCCCAGCTATTTTTGAAACAACAAAGTGGGCAGGATATTTGTATCCGCATGCTACACCTGAAGCGGAGGAAAGACCTGTAGCGTATATTGTTATACTAAATGACTTGAACATTAAAAAGGCAGGCTGGGAGATTGATGCAGGAGCAGCAATTGAAAATTTGATATTAGCAGCCATGCAAGAAGAAATTGGGACTTGTTGGCTCGGGGCAATTGATAGAAATAAGATAAAAGAAATATTAAATATTCCCAATCAGTATCATGTAGAATCAATGGTAGCACTAGGATATCCAAAAGAGCAGCCTGTCATGGAAGAAAGAAACGAGAATATAAAATACTATAAAGACAATCAGGGCATATTACATGTTCCCAAAAGAACTTTTGATGAAGTGGTTTTCTATAATAAAGGAGTTGAACAAAGATGAGAAGTGATCGTGTGAAAAAAGGGATAGAGAAAGCACCACATCGCTCATTGTTTAAGGCAATGGGGCTAACGGAGAAAGAAATTGCAAGACCCCTTATAGGTGTGGTTAATGCTAAAAATGAAGTCGTACCAGGACATATTCATCTTGATACTATTGCGGAGGCAGTAAAATCTGGTGTGCGTATGGCAGGCGGAACACCGCTTGAATTTCCAGCTATAGGGGTATGTGATGGGATTGCAATGGGACATGTAGGAATGAAATATTCATTAGCATCTCGTGAACTCATTGCAGATTCTATTGAAGCGATGACACTTGCACATGGCTTAGATGCCCTTGTACTAATTCCTAATTGTGACAAGATTGTACCGGGCATGCTTATGGCAGCAGCTAGGATAAACATTCCAGCGATTGTTATAAGTGGAGGACCCATGTTATCACTTAATCATAATGGGCGTGATTTAGATTTAAATAGTGTATTTGAAGCAGTAGGAGAGGTGCAGGTAGGTAAGATAACAGAGGATCAGCTACTTGAGGTTGAAAATCAAGCGTGTCCAGGATGCGGATCATGTTCAGGGATGTTTACTGCTAATTCCATGAACTGTTTAAGTGAGGTATTAGGATTAGCGCTTCCAGGTAACGGTACGATTCCAGCTGTTTATGCTGAAAGGATTAGACTCGCTAAGACGGCAGGTATGAAAATCATGGATCTATTAGAGAAGGATATAAAGCCAAGTGATATTTTAAATGATAAGACATTTGAAAATGCACTTACGGTAGATATGGCACTTGGTTGTTCTACTAATTCTATGCTTCATCTTCCAGCGATTGCACATGAAGCAGGTGTTAAAATTGATTTAGACATTGCCAATACCATTAGTAGCAAAACGCCTAACCTATGCAAACTTGCACCTGCAGGACCGCACCACATTCAAGATTTATATATGGCAGGTGGCGTACAAGCCGTGATGAATGAACTTAGTAAACAAGATTTACTACATTTAGATTTGGAAACTGTAACTGGCAAAACAGTGGGTGAAAATATCAGTACTGTTATGGTAAAGAATCACGATATTATTCGTCCGATTGACAATCCATATAGTCATACAGGAGGCATTGCCGTTTTAAGAGGGAATATTGCGCCAGATGGTGCAGTAGTCAAGCGCTCAGCGGTAGCAAAAGATATGTTACAACATGAAGGTCCAGTAAGAATTTTTGAATCAGAAGAAAAGGCTATTGAAGCAATTATATCAGGCAACATCCACAAAGGAGATGTGGTGGTTATTCGGTATGAGGGACCTAAAGGCGGACCAGGTATGCGAGAGATGCTATCACCTACATCCGCTATTTGTGGTATGGGATTAGATAAAGATGTAGCGCTCATTACAGATGGACGTTTTTCAGGTGCTACAAGAGGTGCCGCCATTGGGCATGTTTCACCTGAAGCAATGGAAGGGGGACCAATTGCTATATTAGAAGAAGGAGATATCCTTTGTATTGATATAACACAAGGTAAATTAGATGTAAAACTTTCTAAAGAAATGATTGCAAAGCGCCTAACGCATTGGAAACCACCGCAGCCTAAAATACAAAAAGGCTATTTAGCAAGGTATGCAAAGTTAGTAACATCTGCTTCGACAGGAGCGGTGTTGAATGAAAAATGATAGGGGGAACAACAGTTGAAATTAACAGGATCAGAGATTTTTGTACAATGTTTAAAAGAGCAAGGTGTTGATACCATTTTTGGATATCCAGGTGGTGCAGTACTGAATATATATGATGCACTGAGTAAGCACCGAGAAGAAATCACACATATTTTAACATCGCATGAGCAGGGAGCATCACATGCCGCAGACGGATATGCTAGGGCAACAGGCAAGGTAGGTGTATGTTTAGCAACATCAGGACCTGGGGCTACCAATCTTGTAACAGGTATCGCAACAGCATATATGGATTCGGTACCAATGGTAGCATTTACAGGGCAAGTACCCACTGCTTTACTCGGAAAGGATTCTTTTCAAGAAGTAGATATAACAGGCATCACGATGCCTATTACCAAACATAACTATATTGTAAAAGATGTTAATGATTTTGCACATATTATACGTGAAGCCTTTCGTATTGCACAAGAAGGCAGACCAGGACCTGTACTCGTAGATATCTGTAAAGATGTAACGGCTGCTGTTACGGAATATACCTTTGAGCAGGCAAGTCCAATCCAGGAAGTGCCATTAGGTGTAGACAAACACGAGCTAGATGAAGTTTTAAAAGTAATTGATGGCGCACAGACCCCGATTATCCTTGCAGGAGGGGGAATAGGCATTGCAGGGGCGTGTGAAGAGCTTGTTAAATTAGCTGAGCGAAGCAGTATTCCTGTTACGACTACGTTGATGGGTCTAGGTGTTTTTCCAGGGACACATCCTCTGTTTACAGGGCTTGTAGGAATGCATGGTGCAAAGACCTCTAATTTGGCTGTTTCGCAGTGTGATTTGTTTATTGCAATCGGAGCAAGATTTAGTGATAGGGTAATGAGTAATGTAAAGCGTTTTGCACCAAACGCTAGGATTATACACATCGATATTGATCCTGCAGAGATTGGTAAAAATATTCACGTGCATTTTCCACTAGTAGGAAACGTTAAGAAAATTTTATCTTATTTATGCAAGCAAGCAGAGCAGCAGCAGCGTAGTGAATGGATACAAAAAATTAAGCAGTGGAAAGCAGACTATCCACTAAAATATAAGCAAGACAATGTGTTGCGTCCACAACATATCATGGAAACAATCTATGAAATGACAAATGGAGAGGCCGTAATTACAACGGAGGTAGGTCAAAACCAATTGTGGGCAGCACAGTATTATAAATATGGATATCCTAGAACATATATATCTTCAGGGGGTTTAGGTACGATGGGATACGGTTTAGGTGCTAGTATTGGCGCACAAATTGGCAAACCTGATAAAAAAGTATTTAACATTGCAGGGGATGGCAGCTTTAGAATGAACTGTAATGAACTGGCAACCGCAGTAGAATATAAACTTCCGATTATTATTGTTATTTTGAATAACCATGTACTAGGAATGGTTCGGCAGTGGCAGGATTTGTTCTATGATAGCCGATTTTCTTCTACTACAATCGAGCGTAGTACGGATTTTGTAAAATTAGCCGAAGCTTATGGTGCAAAAGGATTTAATGTAACCCAAAAAGATCAGTTGCAAACGGCAATTGCAAAGGCGCTAGCAAGTGACGTTCCTGTTGTAATTAATTGTGAAATAGATCGAGATGAAAAGGTGTTTCCAATTGTACCCCCTGGCGCACCGATTAATGAACTTATTGAAGAGTAAAAACTGCATTCAGATAAAGCTTATTGCTTTATCTGAATTTTTTATGAGCTAGAAACGTATAAAAATTTTCTGTTAATTTAAATTCTAAAATGCACTTTTTTTAATGAATAGACTTTAAAAATATGGATAACATATAATTATAGGGCAAAAATTTGACAGGTTAAAAAATTAGTGATATAATCTGCATAAAGTTGATATTATACCTGTTAGGCCTTCTCAAAGACGATGCAATTTCAAGTCTAGAAAGCTTTGTTTATTTTTTCTTGCTCAATATTTCCTTAATAAAGAATGAAGACGAAAAAAAATATAAATTAAATAAGAGTTAAGGTGGTGAAGTATGGATAGATACGCATTGAAGAAAAAGAAGCTACAAGATTTGCGTTATATTGCTAAAATGATGAATCTTAAGCGCATTTCTACGTTAAAGAAAGAAGAATTAATTGAGGTTATTTTATCGCATGCTGATAAGTTGGAAAATCAGCACAAAGAGGATCCCTTTATTGACCCAACGGTGGAATTAGAACAACATCAACAGAAAAAAGCCAAAAATAAAGGCACAGAAAAAGAGGATGAAAAAGAAGAGGGAAAACCTCAAAAGAAAAAAAGAGGAAGACCTAGAAAGAATAAAGTAGAAACATCAGAAGGTAAAGTTGACATAAATTCGACTCAAAAAGAACAAGAAAAAAAGGAACCAAAAGAAGAGTCGGAAAAAGAGCAAAGCCCACAGAAGACAGAGACTTCAGTAGATAAGAAAGTGGAGGAAGAAAAACTATCCGTAGCAAGTAAGGGAAAGCGCATATCTGAAAAACAAGATGAAGATAACGATAAATCTACAGAAGAAACATCAATAAGCAAAGCAGATAGCAAGCTAGAAAATCGGGCTGACAAACAAGAAGAAAAGCAGGAAGAGAAATATGATAAAAGGCAGCAAAGGCAGTCAAATGGTTATCCATCAGCTTTTGAAAAAATTGAAAGTGATGATCCTGTAGGCGGAATACTAGAAGTGCTACCAGATGGATACGGATTTTTAAGAAGCAACAATTATTTATCAGGCCCTAAGGATATCTATGTATCTCCTTCTCAAATTCGTAGGTTTAATCTAAAAACGGGAGATAAAATAATAGGTAAAGGACGTATTTCGAAAGAAAATGAGAAGTTTCAAGCCCTTTTATATGTGCAAACAGTTAATGGTGATACACCAGATAAAGCCTCTAAAAGAGCGTCTTTTGATACACTTACGCCTATTTTCCCAGAAGAAAAAATAAAACTTGAAACAAATCCACGTGAGTTATCAGTAAGGCTTATAGACTTACTTGCTCCTATCGGAAAAGGGCAGCGAGGGATTATCGTAGCACCTCCAAAGGCTGGGAAAACGATTCTACTTAAAAAAATTGCAAACAGTATTTCTGTTAATTATCCAGATATAGAACTTATTGTATTACTTATTGATGAACGTCCTGAAGAAGTAACAGACATGCAACGTTCTATTAATGGTGAAGTTGTATATTCTACTTTTGACGAATTGCCTGAACACCATATTAAAGTAGCTGAAATGGTCTTAGAAAGAGCGCAGCGCTTAGTAGAGCAACAAAAAAACGTTGTTATTTTATTGGATAGTATTACAAGGCTTGCAAGAGCGTATAATTTGACCATTCCGCCTACGGGTAGAACACTATCGGGTGGATTAGACCCAGGGGCACTGCATAGACCTAAAAAGTTCTTTGGTGCGGCTAGAAATATTGAATATGGTGGCAGCTTAACGATTTTAGCTACGGCGCTTATTGAAACAGGTAGTAGAATGGACGATGTTATTTTCGAAGAGTTTAAAGGAACGGGTAATATGGAATTACATCTTGACAGACGCCTTTCTGAAAAACGTATTTTCCCTGCTATTGATATGAATAAATCGGGTACGCGTCGTGAAGAACTCTTATTGTCACAAAAAGATTTAGAAGCAATTTGGACCATTCGAAAAGCAATGACCAATCAAGGAAATGCAGATGTTGCAGAGACCCTTATTAATCGTTTGATGGCAACTAAATCTAACGATGAATTTGTAAATGGTATTATTAGAGCATTTGAACGAAATTAAAAAAATATAAGTTGCAAAAACTAAAATTTTATGGTACAATATTATTTGTTGCAAAAAATATACGGTGTATTGCAGTTGCTAAGCAATTACTTCCGTTGTTATAACATTTAAATAGAAAATATATTTAACAATCTAATATGTATGTATTGGGAAAGAGGTGAAAGTGATGAAACAAGGTATACATCCTGAATATCATGAAAAAACAGTTATTAAATGTGCATGTGGTTCTGCTTTTGAAACAGGTTCTACAAAAGAGGGTTTACATGTAGAAATCTGCTCGCAGTGTCATCCTTTCTTTACAGGAAAGCAAAAATTTGTTGATACTGGTGGACGTGTAGAGAAATTTAGAAAGAAATTTGGACTGAAAGAAGATGCAGCACAGTAAAGAGGCGTATAGTTACTATACAAAAGCAATATCAGTAAAATGTTTCCATTTGGAGATATTTTACTGATTTTTTTATTGTACTCTTTGCAATAATACCGTATAATAGGAGAAGGGGAGACAAAAAATCTGTCTTTATAGGCGCTAATAAGAGAGGGGAAAATAATCATGCGTGAAAATAAAAAAACATGCCCTACGAGTATAGGGGGGCAGGCGGTCATTGAAGGTGTAATGATGCGAGGGCCAAAAAAAATTGCCATTGCGGTGCGTACCCCTAGTGGGGAAATAGAAATAGATAAAAAGCCTGTACAGTCTTTAACCAAGCGGTATAAAATTTTAAAAATACCAGTATTAAGAGGAATTATTGCTTTTTTTGAATCGATGATAGTAGGGGTGAAATCTCTTATGTTTTCTGCTAAATTTTTTGATCTAGAAGCAGAAGAAGAAATACCTTCAAAATTTGAACGTCTACTTGATAAAATTTTTGGAGATAAGATACAAGAAGCACTTATTTATTTTTCGGTTATTATTGCTGTAGCCTTTGGTGTTGGTTTGTTTATTATGCTTCCAGCAGTGTTGGCGGGATTTGTCAATCGCTTTATAGCGCATGGCATATTAGCAACGATTATAGAAGGAATACTACGTATTAGTATTTTTGTACTGTATATTGTACTGATATCTCGCATGAAAGATATCCAAAGAGTATTTGAATATCATGGTGCAGAACATAAAAGCATCTTTTGTTATGAAAGTGGAGAAGAATTGACGGTAGAGAATGTAAAAAAATACGCCCGCTTACATCCTAGATGCGGCACAAGCTTTTTGCTTATTGTGATGGTGGTTAGTATTATATTATTTTCTTTTATTTCTTGGGATAATATATGGACAAGATTAGGCTTGAGGCTTTTGTTACTACCATTAGTAGCAGGTCTGTCTTATGAAGTAATTAAATTTTCGGGCAGAAGTCGCAGTGTGTTTGCAAAAATCATTAGCATACCTGGCATGTATTTGCAGCGCCTCACAACGCGAGAACCCGATGATAATCAAATTGAGGTAGCAATAGAAGCATTAAAACATGTTATGCCAGAAAATAGAGAGGAAGATAAATGGTAATGGAGAGCACCATCGAGTTGTTATTAAGGCAAGGGATAAATGAATTAAAAAATAATAGCGTCGAGAACAGTGTTCTTGACGCTCAACTCTTGTTATGTCATATTTTGAATTGTGATCGTTTATATCTGATTACGTATGCAGATAAAAAGATAGATACACAAATAGTTGTTGAATATAAGCAGGTGATTAAGCAGAGGATAAAAGGTATGCCTGTACAATATATTATAGGAAAACAAGAATTTATGTCGCTACCTTTTTATGTTACAAAGGATGTACTTATCCCAAGAGCAGATACAGAGATATTAGTAGAGTATGTGATTGAAAAATATAAGCAGGAAGCGTACGATAACCAGTTAACAGCAATCGATATTGGAACTGGATCGGGGTGTATTGCAGTAAGTCTTGCTTATTATTTAAATTGCATTACCGTATGGGGTGTAGATATATCTTCTGATGCATTAGCGGTAGCGCAAAAAAATGCAACAAAAAATAATGTACAGCAAAAGATAAGATTTGTGAAGCAAGATATTTTGCAACCAAAGGCAAATCAGATGCTACCGACAAATGTTGATATAGTAGTTTCTAATCCACCATATATTCCAGCAAGGACTATAAAAACGCTCCAAACAGAAGTCAAAACATATGAGCCTTATCATGCACTAGATGGTGGCAGTGATGGTTTGCTATTTTATCCAATCCTTATAAAGAGAGCAATCAAACAATTAAAGCCTGCAGGGCTATTAGCGCTAGAGGTAGGACACGACCAAAGTATACTTGTCAAAGATATCATTGAGCAAAGCGGCGCGTATCATAATGTTACCGTGCATAAAGATTTAGCAGGGATAGGGCGGGTAGTAACGGCGGAAAAAGGATAAGCCTTATTCCCGCCAGAGTTTTAACTTACTGAATAAAATACTTCATTAATTTATAACCTTCATCAACATATAATCCTGTCTTTTTTGATGAAAACTCATCGTATTTTTGGTGAGGAAGATCTTTGGGTTTATCACTTTGATAAATAAGAAAAGGTACAGGATCTGAGGTATGGGTTCTAAGTGCTAAAGGAGTGGGATGATCGGGAAGTATCATCATTTTATAAGGCATTCCCTTAGCGTCTAATTTATCTTTAATCACTTTTACGACGTTTTTGTCAATGAGTTCAATCGATTTCACTTTATTTTCAATTTCTTGCCGATGCCCACATTCATCGGGCGCTTCTATGTGTACATACACAAAGTCATGTCCGCTTTCTAGCGCCTCAATAGCAGCCTCTGCTTTTCCTACAAAATTAGTGTTAATGTTACCCGTGGCACCTTCTACATCGATAGATGTGAGTCCTGCATTAATGCCGATGCCTTTAATTAAGTCAACAGCAGAGATAACAGCACCTTTTACACCGAACTTTTCTGTAAAGTTTCCAAGCTGTGGTTTTTTGCCTTCACCCCAAATCCAAATTGCATTAGCAGGACGAAGGCCTCGCTTCATGCGTGCAATATTTATAGGATGATTTTTTAAAAGTTCAAAGCTTGTTTGCATCATATCTAAAATTACAAGATGATTAGGACCTTGTGGCATATGGGATATAATTTTTTGTTCTAAGATATCGTGGGGAGGGGTAAGTGTAAACTCAGAAGGTCCATTTTGCCATACCATTAAATGACGATAACTAATGCCAGGATAAAAAGAAATAGCAGATGTACGCATCTTAGTATTTACAGTCTGTATTAATTGAGTAGCCTCCTCAGTAGTAATTTCATCTGCACTATGATCAAGCATTATTTTTTCAATATAGGGTTCATCTTCTGAAAGGGTAACAAGATTGCAACGAAAAGTAATATCCGTATCCAATAAACCAATGCCCATACTAACTGCTTCGAGGGGAGAACGTCCTGTGTAGTATTTAAAAGGATTGTAGCCCAGCACAGAAAGGTTAGCAACATCACTGCCAGGAGCAATGCCATCGGGGACAGTTTTAACTTGTCCTAATTCGCTTTTTGTTGCTAAATCATTTATTGTAGGGATATTGGCACATTGCAAAGGTGTCTTGTTATTAAGCTGTTTAACAGGCATATCTGCCATACCATCACCTAATATAACAACATACTTCATGTCTTACTCTTCCTTTCTATTTTGTATATATATTTTACGCTTATTCATATTTTTCACATAATAAGGGGCAGTTTTAACTGGCCCTTATTAAACTAAGCTATTCCAGCAGTGTTCTTGTTTTTAGCACACTGAATATCATACTTTTTACTTAGGTGTTCAAGTAATTCTAATACGCTATCTAATTGCTCACGTGTATGGTTATACATTAGACTCATGCGAATACGTGAGAGTTTTCTAGAAACTGCAGGATATTGCACGGCGTTTACATAAATATTAGCTTCATGTAGTTCGCGACACATCTCACGCACTTTAAAATCATCTCCTATAATAATTGGAAAAATAGCCGTTTCGCTATTGCCAATATTAAAACCTAACGCTAATAAATGCTTTTTAAAGTAGTGTATATTATCCCAGAGTTTACTACGCAGGTGAGGCTCCGTTTCAATGACTTCCATGCCTGCAATTAAGGAGGCTGCAGCTTGCGGTGTTTGTGCGGTAGAGAACATGTAAGAGCGGGCATAGTAATGAAGATACTCAATAATCTCTTTTTTGCCTGCTACAAAACCGCCTACAACGCCAAGTGCTTTGCTAAATGTACCGGCGACAATATCTACTTTTCCTTCTAAGTTAAAATGCTCTGGTGTACCTCTACCATTTTCGCCAATGACACCTGTGGCATGCGCTTCATCCACCATGACGTAGGCACCGTAGTGATGAGCTAGTGCAACGATTTCATCTAATTTAGAAATATCTCCATCCATAGAATACACACCATCTACAATCACTAATTTAGTTCTGTATTTATCCTTACACTTTTGTAAAACTTTTTCTAATGAGCGCATATTATTGTGTCTAAAGTACTCAACAGATGTTTCTTTACAACCGTCAATAATACTGGCATGATCTAGTATGTCCAAAATAGCTACATCATTTTGACGAAGCAGCGCAGCAATAGAGCCAGCATTAGAACCAAAACCGCTAGTATATACAATTGCCGATTCACATCCTTTAAAGGCAGCTACCTTTTTCTCAAGTGCAACATGCAAATCTAATGTGCCGCCTAACAAAGGAACGCTGCCCGCACCTACCCCATATTTTTCTAAAGCCTTCTTGCCTGCCTCAATCGTTTTGGGGTGGCGGGTTAAATTTAAGTAGTCATTTGATGCTAGGTATATCATTTCTCGCGTTTGACCCGAATAAGGATCTAATACTTGCATAACAGGGCTAGAACCATTTAACGATACCCTACGAAAATGACAGTGATGTTTGTTGTAAATATCCTCAAAATATTCATAAAACATTTCAGCACGCTCCATCATATCCATATCAGGTATGTCATAGAAATCAGCTAAGCTGTATTTGCTAGAATCAATCATTGCAATCACCTCAACATTTATTAGTTAGTATATTCGAAAAAACGAAGCTATCTTTTTGCAATAGATATAATCCTAATCTTGTAGTTTATATCATATTCTGTGATATCAAAATTGTAGTCATTTAATTTTTCGAATTTACTCTAGTATAATAATACGTAAAAATGAAAGGAAGGTTTAAATAAATTTTCATTTTAGAATATTATTTTTACATACTCATAACATTATACATCAATGACCAATTAGAAACAATAGGAAAAGCGCAAAAGGTTAAAAAAAAATTTGTTATATAACATGTATTTTTAAATAAATAGGTGTATTTAAGAGATATACAGTGATATTCAGTGTTAAAATGCAATAATGCATATTGAATCCTTGTCTTGAGTATGTTAATATCGTATACTAAAGACAAATGTTTATGATACATGGACAGTGCGGAGGTGTAACATGCGTCAGCAGCCTACATATTATTTAATACATTCGAGTGTACTGCCAGAAGTATTCGTAAAAGTAGTGCAAGTCAAAGCATTATTAGAAACAGGTAAAGTAAAAACAGTACATGAAGCGGTAGATCGGATAGGATTAAGTCGAAGTGCATATTATAAGTATAAAGAATATGTATTTCCGTTTTTTAAAATGGCAAAAGGCAAAATGATAACACTGTTTTTTGTGCTAGAAGATATACCGGGTATTTTATCAGAGATTTTAAATGTAATTGCACGGTATAAAGCAAACATTTTGACCATTAATCAGAATATCCCAATTAATGGGGTAGCCAACATTACCATTTCTATAAGAACAGGAGAGATGGAAGGAACGGGTCAGCTTTTAATTGAAAAATTACAACGTATATCCGGTATTCAAAAAATTGAAATATTAGCAAGTGAATAAGGGGGAGTTTTTTATGGTAAACATTGCAGTATTGGGATTTGGAACAGTAGGCTCTGGTGTAGTAGATGTCATTGAACAAAATGAGAAGAGTATAAGGAGAAGAGTGAATGAAGAGATAGTGGTAAAATACATCTTAGATATCCGAGATTTTGAAGATAGTCCGTATAAACATTTGCTGACAAAAAATATTGACGATATATTAGAAGATAAAGAGGTAAGTATAGTTGTAGAAGTAATGGGTGGTAAGGAATATGCTTATACTTATACCAAAAGAGCCTTGTTATCAGGTAAACATGTGGTGACATCTAACAAAGAATTAGTGGCAACACATGGCGCAGAATTATTGGCAATTGCTCAGGGAAAAAATGTAAACTATCTTTTTGAAGCAAGTGTAGGTGGCGGTATTCCGATCATAAGACCACTTAATCAGTGTCTAGCTGCAAATGAAATATCAGAGATATATGGCATTTTAAATGGTACTACCAATTATATTCTTACGCAAATGATCAAACATGGACAGCGCTTTGAAGATGCATTAAAAGATGCGCAGGAAAAGGGATATGCAGAACGCAATCCAGAAGCAGATGTAGAAGGACATGATGCATGTCGTAAAATTGCTATTTTATCTTCATTATCCTTTGGATTTCAGGTAGATGCAGAAAAGATACACACCGAAGGCATTACCAAAATTACACTGCAAGATGTTGCTTACGCAGAAGAGATAGGGAGCGTTATTAAGCTCTTAGGCATTGGCAAAAAAGTGGGCGAAAAAGTATTTGCAAGAGTAAGCCCTGTTATTATTCCAAGAGAACATCCACTTGCAGGTGTGGAGAATGTATTTAACGCCATTTTAGTTAAAGGGAATGCGATTGGAGATGTGATGTTTTACGGACAAGGCGCTGGAAAAATGCCTACAGCAAGCGCAGTAGTCGCAGATATCATTGATATTGTACGAAACATTGACAGAAATAATCGTGTAATGTGGGATGTCAGTGAAGAAGAAGTGCTAGTAGATATTGCACAGACTAATACAGCTTATTTTGTACGTGTTAAGACAGAAGATAAAGGCGCAGTATTTGAACAAGTGAATAAAAACTTTAAAGGCTGTAGTTTTATTAGTATTGAAGATGAGAGTGTGCAAGATGAAGTTGCGTTTATAACACCAGAGAAGCAGGAAAAAGAGTTACAGCAGGTGTTAAATGATATTAATAATATGCCTTGTGTGAGCACAATTTATAATGTGATTCGTGTCATGAAAGAATAGGGGAATAAACATGGGAAAAACACAAGATAAAAGAAAGAACCATAAGCAGTATGAAAGAAAAGAATTAGCGAGAGCATCAGAGGATGTATATGATGATGCGCAAAATGATAAAATAGAAGGTCGTAATCCCGTGATGGAAGCACTCAAATCGGGTAGGCAAATTGATAAAATTCTTGTTCAACAAGGGGAGAGGCAAGGCTCGATTGTACCGATTATATCGCTTGCCAAATCACACAAAATCGTTGTACAAGAAGTCGCCAAACAAAAATTAGATATGATAAGCACCACGCAAAATCATCAGGGAGTTATTGCTTTTGCAGCTATGCATGAGTATGTAGAGGTGCAAGATGTTTTAGACAAAGCAGTGCAAAAGGGAGAGCCGCCTTTTGTCATACTAGCAAATGAAATTACTGACCCTCATAACTTAGGCTCTATTTTAAGAACGGCAAACGCGGTAGGTGCACATGGTGTCATTATTCCTAAAAGGCGTGCGGTAGGTTTAACAGCAGTGGTATCCAAAGCATCGGCAGGTGCGATTGAGTATGTGCCAGTAGCAAAGGTTACAAATATTGCACAGACTATCGATACGCTAAAAGGGCAAGGGATATGGATAGTAGGTGCAGATGCACATGCAAATCAAGAAATATATGAAGCCAATTTAACAGGTGCGATAGGATTAGTAATTGGAAGCGAAGGAAAAGGAATGAGTCGCCTGACAAAAGAAAAGTGTGACTTTTTAGTACGCATTCCGATGAAAGGTGAGATTGAATCATTAAATGCTTCAGTTGCAGCTGCTGTCATGATGTACGAGGTTGTGCGCCAAAAAGATAAAAAAATTCATAAAAACGCATAAAGTGTCTCATAGAAATTGGTTTTGTTTCTGAAAAACAGACAACGCCTATTATTGAACAAGATATCAGGCAAGAGACATTAAGACCCCAAAAGAATAATAGAAAACTATCCAATTGGTTCAAGATTGGAAGAAGATACTTTAAAAGCATTGGAAAAACTACTCAAGCAGAAGTTTTGACTTGACATGATATATATATATACACTATAATGGTATTATGTAATTTTTTAAATTACCGAATTATTACTAGGGGGCGTTGGTGTGAATCCGAATATAAAGGTACGTGATACAGGTCATTATAGTGAAATGCTAGATGAACAAATTGTTGAGGATGCTAGAAAAGGCGATGTAACTGCCCTTGAGTATATTATTAATAAATATAAAAATTTTGTGCGTGCAAAAGCGAGGACGTATTTTTTAATTGGTGCAGATAGAGAAGATATTGTGCAAGAAGGGATGATTGGTCTTTATAAAGCAATTCGTGACTTTAGAGAGGACAAGTTGTCTTCTTTTCGTGCTTTTGCAGAGCTTTGTATTACAAGACAAATTATTACTGCTATTAAAACGGCTACGCGTCAGAAACATATTCCACTCAATTCATATGTCTCTTTGAATAGGCCTATATTTGATGAAGAATCTGATCGGACACTTTTAGATGTTATTTCTGAAGAAAAAAATTACGATCCAGAAGAGATGATTATAAATAGAGAAGAATTTACTGGTATTGAAACAAAGATGGAGGAAATTTTAAGTCAACTAGAATGGGAAGTTCTTTCTTCTTATCTAGAAGGAAAATCATATCAAGAGATTGCGGTGGATTTAGATAGACATGTAAAATCTATTGATAATGCACTACAAAGGGTTAAAAGAAAGCTAGAAAAATACCTAGAAGAAGTAAAGCAAAAGGAATAGACATTTTAACAAGCGGTTATATGCCTGTGTAGCTCATGTGTAAGAGCGCTGCGATAGCAGAGGTGTTGGTTCAATTCCAACCAGGGCAAATAAATAGACATTTATCAAAGTGGGGGGATTTTTATGTATCAAGACAAAACATTAGTGTGCAAAGGGTGCGAACAAGAATTTGTGTTTACAACGGGAGAGCAGGAATTTTATGCAGAAAAAGGCTTTGAGAATGAGCCAGGTCGCTGTAAAGATTGCCGAGATTCAAGAAAAAAATCAGCAAGGAGACCAAGAGAAATGCATAGCGGTGTATGTGCAGAATGTGGACAAGAAGCAAAAGTACCATTCCAGCCAACCGATGACAGACCCATTTATTGTAGTGATTGTTTTGCTAATCGCGCATAATTCCCACATTTCGAGGATTAATAACGAGAGAAATAATTGGGCGATCTAAAGATACTACATACGGGAAACAGCTTGATTTTTGAACACCTTAGTATTCTAAGGTGTTTTTTTTGTTTGCATCTTTTCACGGCCTTTAGGCCTAATAGCATCCATATTGTGGGAAGTAACATAACACAGGAGGGGTAACTAGTTATCAAGAGGTTGTCCACATCTTAAAAGAGTGACTAAATAAAGTTATGCACAAATTTATCCACATTATCCACAGAAATTATATCCACAAAACAATTGTTTGGTGGATAACAGCATTGGATAATGTGGATAACTTTATTAAAACTGATAATAATATGTTTTTCAAAAAAAGTCAGCATAAAGATATTGAAATATATTTCATTATCATATATAATTACACAAGGAGTAAAATAAAAAATTATTGAAAACAGCGGGCGTATGCAAATGAATAAGAAATTTTTTGTTAAAATGTTAGTAGTAATGTGCGTGATTATGATGGTAGTAGTTTCTTTTACAGCATGTAATAAAATTGACACCATGAAGAGAATACAAGATAATGATGTTGTGATTATGGGTACTAATGCGGAATTTCCACCTTTTGAGTATCGTAATGAGCAAGTTGAAAAATATGTCTGAGGAGCAAGTCCGAGAGGTTGCTATGCGCTTATTAAAGCAAGTAGGATTAGTAGAAAAAGCACAGAGTTATCCAAATCAACTCTCGGGTGGACAAAAACAGCGTATTGCGATTGCAAGAGCGCTTGCAATGTCACCAGATATCATGCTATTTGATGAGCCTACATCTGCACTCGATCCTGAAATGGTGGGTGAAGTGCTAGATGTTATGAAACAGCTTGCTAAAGATGGTATGACAATGGTAGTAGTAACCCATGAGATGGGATTTGCAAGAGAGGTAGGAAGTCGGGTGCTATTTGTGGATGAAGGACTGATTGTAGAACAGGCCAAACCGAAAGAACTGTTTAGCAACCCACAGCACATAAGAACAAAGGCGTTTTTAACCAACCTGTGCGGAATTCTCCCATCTTCTTAGGTGGGGGATGAAATTTTGTACTATTTCACAAGTACCAAGTGGAAAATATTTTATATCAATTTTAGTAGATACAGAAAATCTTACATTACCTAATATAAATAAAAAAGTAGGCGTAGATGTTGGATTAAAGGAATTT
>SKGK01000011.1 GCA_007117465.1 Clostridia bacterium | reverse complement strand
GAATTTACTGCTGTCAGTCAGCAAACCACTGCAAATGCAGAGCAAGCAAGTAGTCTTACCAACAAAAATATTGAAAGCGCTAATCTTGCAGAAAAATTGGTAAAAGAACTGATTCAAACATCGGATGAAATGAGTAACTATATCCATTAATTTGTATTAATTTCCAAATGCTAAACCTTCTTTTACCGTATACATATTTTTTCATCTTCAGTATATACACTAATGGATTTAATGCTCACGTTAGTATTAGCAGCTAGCTCCATTATGGTACAATTAGGATGCTCGCTTATATATTGTCTGATAATTTCAAACATTTCATGGTATCTTTCTTGACACTTATGACAAGCACTGTTTACGCTTTGTGCACTTGCATGTAAACACCCACAATTTGTACAGTTAATCATCTTACTCACATCTTCGTCCCCCTTAATATGTTATCTTTTTTCGCTGCACCCCCTTTTTTTTACTATCTCATTCATAATATTCGTCATGTCTTTCATGAAAAACGGGGTAATTTAAAAGCAAAAAAAGATTGAATTTTCACAGCCTTTATCGTATAATAAACTATGCGCTATGGAAGCCTTTGCACTGTACTTTTCAATTTTTTCCATGTAAATATTATAAAGGGTACTATTTAGGCATATGATTGCCTTCTTGCTAAGTAGTATAAGATTATGTAAGAATGGAGAGAAAATATGATTCAAAATCGATTATTAAGGTCATTATTTTTTAATTTTATTGTGTTAATGAGCACGCTTAAATGGTTTTTCCTCGCTACTATTGCAGGATTATTGGTAGGTTTAGCAGCAACGGTTTTTTTAAGAACATTAGATTTTGGTGTTAATAAGGTTTATGCATGGAACAATCACTTTTTACTTATTCCACTGGCCTTCGTGCTTAGTATTTTTATTGTAAGGACATTTGCTCCCGATGCTAAAGGACATGGGACAGATAAAATTATTGAAGCTATCCATAAAAAAGCAGGACTCATTGAAGCGAAAGTAATACCTGTAAAATTAGTAGCAACTCTTATTACCTTGATTCTTGGAGGATCAGCAGGCAAACAAGGTCCGTGTGCACAAATTGGTGCCGGTGTAGCATCAGTATTTGCAAAAATTACAAGAATGAAGGAGTTAGATCGAAAAAGATTTGTTTTATGTGGCATTAGCGCAGGGTTTTCTGCCGTTTTTGGAACTCCCATAGCAGGAGCTGTTTGTGCGGGAGAAGTTATTTTCGTTGGACGTTTTTCCTATCGTGAGTTTCTTCCGTCATTGGTTGCTTCTTATTTTAGTTTTTTTGTGACCCGATATTTTGGGGTCACACATTTAATATACAATATTGAATTTGAAATTGGAAATGATATAGGATTAGTATTTCATATGCTATTTTTAGGCATTTTCATCGGTGTAGTTGCCATTATTTTCATTACACTGATGACTGGCATAGAACACGGTGTAGAAAAAATTAAGATTTCTCCATATATTAAAGGTATTTTGGGCGCTCTTGTGTTGGTAGGTATCGTCGTTGCTACAGGTTCATTAGATTATATAGGTTTAGGAACCCATGTTATTGATGATGCCCTTGCAGGAAATGCCATTGCTGGTGAAGCTTCTTTTCTGAAAATGCTTACAACTTCTGTTACTTTAGGAACGGGAGGGAGTGGAGGTGTCTTATCCCCCATTTTTTATATCGGCAGCACGGCTGGAAACTTTTGGGCGCAGCTAATGTCGAAGGATATAGCACTATTTTCAGCAATAGGCATGATTGCTTTTTTAGCAGCTACAACAAACACCCCCCTTGCAGCGATCCTTTTAGGAATGGAGCTTTTTGGTGTAAAGGTAGGTTCCTTTGGGTCTATCGCTTGTGCTGTGAGTTATCTAATCGTGGGACATATGAGTGTATATCCATCCCAAGTACTAAAAGAAAATAAAACCTTTTTCACTTATACCAAAACCGATGTTGTTATGAAAGAGGTTGACCGAAGTGACTATGTAATTCACGATACGTTTTTAAAGAACCTCATAGATAAGTATAGAAGATTTGTGCATAAGAAAGATGTTAATGGAGATCTATGAGGAGTAGAAAATATTAAAATCTTGTTTTTTTCTTTGAAAAAGTTTAAGGTTTTATACCACTACTTACAATAAAATTGCTAGGGGGCAGACTTTTTAACATCTGCCCCCTACTTTTGAATACCGATTCAATATATGATAAAAACTTTAATTTCTCAAACTGTGTATCGGTGCAGGAATTCTGCCACCGCGTTTAATAAATGCCGCGCTACCAAATTTATTTATTGGCATTACAGGTCCTGACCCTAATAGCCCACCAAATTCTACAACCTCTCCTACCTCTTTGCCAGGCGCAGGAATAATTCTAACCGCTGTCGTCTTGTTATTAATAACACCAATCGCAGCCTCATCAGCAATAATTGCAGAAATGGTTTCAGCGGATACATCTCCTGGTACAACAATCATATCAAGCCCTACAGAACAAACACATGTCATCGCTTCTAATTTATCTAAAGAAAGTGCACCTTTTACTACCGCATCAATCATACCAGCATCTTCACTAACTGGAATAAACGCGCCGCTTAGTCCACCTACATAAGAAGACGCCATTGTTCCTCCCTTTTTAACTGCATCATTTAAAAGCGCTAATGCAGCCGTAGTCCCATGTGTCCCACACTTTTCAAGTCCCATCTCTTCTAAAATATAAGCTACGCTATCACCAATCGCAGGTGTTGGTGCTAAGGATAAATCAACAATCCCAAAAGAAACACCAAGCCTTTTCGACGCTTCCTGCGCTACTAGCTGACCCATTCTTGTAATTTTAAATGCTGTCTTTTTGATGGTTTCTGCAACCGTACCAAAATCTTCGCCTTTTACTTTTTCAAGAGCAGTCTTTACTACCCCAGGACCACTTACACCTACATTCATAGCGCATTCTGGTTCCCCCACGCCATGGAAAGCACCTGCCATAAATGGATTATCCTCTGGTACATTGGCAAACACGACTAACTTTGCACAGCCTAGTCCCCCTTGTGAAGCAGTCAGATTCGCTGTATCTTTAATAACTCGTCCCATCTGTGCAACTGCATCCATGTTAATGCCAGCCTTGGTAGTCGCTACATTGACAGAACCACATACTTTTTGAGTGCTGCTTAGCGCTTGTGCGATAGATTGTATTAATCTTCTGTCTCCTGTGGTATAGCCTTTGTGAACTAATGCTGAAAAACCACCGATAAAATTCACACCTACCGTATCAGCCGCTGCATCTAGCGTCTCTGCAAATTTTACATAGTTTTCTTCATCACAGCTTTCTGCAATAAGTGAAATAGGGGTCACTGAAATACGCTTATTAATAATCGGAATACCATATTCCGTCTCAATATCTTGTCCTACTTTGACTAGATTTTCTGCTAATCTTGTAATTTTGTCATAGATTTTTTGTCTTGCTACATTACCATCTCCATGACAGCAATCCCTTAAAGAGATTCCCATCGTAATGGTTCTAATATCTAAATGTTCTTCTTGAATCATTTTTATCGTTTCTATTACTTCAAATGGATTTATCAAACATGTCTCCTCCTGATCCTTTTAGATTTCATGTTTTCACACTTTACACGTCATATACTTATTAAATACGATGCATAGAGTTGAAAATATCCTCATGCTGCACCTGAATGCTTAGTCCTCGCTCTTGTCCTTTTGCTTGTAGCTGCTTTGCAAGCTCCCCAAACTCCACATTCATCTTTGAAATATCCACAAGTGTAATCATTGTAAACATATCTTGCATAGTTGTTTGCGTAATATCTAATATATTGACATTGCAGTTCGCTAATATTGCACTAACTCCTGCAATAATCCCCATACTATCTTTTCCGATTACTGTAATAACTGCACGCATGTATGCATACGCCTCCCTTTTTAATTTTTTTCAAGATTGCTGACTAAACCTCTTCACTG
>SKGK01000021.1 GCA_007117465.1 Clostridia bacterium | reverse complement strand
ATATTATTCCAATCACTTTTCTACAAGGCTAAGAGCCTATAAACTTGCTACGGGCTGCATCAAACTCGCTAACGCTCAAACAGTAGATGCTGCTTCTCCTTCGCTGCGTTAATAGGCTCTACCCCTTTCCACAACGTTCCTTCCAGAATATTCTTCAAATAAATTTTATGCACCCTTTATATTTTACAGACTTTTTTAAAAGTATACCCGTATTAAAACAATGTAACGGGTATAATAAAAAAGCAGTTAATATATGGAGGTTTTTTAATGAGAATTTTTAAAAATTTACGATATATCGTAATGGCAGTAGGAGTCGGAGTATTATTAACATCATGCATGCAAGCACAGCAAGAACAGAGCCCTATACAGCTAACACCTGTTGAAGTAGAGAGGGCAAGTGTAGGAGACATTGCGCGCACTTACATAGTAGCAGGTAGTATTGCGCCTATCCGAGAAGTAGCAGTGATCCCTAAAATGGTAGGGAAAGTAGAAGAGGTTACAAAAAATATTGGCAGTCAAGTTGAAAAAGACGAAGTGTTATTTTCGATTGAAACGGATGCACTTTACAGACAGATTGAGCAGATTGATGCACAAATTCAGCAAAGTAGGGCAAGTGAAGAACTTGCAAACCTTAATTTAGCTCGTACGCAAGGAAGCAGTATGCAACAGCAAATGATGCAAGCAGAGCAAGGAGTTGAGCAAGCGAAGATTAGCTATACCAATGCTAAGGAAGATTATGAGAAAAATGTTATTTTATATGAAGCGGGTGCAATCTCCAAGCAGATGATAGATGGTATTAAAACGCAATACGAGCTAGCGCAGATACAATATAAAAGTGCAAAGGAAAATGATGATCTTTTAAAACAAAGTATTGCGCAAGAATCCGTTCAAACAGCTAAAGTGCAATTAAGTCAAGCGCAAGCAGGGACAGAAGCCATGCAAGCGCAAAGACGGGTACTGATGCAGCAAATCGAAGATGCGAAGGTCAAAGCACCGATAAGTGGCATTATTGCTGATAAGAATATTCAAGCAGGACAGATGGCATCACAGCAGTTACCAGCCTTTACTATTGTCGATATGGATACAGTGGTGATACAAACACATGTAACAGAAGGTGTGATTCATCAGATTTCACGAGGGCAAAAAGCACTAGTATCAGTAAGTGCATTAGGAGATCAGGCATTTGAGGGCGTTATTGATGAGGTAAGTCCTGCCATTACAGGTCAAAGTACAGGTTATTCTGTAAAAGTGCGCATCGATAATGCAGCGCATAAAATAAAGCCTGGGATGTTTGCAGAGGTTAATTTTATAATAGAATCGAAATCAAAGGCGGTATTAGTACCGATAGATTCGGTAATGCGTAGTAACCTTGGCAGGTATGTCTATTTAGTAGAGGATCACCGTGTAGTTAGAAGAGAAGTTAAGACAGGCATCAAAGATAGAATGCATTATGAAATTACCAGTGGATTAGAGGCGGGAGAGCCGATTATTATAAAAGGTCAACATTTTGTTGTGGATGGGGAAAGAGTTCGCCTCGTAGGAGGTGAGAGGCAATGAAAATTTCTCAACTTGCCATTAATAGGCCAGTAACAGTTTTAATGATGGTAATGATGATACTCGTATTGGGTGCAGTATCTTTCGTAGGGATTAATTTAGATCTTTTCCCAGATATTTCTTTGCCAATGGCTGTGGTTATAACTAATTATGATGGTGCAGGACCACATGAGATTGAAACGCTTATTACAAGACCGCTTGAGCAGGCGATGGGTACGGTGGATAATTTTAAGCAGGTGAGCTCTACATCGGGTAATGGGCAGTCGTCGGTCATGGTACAATTTACACAGGGGACAAATATGGATTATGCAGCCCTACAAATGCGCGAAAAAGTGGATATGGTAGGAGGAATGTGGCCGAATGAAGTAAGAATGCCAATTATTTTCCAATATGATGTTAGTATGATGCCCATTATACAGTTTGGCATGTCTTATGGAGAAGATCTTGCGGTGCTCAAACTTTTAGCAGAAGAAAAGATAAAAGATCGTCTAGAACGTATTAACGGGGTAGCAGCAGTAGAGATTGTTGGTGGTCTTGAAGAAGAAATTAAAATTGATATTATCCCGTATAAGATGCAAGGATACGGTATTACTCTCTCGCAAGTAAGTCAGATACTAAGAAGCGAAAATTTAAACTTACCAGGGGGCCAGCTAAGAGAAGGGAAAAATATCCTTACTGTAAGGACGATAGGAGAGTTTAATGATATTGAGCAAATTAGAAACCTTCCAATTACAACCCCTGGAGGTATTATTCGCTTACAAAACATTGCAAATATAACCCAAGATTATAAAGATATTACTAGTCAAGTGTCTTTAAATGGAGACCCATGTGTATTAGTAGAAGTAAGAAAACAATCAGGATTTAATACCGTAAGGGTAGCCGATAGTGTGAACGCGGCATTAGCAGAAATAAAGTTAGAACTTGAAGATGTGACCTTTGCGACGATATTTGACCAGTCCCACTTCGTTAAACAATCACTAGGGAGTGTAACTAATAATGCCGTGGTAGGTGGAATCCTTGCTATTTTAATCTTATTTATTTTCCTAAAAAATATTCGCACCACATTTATAATAGGTATAGCCATACCTATCTCCATTATTGCTACTTTTATATTGATTTATTTTAGTGGTATTACACTTAACATGATGTCACTTGGTGGATTGGCACTTGGAATTGGGATGTTAGTGGATAGTTCGATTGTTGTGTTAGAAAGTATTTATCGCTACCGTGAAGAAGGATATAACAGGGTAGATGCAGCGAGAGAAGGGAGCAGTGAGGTGGCGATGGCGGTTGTAGCATCTACGCTAACCACCATTGCAGTGTTTTTGCCGATTGCATTTATTAGAGAAAATATTGCTATTGAGATGTTTAGAGAGTTAGCACTGACCGTAACCTTTGCACTCTTAGCATCACTAATAATTTCCCTTACACTTGTACCTATGCTGGCATCTAAGATATTAAAGATTGAGCGGATAAAGGATTTGAAGAAGAAAAATACAACGATTGCATTAATAGATAGAGGATTTGAACGTGTATTTCGAAAAGTTGAGGAGATTTATAAGCGGTTATTAAGATGGGCAGTAAGCCATCGAAAAATGGTTATTGTAGTTACACTACTATTGTTTGCAAGTAGCATTGCTATAGCGGTGATGTTTGCTGGGGCAGAATTTTTTCCTGACAGTGATGAAGGAATGTTCACGGTTAGCATTGAACTTCCAAAGGGGATGGCGCTAGAAGAGACTTCGGATATTGCAAGACAGGCAGGTGAAAAGATTCAAATGTTTGATGAGCTTGCCTATATCTTTTCAGTAGAAGGTGATGATGGTGATGCGAGTAAGGCAACCATTTATGCGTCTTTTGGGCCTAGAAGTGAGCGTGAAAAAGAAATTGGTATTTTACTTGATGAAGTGCGTGAAAAGGTTCAAAATATTGCAGGTGCAAAAATTAGTGTAGAAAGATTACAGATGATGTCAATGGGAGGCGCAGGGTCAAAACCAATAGTGGTTAATATTAAAGGAGAAGACCTTAGAGTACTTGAAATGCTAGCAGAGCAAGTAGTAGAACAAGTAGAAAATGTAGCAGGCACAAGAGAAGTAACTTCTTCTGTTGCGGAGACCGTCCCGGAGGCACAAGTTCGAGTAAATCGAACAAAGGCTGCGCATTATGGGGTATCTGCATATACTGTGGCTAATACCATTCAGTCGGCAGTGATGGGACAGATTGCTACACGCTATAAAATCCAAGGTGAAGAAATTGATGTGCGCGTAAGACATGAGCCACAATCAAGATATGCGCTAGACGATTTAAAATATATTGATATTCCTACGCAGATAGGACAGCACGTTCCATTATTTGAGATAGCAGATATAGAGATGGCAAGAGCCCCTGCAAGTATTCAAAGGGCTGACCAAGTCAGACAAGTAACAGTGACAGGAGACATTAGCGGTAGAGATGCACGTAGCGTGTTTGTAGATATTCAAAGAACACTCGATATTATGTCTATACCCCAAGGATACGAAGTGATACTAGCAGGTGAAAACGAAGAAATTAATGATGCGGTTATGGCATTTGGATTAGCACTACTCCTAGCGGTTGTTTTAGTATATATGATTATGGCATCGCAATTCGAGTCACTATTGCACCCATTTACAATCATGTTTTCGGTGCCACTTGCATTTATAGGGATATCGTATGCAATTGTATTAGCAGGCAAACCTTTTAGCGTGCCAGCATTTACAGGGGTTATTATGCTCGCAGGTATTGTTGTAAACAATGCGATTGTGCTAATTGATTATATTAATAACCTTAGAGCCCGAGGAATTAAACGTAATGAAGCGATTTTTCAGGCAGGACCTGTAAGATTAAGACCGATATTAATGACCACGCTTACCACCGTGTTAGGGCTGACACCGCTTGCGTTAGGTGTTGGTGAAGGTGCAGAGCTGCAAGCGCCGATGGCAATTACCGTTATTGGCGGACTTAGTTTTTCTACACTGCTTACACTAGTATTTATTCCTGTACTATATACGTTATTTGATGATTTTGGAAATGTTATTAAGAAGCGTTTTAAAGCTAAAGATAGCGTAGCACCAACAAAATAGCATGAATAAAAAGTATAAAATTTTTACAGTGCAAATTATAATAATTGAAAGCATGGTTACTTTTAATAAATTTCGGTGTGTTTTTTTGGTGAAATTATTAAAATGAAAAAGATTCTCAAATAGACATGAAATTTTTCAAATTTTATGTTATTATAGTAAAGATAAAGAAAAGTTGATATTGAATAATGAGGAGGATACAACGTGCAAAACAAAATTAAAATTGGAATCGTAGGATATGGGAATCTAGGAAAAGGTGTAGAAGCTGCGATTAAGCAAAATTCTGATACCGAATTGGTAGGCATTTTTACCAGAAGAGACCCCAAAGACATTAAGCACAATACACCAAGTGTAAAAGCACTGCATATGTCTGAGGCAGAAAGCTATAAAGGCAAGATTGATGTAATGATTTTATGTGGAGGTTCAGCTACAGATTTACCAGAGCAAGGACCTGAACTTGTAAAAATGTTTAACACGGTAGATAGTTTTGATACCCATGCAAAGATTCCGGAATACTTTGAAGCGGTTGATAAGGTTGCAAAAGAAAATGGTAACATTGGTGTGATTTCAGTAGGATGGGATCCAGGACTGTTTTCAATGAATCGCATGCTAACAGAAGCGGTGCTACCAGTGGGTAATGAGTATACATTTTGGGGAAGAGGCGTAAGTCAAGGGCACTCTGATGCAATTAGAAGAGTAGAAGGTGTAAAAGCGGGAGTGCAGTATACCATTCCAATCGATGCTGCGATTGAAAAAGTTAGAAGCGGTCAGGATCCAACCCTTACCACCAAAGAAAAGCATCTGCGAGATTGCTATGTGGTAGCAGAAGAAGGCGCAGATGAAGCAAACATTGAAGAAACCATTAAAAATATGCCAAATTATTTTGCTGACTATGAGACAAGAGTAACTTTTGTTAGCGAACAAGTTTTAAAAGAAAAGCATAGTGCAATGCCACATGGTGGGTTTGTTATTAGAAGCGGAAAAACAGGTGATAAAAATAATGGACATATTATAGAGTTTTCATTAAAGTTAGATAGCAATCCTGAATTTACCGCAAGTGTATTGTTAGCCTATGCAAGAGCGGTGAACCGCATGTATAAAGAAGGAGAAGCAGGGGCAAAAACGGTTTTTGATGTGCCACTTGGATACTTATCTTCAAAGTCAGATGCACAACTTAGAAAAGAATTATTGTAAAAAGTAGAAAGTTAGACGGTTGGTCAGTTGGAAAAGAAAAAAACATCTTATCCACACAAATTTTTGTTAAAAATATCTTTTAAAGGGGTAAATTCACTGATATAATAGAAGGAGATTCCAAAGAGGGAAGCGGATATTTTTTAATCTATAAAAAAAGGAGTTCATGATGACGAATAATAAACTTTCCCACATAGACAATCAAACTAAGGTTTTTGAAAAAAAGAACAAAGATGATTTTTCCCGTTCTAAGAAACAGGTAAGACCGAAGAGAACTTCTATTAAAATTACAGCAATTTATTTAGTACTAGGTATACTTTGGATTCTGATAAGCGATAGCATTTTAGAAGAGATAATTACAGAACATCAATTATTAAGAACGATTGAAACCTTCAAAGGAATAGCTTTTGTGGTGATTACAGGAATAATTCTATATTACTTAATATATAGAAAACTATTTGCCCTAAAACGTGCAATTGATAATATGTATATGGCATACGAAGAATTAAGTGAGACCCACGCAGAAAGGGTAGGCGTAGAAGAAGAGTTGCGACAGCAGTTTGATGAACTTGAGAAGCATCGTGATGCGTTAGAAAAAAGTGAGCAGCGCTATCAGTTAGCAGTAGCAGGAGCGAATGATGGCATTTGGGATTGTGATGTTCAAAAGAATAGTTACTTTTTTTCTATTAAGTGGAAGAGAGCGTTTGGGTATACAGAAGAAGAGATAGGAAGCAATTTTGAAGCGTGGAAAAGCTTGATCCACCCAGATGATTGTGAGAGTTCAGTACAAAAAATAAAAGAATATATGGTTAGTGGCGAAGGAATATATGAAAATACATATCGACTAAGGTGTAAAGATGGTAGCTATCGGTGGATATTAAGTAGAGGACAGGCGGTATGGGATGATCAAGGCAGAGCAATTCGCATAGCAGGTTCACATACCGATATTACAGAGCAAGTGCATATGCAAGAACAACTTCGCCAAGAGAAAGAACTACAAGAAGAAATTTTTAAAAGTGCTGCGATTCTCATTATTACGTGGGGAATTGATGGTACCATTATTAATTTCAATGAACATGCACAAAAAGTAACAGGATATACATTGCATGAAGCAATCGGGGAAAGATGGTGTGATTTATTATTACCTAAAGAAAATAAAAATGACCTAAAAGATATTTATAAAAGACTAATGGATGGAGAACGTCTTAAAAACTATGAAAAACAGATCTACTGTAAAGATGGTACATATGTAGATGTGCAATGGGATAACAATACACTATATAATAGGGATGGAAGTATAGTAGCCTTTATTTCGATTGGCACAGATATTACAGAGCAAAAGGAAATGCAAAGACGCCTATACGAATTAGCGTATTACGATTCGTTGACGGGGCTACCTAATCGTGTTCAATTTGAAAAAAAAGTAACTCGTTTATTAGAGAAAAATAAGAGAACAGGTAGTCAATTTGCACTGTTATATATCGATGTTGACAACTTTAAACATGTAAATGATACACTTGGACATGCAGCGGGCGATGTACTCCTTAGGCATATGGCAAGTGTTTTAAAAAAACAGGTAGAGTCTACAGATATTATTGCTAGATTAAGTGGAGACGAATTTGCTGTTATATTTACCAATATTACATACAGACAAGACTTAGATGAAAAGCTGGTAAGGTTGCAAGAACAGTTAAGTCAACCCTGGCATCTTGAAGGACAAGAGTTTTTTATCACTGTTAGTATTGGTATTGCTATTTATCCAGAACACGGAGAGGATATGGCCGAACTCTTGAAAAAAGCAGACGCCGCTGTTTTTAACGTAAAAGATACTGGCAAGGGGTTGTATCGGTATTATACAAAAGAGATGCAATTAAAAACACAGTACTATATTGATATGGACAAGCAGCTTCGTTATGGTATCAAGAATAAAGAATTTGAGCTATACTATCAGCCACAAATAGATTTGACAACAGGTAAAATTGTTGGGTTAGAAGCGCTGATAAGATGGGTTCATCCGATAAAAGGATTGGTGCCTCCGGATGAATTTATTCCATTTGCAGAAGAAGCGGGATACATTATAGATATTGGTGATTGGGTCGTAAAAACTGCGTGTGAACAGCAAAAAAAATGGCAACAACAAGGACTAGACCCAATTAAGATATCTATTAATTTGTCAGGCAAACGATTTACCCATATGAATTTTGTTTGCCATCTTATCGACATACTAGAAGAGACTAAAGTACAAAAAGATTTCATTGAATTTGAAGTCACAGAGACGGTTATCATGACCAATTTGGCAGGGGCATTTCATATGCTTGAAAAATTAAAAGAGTTAGGAGTTAAGCTTGCTTTAGATGATTTTGGCACAGGATATTCTTCGCTGAACTACTTAAAACAGCTGCCGATAGATACCATTAAAATCGACCGCAGCTTTATAAAAACCATTCAGCAAAAGAAGAACCATGAAGCAATTGCCAAAGCGATTATAAATCTTGCGCATGATTTACAACTAAAGATTGTGGCAGAAGGAATTGAAAATGAGCAGCAAGTAGATTTTCTAAAACAAAACCTTTGTGACTTAGGACAAGGATATTTGTTTAGTAAGCCACTTGATGAAGAAAATATGACGTTGTTATTAAAGCAAAAAAAAGAACAAAACATGTTAGGGTTCTAGGGAAAAAAGGGACAAACTTTAATGCACAAACAAAAAGAGTATGTTATACTTAATATAAAAAAGGGGCGAATGGTATGTTTAAGTGGCAAGAGGCGTATAGTTGCAATATCAAAGAAATTGATATGCAGCATCAAAAGTTATTTGAATTAGGGC
This sequence comes from Clostridia bacterium, assembly GCA_007117465.1. Taxonomy (GTDB): domain Bacteria; phylum Bacillota; class Clostridia; order SK-Y3; family SK-Y3; genus SKGK01. Next base: position 29,700 of record SKGK01000021.1, on the reverse strand, counting down.
GTAAATTAAATGAGCTTATATCTCTTCAAGATGAGTTTGACCATTATGATGAAATTATGAATATCCTAACACAATTAAAAGAATATACGATTTATCATTTTGGATATGAAGAAAAATTAATGGACAAGTATCAATTTGACGGACTACAAAAGCATCAAAAGGAACATATTGCGTTTGTCGACCAGTTAAGTGTATTTTTCAAGAAAAACATTGATGAAAACCAACGAAAAGTCGAAATGGATATGATTTTATTTATTGCCAATTGGATTGAAAAGCATATACTGCAAACAGACCATGCATACAAAGGATATCTTAATTTAAAAGGAGTATTTTAGAAAAAGCAGCAGGTGAGGCCTCAATACAGAAAGACCATTAATGTAAAAGCGTTAATGGTCTTTCTGTTGGCGTAGAACTTGTTAATCTATATCTTTTCCACAGCACATATTTAAGTCCTAGGCTAATAATATCAGCCATTTTCATCACTAAGTTTAATCGGGTATTTTGTAGTACTAAAAAGTCCATAAACCCACTAAAATTAACAATGCCTGTAACCGATACATCTCCAACAGCAGGCAAGTGTTTGTTAGTGCCAGCACCAGGTTTGATAGAGCCTTTTGCAACAGTGATGTAACCTACATGTTCCATGCTGCCTAAACAAGCATCAATTGCTAGAATTAAAGCATGCGGATGTTTAGATTTAATATCAGAAAGGGTTTCAATTAAATTTTTAGCATGCACAGGTTCACTAAGAGAGCCGTATACATGGGCATGTGCATGATGCAATCGTTCAAGTTTATGACCAATTAAAGGACCTAAACTATCTCCTGTAGAGCGGTCAGTACCGATACACAAGATAACAATATTTTGCGGTGGTATATGGTACGCATTGTCTAACTGTTTTTCCAGCGCATCTGTAAATTGTTTAAAAGTATAGCTTCCTTCACTATCAATGTAAATTGTGTTTTTTGCAGCACATTCCATTTTAATTATCCTCCTTGCAGGTTATGGTTTTTAATTTTAATGCTAACTTTCTAACTATACATCATACTTAGCTTTGCCCAAAAATATGTATTTATTCCCAAAATTTTTAGGTTTTTTATTGCCTTTGCTTTCCATAACGCAGCATACAGTGAGATGGAAAAACATTAAAAAAAATATTAATGATATAACTGTGCTATTTTTGGAAATACTATAAATAGTAAAATCCATTTTTTAAAAAGAATTAGAAAACGAAGAAATTAATAAGATAATAATAGTGGTGAAAAGCAGAAATATATAGAAGTTTACGAAAAGTTTAAAATAGGACTTGCAATTAAATTAAACTTTTGCTATAATATTTGGTCATTATTTGACAAGACTTTAAAAATATGATATAATACATCAGATAGCCACTATACAAAAGAGGTGAAAAGATGATAGAAAAAAATGATCTGTTTATGATAAAGAGAAGACTAGAGAACAATGTTGGACAAAAGGTTCAGGTAAAAGCAAAGAAAGGGCGCAAGAAATCTACGATTCGAAATGGCGTAATAGAAAGCACCTATCCTAGTATATTTGTAGTAAAACTTGATCAGGAACAAGAGGCCGCACGGAGGGTATCTTACAGTTATACTGACGTGCTCACTAAAACGGTTGAATTAGTTGTATGTTCAGAAACTCAACAAATGCAATTTACCAGCTAAAAGTTAAAAAGGCGCGAATGCGCCTTTTTTATTTTTAACTTTTAGTAAGATTTTTTGTCATAAAGTTACCCTGTCCTTAATATATATTACATAGTGTAACATATATAATTGTAAAATCTTAAGTTATAAGCATATTTTAAAAAGGGAGGGTAAGGGATATGAGTTTGGAACTTTCTAAACAACAAATCACGATAAATCAATTAGTAGGAGAAGCTTTTTCACAAACATTGGTAGAAGGAGATATTATTGTACCCGATGTGAAACCAGATATTTTTAGAATTCTACAAGCAGATGGTATTGCTACCATTACGGATAAACAAGTTCAACAAGACAAGGTAATGGTAAGTGGTGTAGTAAATTTTAAAATATTATATGTACCTGAGCAGTCAGAAGAACCTATAAAGAGCATCTATACGAATTGCAATTTTACCAATACAATCGAAATGAAAAATACAGATGATACGATGAAGGCACAAATAGAAAGTGACGTAGAGCATATTGAATTTGAAATGCTAAATGAGAGAAAATTAAATATAAAAGCAGTTGTAGCTATTAACTGTAAAGTGGTGTGTGATAAGGGTATTGATTTGGTTACAGGCATTTCTGGCGAAAAAGACGTTGAAGTGCTCAGAAAAAACGTAAAGGCATATAATATTGTGGGTGAAAAAGATGCTACATTTATAATTAAAGAAGATTTAGAAATACCTGCGGGTAAACCATCAATCAAAGATCTTTTAAAGTTAGATGCGAAGATTACGAGCAAGGATATGAAACTTATTAGCAATAAAGTAATTGTAAAGGGTGAAATGAGCATCTGTTGTCTGTATATTGCGGATATGGATAATAACTCGATTCAATTTATGGAGCATGAAATGCCCTTTACTGAGATTGTGGACCTAGAAGGGGTAACAGAAGAAATGCTTTGCGAGTTAGAGTATACACTTGAAGACGTCTACTATCAATTAAAAGAAGATGGTGATGGTGATATACGGATGCTGAATATTGAAAGTACTTTAAAAATCAATACAAGAGCGAGTGAACAGGTATCTTTAGATGTAGTAATAGATGCCTATAGTCCTGATGCATGTATTAAAACTCAAAGTAATACATGTGCAATTGATGAAATTTTGCAAGACAGTAAAGAACAATCTACCGTAAAAGAAATTATTACCATGCCTATTGATATTCCAGACGTTGTACAAATATATAATATCATTACAAAGCCTTATGTGACAGAATCTGTTGTTGAAAATGAAAAAATAAAGGTAGAGGGTATTATTGATACATATATTTTATATCTAGCAGATAACGAAGAAAACCCCATATATAGTTACAAACAAGAAGTGCCCTTTGAATACAGTGTAGATGCACCAGGTGTGACAAATGAGATGGCGTGTGATATTAAAGTAGAAGTAGAGCATTTTAGTTATAGCATGAATGCAGCTTCTGAAATAGAAATTCGATATATTCTAAGCGTTGCCTCTAAAGTCATTAAAACTTCACAAGTAGAGTTGATTACAGAGGCAGACGCAGAAGTAGGCAAAATTGAAGAAGCTGGAGTAAAGCCTAGTATTGTAATTTATTTTGTACAACGTAATGATACGCTTTGGGATATTGCCAAAAGATATAGCACGACAATACAAGAAATTACTAGCATTAATGAAATTAGTGAAAATGCGTCATTAGCTCAAGGGTATCAACTAATTATTCCTAAAAGGCGAAAATAAATAAAAATTTTTAGATAGTATTTAGGGACAGCTGTTTTTTCACATGTGATTTGAGTGTGACTAAAAAGCTGTCCCTAAAATTATGAGTAATTTTTTTGTTTCATAATAAAAAACATTTGAAAGTATACAGTATTTTGTATATAATATACTTAGTTCCTAAAGGGCGGTGAGAATTTGAATAATATGGAAATAAAGGCCAGGGCTAAAATTAATTTAACGTTAGATGTGTTACGCAAAAGACCTGATGGTTATCACGATGTTAAAATGATTATGCAAACAGTAGATTTATATGATATTATAAAATTAAATTGTAATCAAAATGGTTATATTACTATGTGTACGAACTTATCGTATTTACCTACGGGGAATAAAAATATAGCTTATCAAGCTGCGCAAGTGTTTTATGAGCATACGGCTATAAAAAATGAAGGTTTACACATTGATATTTACAAAAATATTCCAGTGTCTGCAGGCTTAGCAGGAGGAAGCACAGACGCGGCAGCAGTCTTAATAGCCTTAAACAGCATATATGAAACGAGACTATCAGAGAGTGAGCTTATGCATATGGGTAAGCAATTAGGTGCAGATGTGCCATACTGTATAATGGGTGGTACTGCATTAGCAGAAGGGATAGGGGATGTTCTCACTAGGCTTCCAGCAATGCCGCCCACGACAATTGTATTAGCAAAACCACCCATAAGTGTTTCTACTTTGCAGGTGTACAAGCAATTACAACTAGATAGAATTGTAAACAGACCCGATACAGATGGCGCCATCGATGCCATTTATAATCAAGACATTATTGGAATTGCTAAGAGAATGCATAATGTACTTGAAGCAGTAACGGCAAAAGAGCATCGAATCGTAAATAGAATTAAAAATGTTATGTTAGGTAGTGAAGCACTTAATGCAATTATGAGTGGTAGTGGGCCTACTGTAATAGGTGTTTTTGGAAACGATATATGTGCACAAAAGGCAGTAATGAAGCTAAGAAAGATTGTTAAAGAAGTTTTCGTAGTGAAAACGTATCAAAGTAATGATGGGGAGAGATAAAAGAATGCCAGGAAAATTATCCAATATTAATTTTAATGATTATAAGCCGTTAAGAGAAGTGATATTTGAATCACTGAGACAAGCAATTATCATGGGTGAGTTAAAGCCAGGAGAGAGGCTTATGGAGATTCAATTTGCAGAAAAGATGGGGGTAAGTAGGACACCGGTAAGAGAAGCTATCCGCAAATTAGAATTAGAAGGCCTTGTTGTTATGATACCACGCAAAGGTGCACATGTAGCAGAACTATCGGTAAAAGATATTATTGATGTACTAGAGATAAGAAGTTCATTAGATGGACTTGCCACAAAGCTTGCAGCAGAGAGAATTACCGAAGAGGAGCTAAATAATATTAAGAATAACATACAACAATTTGCGCAGAATATGGAGAAAAACAATGTGCAAGGACTGATTAAAAAAGATGTTGAATTTCACGAGCTTATTTATAAGGCATCACGTAATGAAAAGTTAGTGCATATTGCAACCAATTTGAAAGACCAGATTCACCGTTTTAGAGTAGTATACCTTAAAGACTATAGTAGTCCAAAAGAATTAGTAAAAGAACATCAAGACATTTATGACGCTCTTAAAAAAAGGGATGGCATTTATGCAGAAAGCTTAGCAGGGATTCATATAAATAACCAGCAAGAAACAATGACAACATATTTTACAAAAAATAAAAATAAAAGATAGGTGGGAGAAACAGTGATTAAGAAGGTAAATGCACTTATTTTAGCAGGAGCAGACAAAAGTGACTTAGGTACGAATATTAAGGCGCTTCTAGATGTAAATGGAAAAAGCATGATTGAATACATTATTGAAAAGCTTAGGCAATGTGACTTTATTGAACATATTGCGGTAGTGGGATGTGCTGACAAACTAAATCATTTGATTGATAGAGGTGTAGATTATATTGTTGAAGGACAAGGTAGCATCATTGAAAATGCAATCAAAGGAGTAAACAAACTAGGGAAAGAGAAAGAAGTATTAGTATGTACAAGCGATATTCCCATGATTACACACCAAGCAATCGCAGACTTTGTGCAAACATCGCAGCAAACAGGCGCGGCATTATGTTATCCTGTCGTTGAAAAGCATCAAAATGAGCAAAAATTTTCTGGTATTGTAAGGACTTATGTAACGCTTAAAGAAGGTGCCTTTACGGGAGGCAATTTATTTTATATTCATGCAGAGGTTCCTAAAAAATGTAGTGAAAAAGCACAGCAAATTATTTCATATCGTAAAAACCCATTTAAAATGGCAAAAGTATTAGGCGTGGGAATATTGATACGATTAGCATTGAAAAGGTTATCTCTTGAACAAGCGCAAAAAAGATTTTCTAAAATTTTTAAGATTGATGCAAGAGTTATTGTGAGCACATATCCAGAGCTTGCAAATGATGTAGATAAACCTTCTGACTTAGAATATGCTACAAACTGGCTAGCTTCACGATAAACAGTGGTCTTAGCTTCCGAGGATAAAATGTATATTTCCTCTTATTTATGTTAATACTTACTTTGTAAGAATGCAAAATAAGGGGAGGTATTTGATGAAAAAAATAATATTAGCAGTAGTGATTGGATTGATTGTAACCATTTATATTAGCAATTATTCACAGAATGTACAGGCTAATTTAGCGCATAGTCTAATTCGTTTTCATGTGGTTGCCAATAGTAATACTCCTAAAGATCAAGCGCTAAAAGAAAGTGTAAAAATTCATATAATCCAAGAGACAAAGCATCTTTTTGATGAGACAGGAAACATAGATCAAAACAGGGAAATCATTCTTCAAAATATGGACTATATTTTACAAATAGCTAATGCGGAAATTAAGCGATGGGGAAAAGAATATCATACAAAAATTTTATTAGGGGTTTATCCATTCCCTACTAGAAAGTATGGGACGGTGACATTGCCAGCGGGAGAATATGAGGCGCTACGTGTCGTAATTGGAGAAGGTGAGGGAGACAACTGGTGGTGTGTACTTTTCCCGCCATTATGTTTTATTGATGCCGCGCAAGGCGAAATGTCCGAGGAAGCGAAACAAGTGATTAAGCAGACTCTTACGGAAGAAGAATACAAATTGATAGCTAATGCAGATATGAATGCTGAAATTCCTGTTGTTATAAAATTCAAAGTTGTTGAATGGTGGCAAAATTCAAGAACAAGAATACAAGCGGCATTTAACACGACAGAATAAATAGGTTTAACATTATGTATGAAATAAAAGCATCCGCATGGTGGGTGCTTTTTATTCTGCAAAAATTTTAGATATTATGATATTATGGTTGAATATTATGTGCAAATAACATATAATTTGATAGTGGATAGTGGGTCGCGAATAAATTGATTTTTATATAAAAGGCTAATAGGAGAGAAGAAGATGAGAGGACTAGAACAAAAGAAAACACCGCTTTTTGATGCGGTTAAAGCATATGTAGATAATAAAATTATTCCTTTTCATGTACCAGGGCATAAACAAGGGAGGGGATTAGAAGAATTTCGCAACTATGTAGGAGAGCGAGTACTACAAATGGATGTAAATGGCATGGAGGACTTAGATAATGCTTGCAATCCTATTGGTGTCATCATGGAGGCAGAAAGATTGTGTGCCCAAGCATTTAGTGCGCAAGATGCTTATTTTTTAGTAAACGGTACTACCGCAGGTGTACAGGCAATGATTTTAAGTACTTGTGAACCTGGAGATGAAATTATTATGCCAAGAAATGCACATAAATCTACTATTGGAGGATTAATTTTAAGCGGTGCTGTACCCGTGTATATCCAACCAGAGATTGATGAACGTTTTGGTACTGCGATGGGAATCAGTGAACAAAGTGTAAAAAAAGCAATCAAAGATCATCCTTATGCAAAAGCACTATTTGTTATTAATCCAACTTACTATGGGGTTTCAAGTGACTTAAAGTCTATTGTGCGTATTGCGCATCGACATCATATGGCGGTGTTAGCAGATGAAGCGCATGGAGGACATATGTCATTTCACGATGATTTCCCCCTAACAGCAATGGAAGTAGGCGCTGATATGAGCGCTGTAAGCTTACATAAGACGGCAGGATCCATGACACAAAGTTCGATACTACTTACACGCGGCAATATTATCCCGCCTGAAAAAATCAAACAAGTTATCAATCTTACGTATACGACAAGTGCATCGTATGTTCTTATGTCTTCTTTGGATGTTGCAAGAAAACAGATGGCGATACAAGGTGCAGACTTGCTAGAGAACACGTTAGAATTAGTGCGATGGGCAAGAGAGCAAATTAATCAGACTGAAGGTCTTCGTGCTTTTGGCAAGGAATTGATTGGAGAGGTAGGGTGCTATGACTTTGACGAAACCAAACTAGGTATTAATGTAATGCAATTAGGGTATACAGGATTTGAGATGGAGAAAAAACTAAGAAGAGAATATAATATACAAATTGAAATGTCAGACCTTTATAATATACTTGCCATTATTAGTATTGGTGACACCAAAGAAGACGTACAAGCGCTTGTTAATGCATTAAAAGATATTGCACATAAAACAGGTGTGAAAGAAGTCCGTAATGCGACGCGTTTACCGTACAAACCACAACTTATTGTAAGTCCAAGGGATGCTTTTTATAGTCACAAAAAGACTATTTTGCTAAGAGAGGCAGCAGGTGAGATATCTGCGGAAATGATTATGGCGTATCCACCGGGAATTCCTGTTGTGTGCCCAGGAGAAAAAATTACCAAAGATATCATTGATTATGTAAACATTCTAAAAGAAGAACAGTGTCAACTACAGGGGACAGCAGATCCATATGTTAATCGGGTGCAAGTATTAGGATCGGAATAAGGCATATGATAAGTGGGTATAAGCGAGTGCCGTATACCCACTAAATAGTATAATACAGCTTGTCTTCTAATATTACCCTCTAGTACATTTGCTTTATTTTCTAGTCTTTTAACGTCTTGTTTTAACCAGGAAACATCTTCCCTTAACCCTTTTAGTTCTGTGATAACCAATTGCTAAAATTGTTCATTTGTCATTTTTGCACCTCATCCTAGCGTATTTCGTACTTTTCAAAAGCCAAATTTTTCCTTTGACAAAATGATAGATGTTTACCCAGTTGAGAATATTTTTTGTAAAAACACAAAAAATAGGAGTGCATGATGATTTAAAAGTTAACATATTTTTGAAAAAAGGAGAGAACCGCGTATGAAAAGGTATGCCAAGTTGGTATTTAGCATCATTGTACTCAGCATTAGTTTTACACTTTTATATACAAATTTTAGTAATGACAGATGGGAAAGAGGATTCAAAGTTCAAAGTATAATCGATTCACAAAAAGAAGTAGCTGTAATGAGAAGTGCGTATGCACAAGAACAAGAGCGTAATCATGATATGCAGTTGTTAGCAAGAGCGGTAAACGGGGAAGCGAGAGGAGAGCCTTACATAGGCCAGGTAGCTGTTGCAGCAGTTATCTTAAATCGTGTACAGCATCCGTCTTTTCCTAACACAATTGCGGGGGTGATTTATCAGCCGCGCGCCTTTACAGCAGTAGCGGATGGACAAATAAATGCACCCATTGCGGAAGATACAACGGTATATAAGGCGTGTGAAGATGCGATGAATGGTTGGGATCCAAGTGGAGGAGCAATCTACTATTATAATCCCGAAAAAACGACAAGTGAGTGGATTTATACACGTGAAGTGATTAAAACCATTGGTAAACATGTATTTGCACAATGATTTTTAAAAAACTTTTTTAAAATAAAAGTTGTGATTAGCAAGAACTAGAGAAGGAGCTGAAGAAATGTCAATTAGAGGTAAATTGTTGGATTTTAAACGTAGATTAAGTGACAAAAAAATGTACAGCATTGTAATTGTTGTGACAGCATTAGTAGCTACTGTAGGTATATATCAATATAAAAGGGCATTAGATTTTCAAAATTTTGTAAACAATCAGTATAATCGTTCTTTTCATGAAATGGTAGGATATGTAGAAAACGTAGAAGTATCACTAGCAAAAGCGATGCTTGTAACAACGCCAGCGCAAATGGAATTTATTGCATCGGAAACATGGCGAAAAGCGGCATTTGCACAAGCTAACTTAGGCCAGCTACCCATTTCTCATTTGCAAATAGAAAAGACTTCTAGATTTTTAAATCAAGTAGGAGAATACACCTATAGTCTTGCGAGAAAAGTAATGAATGGAGAAGAAGTAAGCGATGAAGATTATAAGCAGTTAGAAGAGATGCAAAAATATGCAAATGTGCTTAGCAATGGGTTAAATGAGTTGCAAGGAGAGCTATATAGTGGTACGTTTAGATTTGGCGATCTTAGAAAAGAAGGGAATCGACACTTTGCTAAAGCATCTAAAAATATTGTGGTAAATGGAGTGCAAAACATTGAAAAAGAGTTTAGAGATTATCCTGCGCTTATATACGATGGGCCTTTCGCAGACCATATTGAAAGAAGAGAGCCTAGGCTTTTAAAAGGGGAAAAAGAGATTACACGTGAAGATGCCCAAAAAATAGCAGCACAATTTTTAGGAAAAGAACGCGCACAAAATATTGAATACAAAGGTGAAGGCAATGGCAGAATCCACACATATTTATTTACTGCTGGTGAAGAAGGAAATAATGGTAGGCGTGTAAGCATCAATATCACAAAACAAGGAGGACATGTGCTGTGGATGCTCGATAATCGTAACATTGAAAAAATTTCAATGAATATGGAACAGGTAGAGGAAAAAGCACAAGCGTTTTTAACAGATAGAGGCCTTAACAATATGAAACAGAGTTACTATTTACAAAGTGCAGGTGTAGTTACGGTTAACTATGCGTATACAGAAAATGATATCGTCATGTACACGGATTTGGTAAAAGTAAAAGTAGCTATGGATAATGGGGAAATACTAGGCTATGAAGCCGAAGGGTATATTATGAATCATGACCCTAATAGAAATCTACCGCTAATCAATATTACCGAGGAAGAGGCACAGGAAAAGATAAATCCAAATCTTGAAATTAATTCGGTGCGATTAACAGTCATACCGCTTGAATCACAAAGAGAAGTGCTTTGTTATGAATTTAAAGGAAGTTTTAACGATAAAGAATTTTTGATTTATATTAATGCAGAAAATGGCAGGGAAGAAAAGATATTGCTGCTAAAAGAAACGCCAAATGGTGTGCTAACGCTTTAATATTTGACAGTTAGTCAAAGCGTATAAAAGAGTAGAGGCTTACAAATAATAATAAGGATGTTATAAAAAAGGAGGCATACACGATGAGCAGACGTTCGGTTATGTCAGATAAATTAAAGTATGAAATTGCCAAAGAACTTGGTGTTTACGACGTAGTCAAAACAGAAGGCTGGGGAAGTGTAAGTGCTAGAGATTGTGGTAACATTGTAACGAAAGCAATTGAAATGGCAGAACGTTCAATGAACAACCAATAATCGTTTTTAATAAATAACGTCATAAAAAAAGGTAGGGGATGTTACCCTGCCTTTTTTTTTATTAAAAAAATGTTGCATGAAACCTTCATAAAGTGTAAAATGTACAATATAATAATGTTATAAAAATATAGGGGGCCTATTTATGTCTCAAAAAAAGACAGTTTGTGTATTGTTTGGAGGACAATCTTCAGAACATGAGATCTCTTGCATCTCTGCGACATCGGTCATTAAACATTTAGATAAAGAAAAATATGAAGTACTTCCTTTGGGAATTACAAAAAAGGGCAAATGGTTTATGTATCGAGGTGCAGTAGATAAAATTGCAACTGGAGAATGGGAGAACGGACCGATTACAAGAGCGATCATTTCGCCTGATGGCGTTATGGGAGGCATTATCAAATTACATGAAGATGATTATACGCGTGCACGTATCGATGTAGTCATTCCCGTGCTACATGGTCTTTATGGTGAAGACGGCACGGTACAAGGATTATTAGAACTTGCCCAAATTCCATATGTAGGTACAGGCGTATTAGCATCGGCACTTTGTATGGACAAAGGATATGCTAAAATGATTTTTAAGCAAGCAGGGATTCCACATGCGCCAGGTGCAGTTGTATTAGCTAAAGATTTAGATAAGATGGAACAAATCGTTGATATGCTTGAGAAAACGTTTGAGTATCCATGCTTTGTAAAGCCATGCAATGCAGGCTCATCGGTAGGAATTACCAAAGCACATCATCGCCAGGAGCTAGAAAATGGATTAAGATTTGCGGCGGATATGGATCAACGCATACTGGTAGAAGCATATATTGAAGGAAGAGAGATAGAGTGTGCCGTATTAGGCAATGACAATCCAAAGGCATCCGTACTTGGAGAAATAGTACCAGAAAGAGAATTTTATGATTATGAAGCCAAATACAAAGATAGTAATTCTGCACTTATTATTCCAGCGGATCTTGATGAAAAAACAACTCAAACCGTTCAGGTATATGCAGTTAAAGCCTATAAAGAATTAGGATGCAGCGGACTATCTAGAGTAGATTTTTTTATTCACAAACAAACGGGGCAAATATATATCAATGAAATTAATACCATGCCAGGATTTACCGACATTAGTATGTATCCTAAGCTATGGGAAGAATCCGGTGTTTCTTATACGGCATTGATAGATTCTCTTATTACATTAGCGTTAGAACGGAGTCAACAAAAATGCGTATAGAAAAAAATAACCAAAAGGCGGATAATCGTGCGATTGGTGTGTTTGATTCGGGACTAGGTGGACTAACAGCCGTAAAAGAACTGATGCATACACTACCAAAAGAAAACATTGTTTATTTTGGCGATACAGGTAGGGTGCCTTATGGAACAAGGTCTAATGAAACCATTATTAAATATGTGCATCAAGATATTCGGTTTTTATTAAACTTTAATATTAAGCTCATTGTGGTTGCTTGCGGTACAGCAAGTTCGGTAGCACTAGAGAAAGTGCGAACGCAATTTGAAGTACCAATTGTGGGTGTAGTAAAGCCAGCGGTAGAAAAAGCGATATCGCTTACGCATAGTAAGCGTATAGGCATTATTGGTACGCCTAGTACGATTAACAGCAAGTCATATGTTCGCAGCATCGCACAGATGGCACCGGATGTAAAAACGTTTGATAAAGCTTGTCCGCTTTTTGTCCCATTAGTGGAAAATGGGTATTTGGATAATCAAGTAGCAAGGCTCGTTGCCCAAGAGTACTTAGAACCACTTAAAAAGGAGCGAGTAGATACGATTATCATGGGATGTACCCATTACCCATTGCTAAAAGAAACGATTTGTAAAGTTATGGGTGAAGGGGTTGCTCTTGTAGATCCTGGTGCAGAAACAGCCAAATATGTAAAAACATTTTTAGATGAAAAAAAGACCTTTGCACACGAGGCATCTAAACAGCAATATCGATATTTTGTCAGTGACAGTATCGCGCATTTTGAAGAACTAGGCAGTTTATTTTTGCAAAAGAAAATGCAAAACTGTGTTGAAAAAATTGACATAGAACAATATTAGAAATAGACGAGGGATGAAAGCAATGAATAAGGACGTAATTATTTCTGTTAAAGGAACGCAGTATTATGAAGATATTGATTTTAGTATGGATAGTATAGAGCTAGTTACAGCAGGTAAATATTATAAAAAAGGAAAAAATTATTATGTCACATATAAAGAAACTGAAATGACGGGTATGGAGGGCACTACCACGACACTTAAGATTGAGGATGGCAAGGTGACATTGATGCGATTTGGGCCAAAAAGTTCACAGCTTATTTTCGAAGAAGGGCAAAAGCACTTGTGTCATTATGACACACCACATGGTGCTTTTACCGTAGGTGTTTTTTCTAATGAAGTTAATATTAATGTAGATGACTTTGGCGGAGAAATGACGGTAGATTATTTAATAGAGGTTAATCAAATCAAGACAGGGAAAAATGACCTGTATATGTGTATAAGGGAGGCAAATTTAACCAATGACAAATTTAATGGAAGTGGCAAAGACACAGATTATACAATTAGTTAAACAAGCAGCACAAAGCGCAGCACAAAGTGATAAGCTGCCTGAAATATCGCTAGGGGATATTACGATTGAAATCCCTAGAGAAAAACAACATGGAGATTTTGCGACCAATGTTGCCATGCAGATGACCAAACAAGCTAAAAAACCACCACGCATTATTGCGCAGGCATTGGTGGAAAGTATGGACATGACAGATACTTTTGTAGAAAAAGTAGAGATTGCAGGGCCTGGCTTTATTAATTTTTATTTTAAGAAAGCGTGGCTATATGAAGTTATTCCTGCTATCGATAAGTACAAGCAGGATTATGGGAAGGTAGACCTAGGTAAAAACCAAAAGGTGATGGTGGAGTTTGTAAGCGCCAATCCAACAGGACCTATGCATATGGGAAATGCAAGAGGAGGTGCGTTAGGAGATTGTTTGGCATCAGTATTGTCGTGGGCAGGGTATGATGTGACGCGAGAGTTTTATGTAAACGATGCAGGGAATCAGATTGAAAAATTCGGAAAATCTTTAGAAGCAAGATATATACAGCTACTGCAAGGAGAAGATGCCATTGATTTTCCAGAAGACGGATATCACGGTGAAGATATCAAAGAACGTGCGCAAGAATTTATTCAAATGCATGGTGATGCGTATATATCCGCAGAGACAGAGGCGCGGAAAAAAGCATTGGTAGCGTACGCACTTGAAAAAAATATAGAGAGTTTAAAAAGTGACCTGAGGCGATACGGCATTACATATGATAACTGGTTCCGTGAAAGTGAGCTATATGAAAATAAAGAAGTGCAGGTCACGATTGACTATTTAAAAGAAAAAGGGTACACATATGAACAAGAAGATGCGCTGTGGTTTAAATCTTCAGCGTTTGGTGCAGAAAAGGATGAGGTGCTTGTGCGTAACAATGGTATACCCACTTACTTTGCAGCCGATATTGCCTATCATCGCAATAAACTAGTTACAAGGAATTTTGATAAAGTGATAGATATATGGGGAGCAGACCATCATGGGCACGTAGCGAGAATGAAAGGTGCCATGCAAGCAATAGGATGCAATCCAGATAAGTTAGAAGTAATTATTATGCAGCTTGTAAGACTACTTCGTAATGGAGAAGTTGCAAGAATGTCTAAAAGGACTGGCAAAGCAGTTACATTAAGTGATCTACTAGAAGAAACCAGTATAGATGCAGCTAGGTTTTTCTTTAATATGCGTCAAGCTCCAAGTCACTTGGATTTTGACCTTGATTTAGCGGTTTCGCAGTCGGATGAAAACCCTGTATACTATGTACAGTACGCACATGCTAGGATATGTAGCATTATACGCGTATTAGAAGAAGAAGGATATTATGTGCCTTCATTAGATATTGTTGATTTGACACTGCTTACAAAAGATGAAGAGATAGCCTTGCTTAAACAAATGGCGCAATTTCCAGAAGAAATCAAATATGCCGCTATTACGATGGAGCCTAGTAAAATTACGCGTTATGTGATGGATATGGCAGCACTTTTTCATTCTTTTTATAATGCTTGTAGAGTAAAATGTGAAGATGAAAAGTTAATGCTTGCAAGGTTAAAGCTTGTAGATAGTGTGCGTATTGTGATTCAAAATGCCTTATCTATTTTACGTGTATCTGCACCTGAAAAGATGTAAAAAAGATTAATAAAACACATAAAAAAACCGATACATAATTGTGTATTGGTTTTTTTGTTTAGTTATGTTTAAATATTAAGTTTTATTTACAAGGCAGGATTTATGGCGGAAAATGGAGAAATAAATGGTTATTAAAGCAAGAGATAAAAAGAGTAAGACGCAATGCTAAAATTGACTAGCATTTACATAGGAGCAAATGGTTTGCAGATGATAGGCACTTAAAATTTAATGGGTACGATGGAGGTCAAAGAATGAAAGGAAAAAACATAAAATATATAGCGCTACTACTTATTATCGTTCTTATGATGCCGATTTTAGGGGTAGCGGCATTTGAGTCAGCGCCAGAGAATACATATACAGGGACACAGACCGCACTAGATGCTATTAAAAATATGGCATTTGCAGATGTAGAAGCGATGGGACAGGCCTATTGGGCAAGAACAGCCATTTATGATATGGCTGCATTATCCGTCATAAGAGGGTATGGTGCGACAACATTTGGACCTACAGCGTCTGTTAGTAGAGTTCAGGCACTTGCTCTTATCTATCGCGCGAGTGGAAGAGAAGCGCAGGCGCAGCAAGCAGCAGAGATTATTGAACGGCAGCGAAGAGAAGAGGAGAGAAGTGTAAATGCAATAGAAGTATGGGCAGATGGTTATATACAACTAGCATTAGAAGATGGGCTCATTACATTCGACGAATATTTAGATGCAATTAGCTTTGACCAAGCAGGGCTAGATCCTGAAAATGACTTTATCAAAACAGCGCCTGCGCAGCGTCAAGAAGTAGCAGAGTGGATAGCAAAGGTGCTAGGCTTAGAGCCAATATATAGCCAATATACGATTTTTAATAGTTTCCAGGATTGGCAGCAAGCAGATCCACTGCGTGTACCCTATCTTGAAGCAGTGCTTCAGCAAAGAATTATAAACGGAACGCCTGATGGCTATCTATATCCACGTGGGAACATTAGCCGAGCAGAAATGGCACAAGTACTAAAAAATGCAGAGCCATTTATCTTTGAGGCAAGAAACCTTACTAAGAAACATGGATACATAGAAAAGATACAACAAAATACCACAAAATCTATGCAAGATACAGAGGTGACAACGGTTATCCGTATTCGCAATGCGCAAGGGAAAGTAGATCATATTGAGCTACAAAAGCGTGTAGATGCCAATGGGCAACTAATTGAAACTAGCCGTGAGCCGATTGAATATGCAAATACCGATGTTATTGTCTTAGGACAGGGAGTGCCCAGCTCTAGTGCATCGCTGTTTGAGGGACAACAAATTCGTTATATTATAGATGAGGAAGATAAAATACAAGTAATCCGAATATTAGCAAACGAACTTAATCAACAAATACAGCGGGCGACGATACTAGCGGTAGATTATGCACAGCAACGTGTGACGGTTCTTACCAATCAAGAAGAGGAAGTGACCTACCAAGTAAGTAGCGACGCACAAATAATAGTAAATACAAAAAGCGCTAGCTTTGAAGATATATTAGTACAAATGCCAGTAGAACTAACCATTATTAATGATATTGTTGCAAAGCTAAAAGTGGAGTCAGAAAAAGGAGCAATCAAAGATAATGAAGTGACAGGTATTGTCGAAGATATCCAATCGGGACTAGGGTATATTTCGCTTTATGACCAAAAAGGAAAGAAAAGTTTTAACCTCCTTAGGATTTATCAATTTTTAAATCCGGCACAGGTAGAGGTTATTAGAAATGGTAGAAGTGCTAGCATACAGGAGATAACGCCAGGTGATTCGGTATTTTTAAAATTAGATGAACGTGGGTATGTAAATGAAATTGCAGCAATACAAAATTACATTACCAAATATGCTACGCTGATGAGTAAAACGCCTTCGAGTTTTTTAGTTCGCTATGAAGATGGTACACAGCAGCAGCTTAGCATAGAGGCAGATACCATTATTACCAAAGGTGGGCGTATCGTTACCGCAAATGATGTAAGAGCAGGGCAGCGTGTAAGGGTATTACTTAGTCGTAGTGAGCATGTGACGACATTAAAAGAACTAACAGTAGAAACGGCGCAGCATAATATTAGTCATATATATAAAGCGCATATCTACTACTATGAACCACTTGATGATGCTTTAGTAGTAGGTGATATCAGACGGTTAGAACGAGGTAATTGGACGCTCACTTCCCATAGAGGATTGACCAAATTAGTGCTAGATGAAAATGTAGCGGTGCTTGATCGAGGCAAGGAAGTAGCATTGGCTGATATTAATCGGTATCATAATGACCGTGAAATATATATCGCAGTAGAAAAGGGATTCGGGGGCAATGAAAAAGCCGTATTTATCAGTATGCGAGGTGACCGCGATGCGGAGAGACGATATGATGATGTCATTGGGGCAATGGCGCCAGCAGTAGGTGAATTTACCTTAAGGCGTGAATATGAGGCATTTAATATCACAGAAGATACCATTATTATAAAAGATGGCAAGATGGTGACCGCTAATAATGTGAGCATTAATGATAAGGCGTATGTAGTAGCAAATCGAAGTGATGCTTCTGGAAATTTTTATGCAGGCATTATTGAGATACAATCCCATGATGTGTCAGATGCAGTGTTCGTTTATCGTGGTCGTATAAAAGGGATTAATGAGCAACAAGATTTTGTGGTAGAGTCATTTTCGCGTTTGCAAGAGACAGGGGGGCGTTTGCAGTGGCATTATTACAATACACCTAAGACCTTTATACTTACGCGTGATACGCAGATATTAGATGAAAACGGTGTAGTAAGCAATCGTGAATTTGATGAATATTCAAATAGGGAATATATAGGGAAAGTAGTAAATGTTGTAGCGGATGATTTAGAAGCGGTAATGATTAGTGAAGCGCCATATGGACTTTATAATATACGTGGAGAAGTATATTTACCACATGGACAGGCGACGGTAGATACACTCGAAATTAGAAATGCAAAGATATTTAACCGTAATACAGGGGAGTGGGAAAATGCAGAAAATGGCACTATTACGTTAAGAGAAGATACCATAATCCTTAAAGATAATAAGATTTCGGATGCTTCTCTAATTACGCGTGGCACAACTGTTAAAATTTTAAAATCAGAAGGAGAGACATCAGGCGAAGCAATTGTGGTTGTGGTTGAATAGTTGGACAGGTGGACAGGAAATAAAAGGTAGGAAGTAGAAAGCAGAAAGTGGAAAGAAAAAATATAAAAAAATTGCGAACAGGGTGGATGAGGTGATTAGATGAAGCGGAAAATATGGGTGGGTGTATTAATCCTAGTATTAATGGGAACATTAAGTGTAAGTGCAATGCAAGGCAGTAGTGGATATGAGGGTGGAATAGCATCTAGTGAGACAGCTAGAAATGACACTTATGAGTATAAAGAAGTGGTTTTTATCACAGGGGAGCCTAAAGAATTTATAGGCACGGTGAGAATAACACGTAGGGAAAGAAATGATTTAGAAACGGTTACTTATGTATATAGTCTGACGCAAGGGCAGAACAATCGGCTTAACAGAACGGTAGTGATAGATACAACCGTTGAAGAAAAAGATAACCAAGTAATAAGACAAGCTAGTCTAAATACGCTAACGGAAACGGTTATGATAGATGGTACGACCTATACATTGGATAGAGATAGAAGTCTATCTTTTTCAATGAGTAGCATTACTGATGTTAGACCTGCTGCCGAGTATTTCGCAGGGAGTTGGAGTGGGGTAAAAACCTATCGAACCAATAATGGGCAGCGGATAACTGTTAGCTCAACAGGACAGCTTTATGGGTATGATCAGCATTGGGGCAACTCAGAGACACAGGAGATGAGGCTTTATATTGAGTCACATAATCATAATGATACACAAGATAGTTGGGGCGGATCTGTTGATATTAAAGTATCATCTACATCCATGCAGCGACTAATATACATAGATAATCCGCCTATCGCAAGTAGCATAGAAGGTGGATATCTGCAAAGAAGAGAAAACGACAGTTTACTTAAGTATACGGCAAGATTACCAGAATTTGATTCCGAAGGAATAGCCACTGATCGTATGCTTACGCATAACGGGGAGTTGTCACAGCAGAGTTTTCCCAATCACCGGTATTTATCGATACATGATTTGCGTCATATGCGTGGGCATTGGTATGAACAACATGTAAGTCAGCTTTATAGTCTTGAAATTTATGACGGCAATCCACGAGAATTTCTACCCAATCAATATATGACGCGCGCCGAGTTTGCAAAAGCTGTTGTGCGGGCTGGGAAAATAAAAATAGAACAAGAACAAGATGCAGGACCAGTTAATCCTAGAATACAACAGAATCAACAGCAACAAGAAAAGACATCGCCATATATTGACGTACCTACCAATCACCGCTATTTTAAATACATTTATGCATTGTATGAAAATGGCACAATGCAAGGGTATGATGAGAGATTTCATCCAGATGAGATTATTACACGTGCACAAGCCATGACCATTTTTATTCGGGTTTTAGGATTCGAAAGTTTAGCGCCTAATCCTGGTGCAGTTACAATGTTTGTAGACAATGATTACATACCTGATTGGGCAAGAAATTCAGTATCCGTTGCTTCTTATATAGGACTTGCTAAAGGGGATGACAGAGGAGCGATTAACGCTAACAACCCAATGACCAAAGCAGAAGCCTCAACATTTTTAAATCGTTTGATAAACTATATGCGGCATGATATTTTGAGAGATTATAGAGACCGTGTGTTTATATATTAAAGCTAAGAAAGGATGCCTACTATGAAGAGGATAACAAAAATGATTTTAGTGGCAATGCTACTTGTCATACTTTTTACCAACACCGCTTTTGCACAACCAGTAACAACATCGGAAAATGAGCAATTTATGTTTTTCCAGAATGTAAAAGAGTTTATCACCAACAACTATAAAGAGGATGTATCCGAAGTCCAGCTGTTAGAAGCAGCACTAGCACAAATATTGAAGCAAAATCCAGAGGTATTAGAACAAGCCATGGAAGGGATGTTCAATAGTCTAGATCAGCATAGTACATTTTATAACCAGCATCAGTATCAGCAGTTTACTTCAGCAGTGGAGGGACAATATGGTGGTATAGGGATTGTCATATCTAAACGTGACGGCTATGTTACTATCATGTCCACAATGGACAATACGCCGGGTAAGAGAGCAGGGCTAAGGGCGGAAGATAAAATTGTATATGTCAATGAATTAGATATTACAGGATATGACACGAATATGGCAGTTTCTTTGATGCGTGGAGATCCTGGCACAATAGTAGAGTTGGGCATTAAGAGACCTGGCGAAGAAGAAATTTTGTACGTTAAGATTGTACGTGAAATCATCAAAGTAAATCCACTTACTTACGAAGTATTAGAAGGTAATATTGGCTATATTAGAATTTCCGATTTTAACGCAAATACTGACGAGTATATGCGAAAAGTATTAAGGGAATTTGATATGCAGCAGATTGAGAAAATAATAGTAGATGTACGCAGTAATCCAGGAGGTTCTTTAGATCAAGTAATAAAGGTTGCCCAGCGCTTTGTGCCAGAAGGCCCGATTGTGCATATCGAATATAAGCAGGACGAAAAAGAAACGATTTTCGGTACCTTGCCAACCGCACCGTATGAACTTGTAGTGCTTATTAATACAGGTAGCGCAAGTGCGTCTGAGATACTTGCAGGGGCTATACAAGATAGAGGAGTAGGCAAGGTAGTAGGCGTGCCATCTTTTGGAAAAGGAACGGTACAGCAGTTATTACCACTGCGCATTGGTGGAGCCATTAAAATGACCATTGCTAATTATTTAACACCAAATGGCGATAAGATTGAAGGCAAAGGGATTATACCTAATCTTATGGTGGAAAATGTAACAAAGGCTATCAATACAGATGAACTAGAGCCAGTTGAAATTCTCCGCAGACCAACCATTGGTGATAGAGGCAAAGACGTATTAGCTGCTAAGCAGCGCTTGCATATTTTAGGATATGATGTAGGGCAAGTTAATGAAGAACTAGATGAAAAAACATTTAATGCCATTAAAAGCTTCCAAGCAGAACAAAAGTTATATCCTTATGGGGTATTAGATTTTACGACACAAGGGGCAATTGACAACGCTATAAAAGCTTTAGAGGTGGAAGTAGACATGCAACTTCAAAAGGCAATTGAATTATTAAGATAACAATACGTTAAAAGTAATACTTTATAAGCAGCACATAGGATGTTTTCCATGTGTTGCTTATTTTTGTCATAACTTGTTTAAGCCAAGCATACAATAAGTAAGGAGTAATATCAGTGAAAGGTGGCATGTGTAATGAGAAAAATAATGGCTATACTTCTCGTACTGTTACTAACGACTGCAATGATGGGTGCTTGTTCGTTTAAATCAATCGATGAAGAGGGGGTAGAAGATGTAACCCCAACACAAGCACAACCAAACCGTGAGCCTATCAGCAGTGTAATGAGTACACAAGAGAAAGAAAATGAACTAGGCGAAAAAATGGCAATGGTTATATACTTTGCAGATAATGAAGCGACCATGTTAGTATCTGAAAAAAGATTTATCCCTAAAAAAGAAATTACAGATATGGAAATGGCTGCTCAGATGGCAATGCAAAAGTTATTTCAAGGCCCTATTAGTGGTGAGCTCACGCTTCCATTCCCTAAAGATGTACCCATACCGACAGTAAATCTTGATGACAATATGGCGGTTGTTGATTTAGCACAAGCATTTGTGGCGAAGCATCCGGGAGGCTCAGCAGGAGAGACGCTTACAGTTTATAGTATGGTTAACACACTTACTGCACTGCAAGGCATTGATATGGTAAAATTCACACTAGAGGGTGAAGAAATTAGCGCATTTAAAGGGCATCTTGATTTTAGTGAACCTTTTACAATGAATACGGAACTTATGCAGCAGGACGAATTAAAATAATCGGTTGTAAAACAACCGATTTTTTTTGTTATTTTTTCTGTAGATGTGGTATAATGAATATAGTACAATAATGAAGTGGAGGGATTGAAATGATAGAAGGTGATTTTAATGGGTTGGAAGTTCTTAAAATCGCAATTACAATGGAAGAAGAGGGCATGCAGTTTTATACACAAGGAGCGTCACGCACACAGGGTCGGTTAAAGGAATTTTTGATGCATGCTGCAGGACAAGAAAGATTGCATAAAGAAGCCTTTGAAAAGCTATATGATAAGCTGATGAAGGAAAAACAAGATTTTGATGATACATATTTGTTTGATGAACAGGTAGAAGGATACATGCGTATGTTCGCTCAAAATGAAGTGTTTAAAAAAGATGCACCTAAAGAAAATGCTTTTGATGATTTAAAAGAAGCGGTTTGTTATGCCATAAAGGCAGAGGAGACTACCATTGAGCTATATACACGTATGTATACAGGGGCAAAATATGCAGAGATGAAAGTAATGCTAGAGAAAATGATACAAGAAGAAGAAGAACATGTGGAGTACTTTAAGCAATTGCTTGAAGATATAAACTAAATAAAGAAAGAAGGGACGATTTTATTATGACAAAATATGAATGTACAGCATGTGGGTATGTATATGACCCTGCAGTAGGAGACCCAGATAATGGTGTAGCACCAGGCACTGCTTTTGAAGATGTGCCAGAAGATTGGGTATGTCCTGATTGTGGCCTTGGAAAAGATGCGTTTGAAGAAGTGGCATAATGTAGGCTGAGGAGGACGGAGCATGAGATGTGAAAAACATCTCTAAGCTCT
This sequence comes from Clostridia bacterium, assembly GCA_007117465.1. GTDB lineage: Bacteria > Bacillota > Clostridia > SK-Y3 > SK-Y3 > SKGK01. Next base: position 6,829 of record SKGK01000021.1, on the reverse strand, counting down.
AGACTCCAAGCAAATGACGTATAAAAAAGGAGAGGGAGTATTTGGGAGCATTTGAAATTACAAACGGAATATATTCAGTGGGGGTACTAAACCCGAATCTTCGCATTTTTGATATTATTATGGAAACACAGTATGGTACATCCTATAATGCGTACCTTGTAAAAGGAGATAAGACAGCGTTAATTGAAGCTGTACATACGCGTTTTTTTGATGACTATTTAAATAATATAAAAGAAGTTGTGGACATTCAAAGTATTGATTATATTGTTTTAAACCACACAGAGCCAGACCATTCAGGCTCACTTAAACAGTTATTAGAAGAGAACCCAAACATTAAGGTTGTTACATCGGCGCCAGGAGCCAAATATATTAAAGGGATTGTAAACAGAGAGATTAATAATCAAGTTGTAAAAGATGGCGATGTATTAGATTTAGGACAAGGCAAGAAGCTTACATTTATGATTGCACCCTTTTTGCATTGGCCAGATTCTATGTTTACGTATGTAGCGCAAGATAAGGTATTGTTTTCTTGTGACTTTTTAGGATGTCATTTCTGTGAGCCGCGTATGTATGATACGAAGATTCTTTATCCAAGAGAATTTGAAGAGGCATTTTCATATTACTATGATGTTATTTTTGGACCATTTAACCAATATGTACAAGAAGGCTTAGACAAGATACAATCGTTAGAAATAGACTATATTTGTCCAAGCCATGGGCCGATTTTAACCGAGAAGATAGAGTGGGCAAAAGAGCAGTATAACGCGTGGAGTAAAGAGGATAAAGAAGAGAAAAAAGCACCAAAGGTACTCATTGCCTATGTATCTGCATATGGGTGTACAAGAAAAATGGCCACAGAGCTAGAAAAAGCAATTAAAGATAGTAGTAGTGCACAAGTAGAAGCAGTCGATATTATTCATGAAGATATGATGGCACTAAAAGAAAAAGTAGAAAAAGCAGATGCCTTATTATTTGGCTCGCCTACCATCAATCGAGATGCTGTTAAGCCAGTGTGGGATCTATTATCACTTGTTGATGTGTTTAAAAACAAGGGCAAGCTTTGCGGTGTATTTGGGTCTTATGGCTGGAGTGGGGAAGCAGTTGGTATGCTCTGTGAGCGTGTAAGAAGTCTTAAATTAAAGGTTCATGAAGACGGCATAAAAGCAAACTTTGTACCTAGTGAGCAAGAACTTGCTGCGGTGTATGAATACGGCAAAAGTTTTGCAAGTAAACTTTAGAAAAAGTCAATGGAGAATTTTGATAAGGGGGAAGGGCATATATGAAAGGCACAGTGGTATCTTTGTGGATAAAGACTTTTGAAAAACTCTATGGAGAAGAAAAAATAATCCAGGCAATGCAGCATACAGGTTGGCAAAAAGATAGTGTCATTACACCACTAGAAGACATCGATGACCAACAGGTGAATATTTTTTTAGATGAAGTTGCCAAACAGACAGGCAAGCAGCGCGAGGTTGTTTTAAGAGAGCTAGGACAGCGCAATATCGAATCTTTTAAACAATGGTTTCCCTCTTATTTTCAGCGCAAAAGCTTAAAAGGATTTATTCTGATGATGGATGAGGTGCACGCGCAAATTACTAAAAAGATAAAAGGTGCAAAACCCCCTAGGCTAATTGTCACTGAGCGTTCAGCCAATGAAATTGAACTTAAATATGAGTCTAAGAGAGGGCTTTATGATTATTTTATTGGTCTTTTAGAGGGAAGTGCACGCCTTTTTGATGAGAAACTTTCATGGTCTGAAATAGAAAGGGGAGAAACGCCAGAAGGACAAAGTTACCTTACGGTGCATCTTACGTTTGAAAAGCAGGAAGAAGTAGCGAGTAGACACAGACTTACCAAAGCTTTATCACTAGGATTTATTAAACGTATACCAGCAAAAATTGCGGTAATGGTATCGCTGGTATTTGCACTTGCCTATATATTGCCCAATGTACAAAACAACTGGATAACAGGTGGGGTTTACACCGTGATTATTTTTGTAGCCACACTTGTTTTTAGTAGTATTGTCCTAAAACCCATGCAACATTTTGAAAAGGAGCTTACCCGTATCAGTGAACTTGATTTTTCGGGAAACACAAAGATTCAGACGGGTGATGAATTTGAACAGTATGGGAAGCAGTTTAACAATATCCAAGAAATGCTTCGCAAAGACTTTCTGTTTCTTAAAGGCGGTACCGATGATATGCATAGGTTCACGCAGGATTTTACTCAGATTGCAGCGAAAATGAAAGATTTATCGGATAGCATTTCTCTTGTTGTACAAGAAGTAGCCAATGGTGCGGTACATCAAGCAGAAGAAACGGAAAAAACGGTGTATGAGCTAAATAGTAGCGTAGAACACCTTAACGACATAGCGGACAAAGAGATCGGTCAAAAACAAGAACTCGAACAAGCGGTAGATACCATTAGTAAATCACACCAAGAAGTTAAGCAGGTAACAGGGATGATTGTAACAGCAAAAGATGAATTTTCAAACGTAACAAAGCGTGCAGAAGCACTTGCGGTGCAAGCAAAAGAGATTATGGGGATTGTTACAACCGTTGCATCTATTTCAGACCAAACCAACTTACTTGCACTAAATGCCGCAATCGAAGCTGCAAGAGCGGGGGAGATGGGTAGAGGGTTTGCTGTGGTAGCTGATGAAATTCGTCAGCTTGCAGAAAATTCGAAACATGCGGTTAAAGATATTAATGATAATCTGCTACAGTTCACAGGAGAAATTGAACAGGTATCTAATGATATTACCAATCAATTTGAGCAATTAGATCGCAGTAACCAAATGCTCATACAAGTAGCGGAAGAAAACACGGCGTCAACTGACCGCGTATCTAATGTCTCACAGGTAATTGTAAATTTAGTAGAAGAGCTTTCAGCCCAAACGACTAGAATGACGCAGCTTTTTGACAACATAAATGCATTAGCAGCGATTGCGGAAGAAAACTCAGCTTCTTCTCAAGAGATGAGTGCATCAGTTATGGAATACTCAGATAAAATAAAAGACCTTATTGACTATATTGACCAACTAGATGCACTTACCAATGATTTTAAAGGAGAGCTAAATAAGTATACCATCTAATGCGTATATTTTAAAGAAAAAACACGTACACTAGATATAATAGGCTGTACGTGTTTTTTGCTGCTTTAAAATATTGAGGTGTGATAATGAAAAAAGAAAAGCTTTATCTTATGTTAGGGTGGATATTAGCATTTTTATCTATTATATTTATGCCACTTATATGTGTGCTAGGTGTTTTGGTACTAGCCTTTTTATCATGGAAAAATGGCGCGCGTATTCATGCGCTTATTTTATCTGCACTCTTTTTTTCAAGTCTTGGTATTGCCATGGAAAAGATATTGAGCTTATTTTTTCGTGCAATTTTAGAGGTAATGACCATTATGTATTAATGAAAGATATAAAAATGCCGATATAACATTATGAATAGAATCAAAAAACAGAAAAGTAGGCAGTTGAACAGCCAGACTTTTGACTTTTAGATGTGAAGCTTTTAAATTAAGAATACAAAAGCCTGATTTAATGGGTACGATGATTTTTCGAAAGTACTAAATTATATTGCTGAGGTGTGAGGGATGAAAAGATTAAAGATAGTTGCTATTATTATTATGTTATTAATGCTTACAGTATCTTCTACAGGAGCATGGACACTAGACATTCATGAAAGACCAGATACTCCAGAGATGCAGTGGCATGAGGGGACCAGTTCGACCAATCAAAGAATCTCTATGACAGCGTATATTCCTTATGGTGCCGATAGAATACGATTTTATTTAGTTGCCAATGATGGAGTGGTTGCGAGAGACAGGCTGAATTTTGATTATGAAGATGAATACGTCACCGTAAACTTTTATTCTTTAAGAGAAGCACAGGAGGCATGGGGTTACATAGAGATATATGATAAAGATGGTAACGTTTCGGTGCCTTCTGATTGGACGTCAGCGTACATCGAAAGAGTTAGCAATGTTACCAAGGATATTGAGCCACCTGAGCAGCCAGAGATGGTGTGGGAAAACCCAGGGCAAAGCACAGGTAGAAATCAGCGTATGACGGTAAAAGCCCAGATGCCAGAAGGCGCATCTTATCTCGAATATTTTTTGGTCAATGAAGGCAAGATTGAGCGTTCAGGTAGAATTACCGATGAAAGTTATACATTTAGAAGAGTAGGCTTTAACCAAAGTGTTCTTACCTACGTAAAAGCATATACATCTAGAACAAGCAATCTTTCAAGAACGGTATCGTATCCATCGCCAGTTACGGTTATGTTTATTGGTGATGATGGCAGGGTATCTACGCCAGAGATGCCACAGCTGCAGTGGGTTGATCTAGGACATAGTCAGGCGTATGGGCAGCAACTCATTATGACAGCCCAAAAACCAAATGATGCACAAAAGCTACACTACTTTTTATATGCAAACGGAACGCTTATGCAGTCACATATTACGACTAACACCAGCTACACTTTTTATAATATTCAAGGCAATCAGATGGTAATGGGCTTTGTAAAGGCTTATGATATGTGGGATAATGCCTCAGAAGAATCGCCGCGTGCGCAGATGTATATCCCAGCATTAAACTCAGCACCACAAACACCAAGTGAGCCCGAGACGCCTACGCATCCTAGCATCGGGCAACCTATGCAGCCAGCGGGTCGTATTAGTGACCTTCGAAGAGGGATTTCGCTGAGAGAATTTACATTGCCAGCAATGTGGGTAAATGCATCTTTTCACTTTAATGATGTACCCAAAGAGGATACAGAGCTAAAACAAGCGCTTCAGTATTTTTATTCCACGCATGTATTTAGTGATACGTTTAGTGAAAATTTTCATCCTAATCGCCCAATGACCCGTGTTGGATTTTTAGATGCACTTGTAAAAACGGCTAACCTTCCTATAAGGCAGATGCCTACGATTTTAAGTCCTTTTGAAGATGTCAAGGCAGACCATGATTTTCACAATCATATTGTATATGCAAGCTGGCAAAATATCATGCGCGGGTATAGTGATCATCTTTTTAGACCTAGTGCGGACCTTGCGTATGGCACGGCTGCAAGAGCAATCGTAAATGCTTATGATATAAGGCTTTATGGATATGAAGGAGAAAGAATTATTGATGATATCGGAGACCACTATGTAGCGGCATTAGTAAATGCGAACATATTATCACATGCGCCAGAGAGTCAATTCGCTGTTATGACAAGAGGTGAAGTAGCAAAGACACTTTATAAAATTATCCAAATTCAAATGGAGCAGTAACAAAGCAATTTAAATATAGGTGTGCAGCATATATACTGCGCACCTATATTTTTAAATTTCAGCATTTTATAAGCAGTCAGGTCAATATGGGGAAAAAACCCAAAAAATTCAAAACACTTGACTTTTTTAAATGCATTCTGTATAATAACAACTGTTCGCTGTCTTAACAAGGCAGTGGCTTTATTTCTATTTTATGCGAATAGTTTTGAGGTGATGGTGTGGCAAAGGAAGTATTTTCCAGACATGAATTAAAATTTTTGATCAATGATGTTACCTATAAAGCAATATATGATGCACTAAAGCCTCATTTAATACCAGACACATATGGAGATGGACAAGGACAGTATACAATCTCTAATATTTATTACGATACAGCAGATAATTTATTTCATTATGAAAAAATGAGAAGTCAATCTTTCCGTCAAAAACTACGTCTTAGAACATACAATCACAATACGCTTAATGATATTGCTTTTTTAGAAATTAAAAAAAAGTACAAACGCTTTGTCAATAAAAGAAGAACAGCAATGACACTAAAAGATGCGTATCATTTTTTAGAACAAACCGGTCCTTCAAAGGAGCATTATGAGGCTTCTAATCAACAAATACTAAAAGAAGTTTATTTTCTTAAAAACTTTTACAAGTTAGTGCCTAAGGTGTTACTAAGCTATGAAAGACAGGCTTTTGTAGGAATTGAAGAAAAAGAGCTTAGGATTACGTTTGATAAAAATTTAAGAAAAAGAAACGAAAATTTTAGACTAGAAACCGGCAGTCATGGAGAGGTGTTTTTAGCCCCTGATGTTTTTGTGTTAGAGATAAAGCTAAGTACACAGATGCCACTATGGCTGGCAAATATTTTAAGTGATTTTAGATGCTTTATGCAAAGTTTTTCTAAGTATTCAACAAGTTATAATGACATTGATATGTGGACGATAGATAAAAAATTAGTGTAAGGGGAAAAGAATAAAATGCAGACATTAAATGAAATATTAATGCTCAATGATATTGTTACGGTGAGAGCAACGGTATCAGAAGTCATATTAACCATTGCAATTAGTTTCATGTTAGGGCTTATCATTACATGGGTGTATAGACAGACATATAAAGGAGATTATTATTCCCAAGCTTTTGCACATACATTGATTATTGTAGGTGTTGTTATTGCTATGATTATTGTAGCAATTGGTAGTAACATTGCTAGGGCATTTAGCTTAGCGGGAGCACTCTCTATTATACGTTTTCGAAGTGCAATCAGTGACCCAAAAGATATTGCCTTTATCTTTTTTGTGATGGGTGCGGGTTTAGCAGTAGGTGCAGGTCTTTATATACCTGCGATTATATTTGTATTAGTACTAAGTGGACTTATCTATCTACTATTTACGTTAAATTATGGACATGTGCAAGGTTTACAAAAGGTACTAAAAATTACAGTGCCAGAGAATCTCAATTATGAAGGACTCTTTGATGATGTGCTAAAGCAATATCTATTAGAGTATCGATTAATCAGCGTAAGGACGACGAATTTAGGGACAATGTTTGAACT
>SKGK01000137.1 GCA_007117465.1 Clostridia bacterium | reverse complement strand
GCTTCTACTGGTGGTACTGATGAAGCAGATACTGCTGGATATACACCAAACAACAATCCTGATGTTAGCGCTACCACCGTTGCAATCTTAATTGCATTTAAGCTTACTGCGGTTTGAAAGCCCATATTCTCAAACAGATTAAGACCCCAAATCCCCGCAACAATACCTGCAAGGCATCCTAATATACTTACATATAATGCTTCTAACATAAACTGTAGTAATAAATCGCCTTGCTTTGCCCCAATTGCACGGCGAACACCTATTTCTTCTGTACGTTCACTTACCGCTACCATCATAATATTCATAATCCCCAAACCACCTACCAAAAGTGAAACGGCAGCAATACCTCCAAGCAATAACGTCATTACCCGATTTGCCTCATCCGCTTCTCTTACAAGCTGATTGAGACTTGTAATGGTAATCAGATCTTCTCCTGCCGATGGAAGAGGTGGGGCTGAGGGTTGCTGTCCGTTCATAGGGCTGTCATGTACAACCATTCCCCCTGGACCTGAGGCCATTATCATTTCCATTTCTCTTTTAGCCATATCACCTTCCCCACTAGGTGCCTCTTGCTGCATACCTAGCCTGCTTTTCATAATCCTGCCTAAATGCACGGTGGCAAGGTCTGCATCTCTATTAGACGAAGCTTTTGCCCAAATTTCTTCTACTGTCCGCTTTTTTGCAATTCGCTGCGCCGCTGTATATGGAATAAGAATTTTATCATCAATATCATCTGCATTACCAGGTCCTTTTTGCTCTAATACGCCTACAATCGTGTAAGTCTGCCCATCTATTGTCATCTTTTGACCTACCACATTTCGACCACCTAGTAAACTAACAGCCATATTATATCCTAACACCGCTACTGGCGAACGCTGCTGCACATGTAAATTAGTGAAAAAATGCCCCGCTACTAAGTCATGATCTCTAATGTGTGGAAACTGGCCATTAACACCTATTATATCTACATTTGTCCTTGTTCTTCTCCACCGCATGACGGTTCTTACATGAACAACAGGCGTTGCTATCTCAAGACCACCCACACGTTCTACCAAAGACCGTGCATCTTCTCCCGTAAATTCTACAGAAGGGTGATGTGCTTTAATTGCCACTACATTTGTACCTAAACTTTCAAATTGTTCTACCACCGCCTGTCTTGCTCCTTCACCAATCCCCATCAAGCTTACCACTGATGTCACACCAATGGTAACCCCTAAGATGGTTAGTGCAGAACGAAGTGGTTTAGCAAGAATACCATGTGCCGCCATTTTAGCAGTAAACCAACATCGAATAAACACCGAATAAAATCGCCTTTTCCCTGCCATATTTGCAACCCTCACTTCCCATTATCTTACTTTTTATTCTCTTCCAGGCTCTCCATTATCTCCGCCACCACTTTCTGGCAGGAGGCCACCTTGAGATTGAATGCGCTGACTTGGCAATAAATCTGCACTGCTTCCCACAACTACCAAATCTCCCTCTTCTAGACCACTTTGCACCTCAGCATATCGGTCACTCATAAGACCTAACCTTACAGGTACAATTTGAGGAAATCCTTCTTTATCTAAAATCTCTACCATGTGATTATTATCTTCTTCAAAAATTGCTTCTAGTGGTACTAACAGTACATCTTCTGCACTCCCTGCATCAATAAACGCCCTCGCCTGCATACCAGGTCGTAGGTCTGCACCACCCTGTACTTTAATCTGCACATGAAACTTAGAGACGCCATTTGAATGCTGTCCCGTTGCAGACACTTGCTCAACTTCCCCTTCAAATGCCTGTGCCACTAATGCATCTACTGTTACAATTACTGGCGCGCCCTGCTGTACGTGAATAACATCAATATCATCTACCTCTGTCATCATACGCATGTCTGATACATTATAAATCGAACCTATCCATTCACCCATTCTAATAGATTCGCCAACACTTCTATGAAACTGTGCAACAATACCATCCATCGGTGCACGTACTTCCATTTCATTTAATGCATCGTTGAGCGCTCGAATCTCCATATTAATCTCTCGTATGCGATTCATTTTTTCTTGTATTCTAGCGCGTGTATCTGCACCAGCCATCGTTACAATCGGATCCCCTGCTTTAACATTTGCCATGTTATCTACATGTACTTTTGTGGCCATTGAATCTTCAAGTGTATTAATCACTGTATCCTCTTTGATGAACCCGGTAACTTTCGCCGTATTTGAAAAATAATATACCGGCCCCACATTTTGCTCACTACGTACACCTACTCTTACTTCCATGTCCCTTTGCGCTAGACCCATATTTTCAGCTTCTATGGTAACCAAATACACAAATGTCTTAGCAAAATCCCCTTCTCTACTAGAAAATGGAATTCTATTTGGATTAATATGTTTTACAACACCTTTGTATTGACCATCAAAGTATGGAAAGCTAAGCACGACTTCTTGCCCTACTTCTACTTTATTGTATTCCGCTTGAAACACGTGTGCTTCTACTAAAAACTTAGAATTATCTACAATACGCGCAACAATACTTCTATCTAATTTCATACCTTCTTCTACATTTAAATCTGTAATCATGCCATCAATCGGTGCTGAAATAGTAATCCCTTGTGCAGGATTGATACTATCTAATTCTGATACAGGCACCCCTACCATTGCTGCTAAATCTTCTCTTTCTATTTGCAGGTCTAACTTTTTATTTTCAATTTGATTTTCTATATCCGTTGTTCTTAACAATGCCACGACTTGACCCTGTTTTACTTCTTCTCCTTCTTCTACCAAATACTCCTCAATTGTAACTTGACCACTATCATTGTGATTGCCAGGAATACGCAATCCTCCACTATTAGAAGGATGTAACCTGCCAGTGGTTTCTACTCCTACAGAGATATCTCCTCGGATTACTTCTTCGGTTGCATAAACTGGTCCTTGCGTCTCCTGTTCAGGCTGTGGCATTAATTCTTGATAGGCATAAAATCCGCCTGCTAACACGATGACCAAAATTAATATAATCATTAAAATTTTCTGAAACATATCCTTTCCCCCTTAAGCAATTGTTTGATTTTCTAAAACATCAATACGTTCAATTTCACCATCTAGAATGCGAACAATCCTTTTACCATACTGCGCCATTTTTTCATCGTGGGTTACTTGCACAATGGTAATACCATGCTTTTCATTTAGTTCTTGAAAAACAGACATAATATTAACGCTTGCCTTTGAATCTAAAGAACCCGTAGGCTCATCTGCTAAAATCACAGAAGGCGACATCGAAATTGCGCGTGCAATTGCCACTCTCTGCTGCTCTCCACCCGATAACTGCGAAGGTGCATGATGTATCCTATCTCCTAATCCAACCATCTCTAATGCTTCTTTTGCAAGACGCTTGCGTTTTTTGCCTAACATGCCACGATAAATGAGCGGCAGCTGTACATTTTCTAGTGCATTTAGCGTCGGCAACAAATGAAATCGTTGAAATACAAATCCAATAAAGTCATTACGTATATCTGCCAATTTTCCATCTCTTAATTTTTCTACCCTTTCCCCTGACAATTTATATGTACCTGCGGTGGGTCTATCTAAACATCCAATGACATTAAGAAGTGTCGATTTCCCAGACCCTGAAGGCCCCATAATCGACACAAATTCACCTTCTTCAATAGATAAATCTATCTTTTTTAAAGCTATCACTTGTACCTGCCCCACCTTATATTTTCTTTGAATATCTCTTAACTCAATTACCCCCAAAAAACTCCCCCCATTCTATTATGAAATAAATTTAATACATGTAATATCAGCTACTACCTCCATTAGCACTACTGTTAAATTCAATAAAATATCGTTTATCATTAGTAAGACGTTATCAGCATACCACAAGTTCCACTTTTAGAAAATATTTTTAAATTCCCTTTTTTTTATATGTTTTCCTGCGTCAAAAAACTCTCCTTTTTTCTTGTTGTCTATCCCAAAATAGCTTCTAAGAACAGTCATTACTACCTTTCT
>SKGK01000212.1 GCA_007117465.1 Clostridia bacterium | reverse complement strand
TACCTATCCATGTATATTCACCGCCTTTGTGATGTTTTTTGACTTTCTATATGTTGTTTAATTACACGAAAATACAATGTTGGTATTCGATTTATATTTTATAATTGTATTATAATCATGTTTACATAGAGAACAAGTGTTTTTTTGAATTTTTTATATAAATCTATCCAAAATCATTCAAAAAGCAGGCTTATATCCCCATAGCTGAAGCTAGGGGCTTTACGCCCATATTGGTAATATTTTTCCAATTTCATTTGATCCCCCTAAAGGTATAATCTTTAATTTTGATTTCTTACCCACCACTTTATCTCCATTATGATTTGCTACCTAGTTTCCAAGAATCTAGATCTTTATAAATTCCCATGCTTAAAAAACACTACTTATAATTCACACCGCCCTTCCCGCAATAGTACAATATTTTTCATTTCCCGCCCACATTGTATCCATTCCTATTATAGCAGTAATTGCTCAAATTATAAATAGTTTTTTTAATTTTCTTAATAATTTTTTATTATTTTTAACGATATCTATATTACCAGTGTGTTTGTTTTCTTTCTTCTATCACTTTTTGGTATACTTCTAATGTTTTGTCTGCAATCACATGCCAATTGTAATGCTTTTGCACTTTTTCAAAAGCATTGTGTCTGATTTCATCATATAAATCAGGCTGATGTAATAATGCAAGAATAGAATCCGCCAAAGAATTTGCATTGCCTGTATACGCTTTCATTCCATCTACACCATGATTCACAAGTGCACCTAAACCACCTGTATCACTTACAACAGCAGGAACATTTGCAAGCATCGCTTCTAGTGCTACAATGCCAAAAGGTTCATATAAACTAGGAAAAACTGCAATATCAATACATTTATACAACTTTTTCAAATCATCATCATCCATATATCCAGTAAAGCACACTTTATGCTTAATGCCTAAATCCTCTGATCTCCAGTTCAAATACTCCATTTGATTACCTTTACCCACAATGACGATTTTAATGTCATGGTAATATTGCATGACTTTCGTTGCTGCTTCCAATAAAATATGCACGCCTTTTTCCTGTACTAACCTTCCTACAAAAAAAATGATCTTTTCATTATCTAACGCAAATTTTCTACGAAAATCCATATCTTTTTCAACACCTTTAAGGTAATCCACACAGATGCCATTTGGAATCACTTGCACTTTGTTCTCTGGCACTCCAAAAATGTGTTTAATCTCATTTTCCATATAATCACTATTGCATATTACTTTCCACGATTCATAGGCAAGCCACCACTCTACGTTATGAATATACCTCTGCATATCATTATAAATACCATTATTCCTCCCATGTTCTGTCGCATGAATGGTGCAAATTAGTGGTATTTTATATGCGTGTTTTAATACACGCGCCGTGTATGCCACCAGCCAGTCATGTGCATGAATTATGTCAATATCTTTTATTTGATTCATTAATTTTATTCCATACTCTACCATCACAAAGTTCATATGCATTACCCAATCTGTGAATTTGGGATTGTGTATTTCATATGATTTTACGCGGTAAACATATATATTGTCTTCCTGTTCGAACTCTTTGGCATCAAAGTCCCAGCAAGTAATAACGTGAATTTCATGGTCTTGTTTGGCAAGCTGCTGTGTCAGATCATAAACAACCCGAGAAATCCCCCCCACAATACGAGGAGGATATTCCCAAGAAAGCATTAAAATTTTCATCTGTATCTCCTTTCAAATTTAATCTTATTAACGATTATTTGTTAGCCCTCACACATTGTCTTACACGTGTTGCAAAGTCATTGGTTATATCTTGTGCAAATTCTTCGCTGTAGCCTTCTCCAATTACTCTGCATACTGGTTTTTCAGCATCAGGTAGCACCAGCACCCAGCCGCCATCTCGATAAATTTTAACACCTTCCATTAATTCCATTTGTTCACTATCACTATCTTCAATAATCTGGCGAATTACTTTTCCTTTTGCATCCCACGGACAGTGTACTTCTTGTTTTTCCATGTAAAATGTAGGAATTTGCCTTATAATTTGTGATAGCGTTTTTTGCTTCTTGTTCATATAATGCATAATATAAAGCATGCTACCAATCGCATCAAAATTCAAAATAAACTGCTTACTAAACGTAGCCCCTTGTTTTGTTTTTTCTTTTACCATTTGTCCCATCATTTCTAAGATAGAGGTTTTGGTTCTAACAACTTTTCCTTGATAGTTTTCGGCTATTTTTTCGATCACACTTGGCGCTGAAATAGGGACATATACACATGCTTTTTGCTCTGTCTCTAAGGTAATCAGTGCGGTAAGCGCCATAAACATATCTTCACTTACCACTTGTCCTCTTTCATCAACCAACGTCATCTTTTCACCATCTTTATCCACAATGATGCCCATACCAACTTCTCTGTTTGCTACCTCATTTGCAAACATTTTTACATCTTGATTGGTACGGATGCTTTGATGTGAAAAATATGCTTTGCACCCCATTTGATTTAATATGTTTTCAAATACATTTTTAAAAAATGCAGAAGATGTGTGCATAAGTACACTATTATTTATCTGTATCGTCCCTAGTAAGTTAACTGTATTCCTAATATAATAATCAGTATAATTGTGCATCTCTACAACTTCTTTCACCTTCATAGCTTCACATCGATAAAAATCTTCTCGAACAAATAGGTTCTCTAACTTTCTTTCCATATTACGGCTGATGTTTACACCTAAATCATTTAAAAATGCAATCTGCAGTGTTGTATCTTCTTTTGAAAGTATACTATCTAAATGTATACCTCCTTCTAATTGGTAGAATCGTATTGCAGCACGTGTTATCGGCAGGAGTTGCTGACCAAAATCATATACATAGACGCCTGATGATAACAAACCCGCAACGAACGCACTCTTTAACATATTTGCTTCACCTGTATCGCCACTTGAAATCGCTATCTTAGCATTTTGTGAAAACATCGCACCATAAGATGCCCCTAATCGAGAAGCAAATTCTGGTGTAATATCGACATTGATTTCACCAACGATGCCTTTTGCGCCAAATAATGTCTTCGTATGCTTTGTTCCCCACACCAAATTCACACTTAGCTCATTATCGCTTTCGATAGTTTTTGAAGGCCATACTTTTATATTAGGCTTCACCACAACGCGTTCTTTTATGACAGTATCATCACCGATTACTGACTCTTCAAAGATAGCGCTCCCTTGTTTTACTTGTACTTTATGGCAAAGAGTACATCCTCTTAGTTGTACTTTTTTAGAAAGATTACATCCATTCCATAGTATCGATTTTTTAATGGTACTATACTCACCAATCATATTGTCTCTGCCAAGCACTGTGTTTTCAGATATTACTGAAAATGGCTTAAGTATGGTGTTTCGACCAATAAATACAGGCCCTTTTATTTGCACCCCTTCTCCTATTTCTACATTCTCTTCTACCCATACCTTATCATCGATTTGTTTGGCTTTCATTTGAATGTGTACATCTCCTGATAATATATCAAAATGGCACTGCTGGTAAGCACTTAAATCTCCAATATCACACCAATAATTCTCCGTTACATGTCCATACATTGGCTGATTATCTTTCATCAGCATCGGAAATAAATCTTTGCTAAAGTCAAATTTTTCTCCACTTTTAAAATACGTGAGTACTTTTGGATCTAGTATATAAATACCTGTGTTTACAGTATCGCTAAACACTTCGCTCCAACTTGGTTTTTCTAAAAATCTTGTAATCATACCACTTTCATCCGTCACCACAACACCATATTCAAGTGGCACATAGTTTCTAGCTAATACGAGTGTAGCTGTGGAGTTTTTATTGTTATGATAGGTAATTGCTTTTGTAATATCAATATCTGTTAATGCATCACCACTGATTACCAAAAAAGTATCGTCTAAAAATTCCTCCGCGTTTTTTACACTGCCAGCCGTCCCAAGAGGCGTCTCTTCAATAAAGTAATGCATCTTTACGCCAAAGTCTGTTCCATCTCCAAAGTAATCCTGAATTACTTGTGGCATATATTGTAGTGTCACACCAATCTCGGTAATATTGTGACGTTTTAGTAAATCTACAATATGTTCCATCACCGGCTTATTGAGTACCGGTACCATTGGCTTTGGTCTATTGCAAGTTAGCGGTCTTAACCTCGTCCCTTCGCCTCCTGCCATAATTATCGCTTTCATGCAGTTCACCCTTTCTCATTTTTAAACATAAATTTTAACATCATATATTTTGTTAATATTTATGCAGTTTAATAACAGATAACACTACTTATTATTGTCACATATGTCATCTTGTATTCTATTTGTCAGCATTTATTCTAAACTTTTGTAATCATTTTTTGCGTAGACGTTAATATTAGTAGAAAGAGAAGAGCTAGAAATCTTAAAATTACTTTTAAAGATGCTGTAAATAACTAGGATAATACTGCTGGGCTTAACTATACGTTTGAAGTGCATACGGATTCAAAGCAATAAAAAAAGCGCTTTCGCGCTTTTTTTATTGCTTTTTTTATTTTAAATACCCCGAATACTCTCCACGTGTAAACGGTCTATTAAATTCAATATGTCCTTTAAAGTCTTCTAATACGTTACCTTCAACGATAAATTTCACTTGTTCAACCTCTTCAAATTCTGTAAGAGTCAGTACAAGTGGTGCCATTGTCATCATAATACCTGTTGAGCCACCTATATGATTTTGCTCAAACTCCTTGGACAAATCAACAATTAGGGTTTTGTCATCTAAGACAACAGATAATACGTCTGTCTCTGGTGGAATGGTTGTGGTAACATCTTCCCCTTTTATCCCTTCAATTAGTGCCTCTATACTAAGTTTTGACTTTTCTCCTATAGTAAGTGTCCCCTCTTGCTTATTGACATCTTCTATAAATACGATTTCTTTTTCTCTCTTAATAATATTCATACCTTCTCTATCTGAAAAATACAATACAGCATCCCACGTAATAATGTTTGCCTGTTCTGTTATACTTTCATTTGCTTTGTTTCCATCGGTTTGCGGCTCACTATTTTGTGCTGGCTCGCCCTCATTCAAAACCCCTTCACACCCTACTAATAAACTTGAAACTATTAATACACTTACAATGATTATACTGATTTTACGCATAATTATACCCTCCTATTAATTTAACTGCAACTCAAAAAATGTATCGCTAAGTGCTTTGCCAAGTCTAGCAAGATTTATTACATATTTATCTTGATTATCTTTTTCAAAATAAATGTATTCTGCATCTGCTGTTTGGATTACTTCCCCTTGCATAGGCACAGCATAATAATCCTCTTTTGCTCTTATTCTCGCATCTAATAATACTTCTATCTTTTGATTTTGACTGTTTAACACTTCATAGTACATCTTCACACTACTAGCATACTTCTCAGCCGAAAGAATGTGAAGTTTATAATCATTTACACGTATTTCTTTGTCAATCTGCATTGAATCTACCTTTGTAAAGTCAAGAATTATTTCTTTATTGCCCAGGTAATAATACGAATAGACCTCTTTAAAGGCTATTTGCATAGTGCTATCCTTGTCAATGGGGTTGGTTACCATGCGAAGTGCTGTATGAGCAGGTCTTGTGAAACTTTCTTTGCCTACATCTTGAAGATATGTTATGTCCTCAATGGCTACTACAGGTATCTCGTCGCCTGTCTCTTTATCTGAAAGCATAATATGTCTTTTATCTTCTGTCTTCTTTTGAAGATACCAGCCAAATGAAATGCCTTCAAACGCACTCTCTTTTCGGTCAAATCTAAAATACCATTCACTTTGACTAACACCGGTGATTACTTTATCGATTGCTACATCAATCGTGTCAATCTCTGCTGCCCATATATCATGTGCTTCATATTCTTGCTGATTACGTTTCTCTGCTGATACCTCAAATTCAAAAGCAATCTTTTGATACGGTTCCCAATTAATCAGCTCCAATATTAACTTACTCGCTGCATCTGATATCGGACGATAATTTAAAACGGTATATCCTTCTACTTGCTGATACTTTTTAGGGATTGTATGGAAAATGCTATTTACTTTTCGATAGTACTGCTCCTTATCATCTTTTAATGTAATGCTGTCAAAATCGCTCATATCATAGTTTGATTTTAAAATTAGGCTGGTAATAGCATTATCCACTAGTACTTTTTCTAATACAATCTCATATTCTTCAAACGTTTTTGTATCGTCTACTGTGATAAATAATTCTTGCTGCTCAGCTATTCTAAAACGCTCACCATAAACACCTATTGTTTTTCCAGCATGATATGAAAATACTGTCGAACTGATAATGGTTACTAGCACTAAAACGATGATGCTACAAACGACTCTTTTGGCTCTTACTATGAATTTTCTCTCTTTTGCTACTTGCGCAGGTATTTCTATTGCCCTTTGTGAAACTTGTTCAAATGCATTTTCGCTTCCTAGCGCATACAGCTCTTTGCAAGCATCGCAGCTTTTTAAATGCTGCTCAATACTCTCCGATGAACCACTCGAAACCTCACCTTCTATATACAGCGGCATTAAATCCTGTACTAACGCACATATTTTTTTATTCATAAATAAAATCACCTCTTTCCATCGCACTAAACATTTCTTTGAATTTTTTTCTTGCTCTAAATATTGTAACTTTTACACTTGCCTCACTAATTTTTATAATACTCCCTATTTCTTTATAACTTAGCCCCTCCTTGTCTCTTAATATTAAAACAGTTGCATAATTTTCTGGCAATTTATTCAAAACCATTGCAATGGATGCTAGCGTTTCTTTTTTTTCTAAAATTTCTTCGGGTGTTAATCGTGTACATTTTTGGTCTGTAAAATAGCTTTCTTCAAAAGCTAACGCTTTCTTTTCCTTACGTAAATGTTTAAGGTATGTATTACGCGCAATACTATAAATCCATGTAGATATTTGGCTATCACCCTTGAAACGCACAATGGATAATATCACTTGATAAAAAGTTTCTTGCGTCAAATCATTCGCCTCATCTACATGACCTGTTAAGTAGTATAGATACTTAAATATCTTTTCGCTGTATTGTTCATAAAGATTTTCTATTTGCTTCATACAAACACTCCATCACTTCGCTGCATATTTCTGTTTTCTGCATCATTATTTGTTTTTTGTTGCTTTTAAATTGGCTTATACTCTATTAGTACCATTATATCTTAAAAAGTTACACTTTTAATTAATTTTTTTTTACTACTCCGAGGTATATGCATTGGTGTAATGTTAATTAGTGAAATTGGCATGGAAGCAATCCATATGCCTCTGAGTAGTAACATTTTTTTTAAGGCATAAAATTAGCGCAGTATAGTTTATACTGCGCTAACCAATGTTTGCTTTTTGCGAAATACCTAATAAGCTTTTGTTCTAACTCTTTAATATTATTAAGTCCTTGTTTGCTAGTTGTTGCTTCTTAATAGTATACCGCAAAGCAGAAAAAACCATAAATCACTGATGTTTTACAAATACTTCACCGTCTTTATTATATACCGTTACAACTTCATTTAACTCGGCGATTTTTACAACGGTATAAGGATACGTAATGACCATCATCACCACATCATCTTCTCTAGGTGAAGTTTCTTCTACAAAGATTTTAGTAGTATCACCCACATTTTGAACAGATACAATGGTGATACCATATCCACCTGTCCTTTTTTCACCAGCAGTAACTAAAACATATCCTTCTTCCTTTTTAGCATTAAAAAGCTTATATCCTTTTTCAGCTTGATACTGCAAGATAGCATCTTGTAAATCTTGAGGTAGTATACTTTCATCTGCTATCTCTTCAAAATATACATCTTTTACTTTATCTGCTTCACTTCCATCTGATTGTGAAAGTCCAGAATTAGGCGCTGTTGGCGCAGGATGTGTGGAATTCTGGGTATTGCAACCACCCATTACTAATATCATTGTTGCTACTGTAAGTACTATCATTGTTTTTTTCATTTAATAAGCACCTCCTGTTTTATTTGTTTGATTTATTAGACGTATGGTGCTCATGTTTTGTTTCATTATCTAACAAGATAATGTCTTTATTTTTTTGTTCCTGTTGTTCTTGGTGTCCTTGGTGTTCATCTCCTTTGACTTGCTGCATATATTCTGTTATAAGTTCATCAAGCTGTATACTAACATTTGTAATCTCCTGTGATGCTTTAAAAGATTTTCTTTTGTTAAAATTTTCAAGAATCATCTGATGCAATTCATATCGAAGTGCCTTGATATCTTTTTTTATCTTTTCTTTATTTTCATTATTACGACACATTTCAAGCTCCTTTCTATACTATTACACAGGTACTTCCTATTTAATTTTGAAAATAAAACTATTTTTTGTTATAATACTTTACATACTTTAAATATTTTTGGGTAACTATATATTAACATATACGTTTGGTAATATTCAAGATGCATTTATATTTTTGGCAATTTTAGTGCCTTTTTTCGACATATAATTTATAATATCTCTATGGAGGTGGGTTTTATGATCGATATAGGCTTTAGAATAGTAACTCGCAGAAAGCAGCTTAACCTCAGTCAAAAGGAGTTGGCAAGTAAAACAGATATTACCGAAGCAACGCTTTCACGGTACGAAAACAACATCAGGGAGCCCAAAGCAGAAATTATCGCCAAACTCGCCAAGGCTTTATATACATCTACCGACTATCTGTTGTGCAATACTAATAACGCAGACATATTTTTTGTCGGAGAGGAAAACAGTACTTATACATCAACCCCATTTTCAAGTGTTGATGTGTCGTCTTTTCCTCAAGAAGCTGCTAATGAAGTTATAAGCTACATATCGTATATTAAACATAAATACAACCTATAAGCGCTTGGATAGACTTAAGACTATCCAAGCGCTTATAGGTTGTATCAGCATATATCTTATCCCTTATTTAAACTTGACCGCTGTTCCATAAACAAGAATTTCAGCAGCACCAGCCATAACGGCACTAGATGTATATCGAACACTAATGACTGCATCCGCACCCATATTTTCAGCTTCTTGCACCATCCTTTTAGTAGCCTTGGCACGCGCTTCATTCATCATCTCGGAATAAGCTGTTAGTTCCCCACCTACAAGCGTCTTAAATCCACTCATTATGTCTTTTCCTACATGCTTTGCCTGTATGGTAGAACCCTTTACCAAACCAATCGTTTCTATTTCTTTACCAGTCACAAAATCAGTATTTATCAAGATCATCCTCGTCATCCTCCTTGATTTCTTTTAATCTTTGAACCAGTACAACTATAAGCGTAGTTACAATCGCTGCAAAAATAAGAAAAACAAATAACTTCACAAAAACATTACTGCCAAATACATCTATCGCCACCATTATGCCAAAAGCTTGCAAAACTAAAAATATCAGTAGTAAAGCCACAATTACAATAGGTACAATATATTTTCCCACCGCATCACCCCTTCTCAAAATATACCTCTTTGGATATAATATTATACGATTAATTAACGTTAATGTCTGTTTTTTTTATTTAATTCTGCCAATAAAATTTTCTCATTGACTGTCTCTAATCCTACATTCGTTCCT
This sequence comes from Clostridia bacterium, assembly GCA_007117465.1. Classification (GTDB taxonomy): domain Bacteria; phylum Bacillota; class Clostridia; order SK-Y3; family SK-Y3; genus SKGK01. The sequence continues at coordinate 4,646 of SKGK01000212.1, read as the reverse complement.
TCTCCTTCATAAATAATGTTGTCTTCGTTATCTAAAAGTGTTACACTAACAAGCGCTGTTATACTCTCTTCAATCTCTCTATGCATAAGACCATTTTTAGGCGCTTTGAGTGTGCCTGTATCGGCATGCTCTGCCGTAAATTCCAGTTTAAACTTTTTATCTTTCAAAATAACGGTTAACGTATCTTCTTTGTGTGTTAATTGATGTATTTTTGCATTTGTATATGTGGTAAATAAAAAGAGTGTATCTTGTATACGTAAAAAACATAAAAACCCTATAAAATGTCTACTCATCCATGGTATTTTGGCAACCGAAAACATGAGTGATACATCTTGTGTATCAAAATGATTGCACTGCATCCAAATCCATGCCTCTGGAAAAGATTTTCCCCAGTCCTTTTCTATATAGCCATATCCATTGGTAAAGTCCAACACATTTCCTGCTTTATTTAAAGTCCCAGAAATTTCATGATGAATATTTACAATGCCATGATAACACTCCATGAAAGGCATAAAAGAAAAAGGTCCCATAATACCTGGTTGCAGAATCTTTCGAGGATACGGCACAATACTTTCAAAGTGCAATACACCATTGATTTTATCGTCTACACTTCCTAAATCTAGCACTATTTTTTTATTAGAAAAATAATTATCTCCAACTTCAATTTCAAATTGACGCTCATTGAATCTAAACAGCGACAACGGATATCTAAAGTATTCTACTTTACAAGTATATGCATCAATCACCTGTACAAAGGCATGGCAATCTTTTTTGTGTTCATCATAAGATATGCCTGGAATCACTGCTAATACATGCTTCTTTGAGACATCAATAATCTTAAAATACCATCCTTCAAAATAATTTTTCCTTTTGTACTTTCCTTGATAAATTGTTGGGTTTAGAAGTTTTCTCAAAAGATACATGATATCTCCTTCTCTCTTATTACTATTTACTATATCTATCATTTGCATTGTGGTTTGTATTTATAACAAAAAACCGCTAGAAACTATATATTCCAGCGGTTTGGCACGCCCTGAGGGACTCGAACCCCCGACGAACAGATTCGAAGTCTGCCACTCTATCCAACTGAGCTAAGGGCGCATGTAATGGCTGTACCAATGACAGCTCATTTATTATACCAAACTATTTTAGCGTTGTAAAGAGTTAATTTTTACATTTCGACCATTTCTCCTACTAGATATCCTTCTTCTATACGACTTAGCTTTATTTTGCACAGCTTTCCTGCTAAAGACTCAGAACTCTTTACAACTACACGTATATAGTTTGGTGTCAATCCCTCATACATGTCCTCTTCATTATTAAAGTGCTGTTCGAATAATACTAGCATGTATGTATTTATATGCTTTTGATAAAAGACTCTTTCATTACACTTTGCAACTTCTATCATTCGTTTACTTCTGTTCTCCTTTTCAGAAGCAAGAACTTGATGCTCAAATGTTGCCGCTGGCGTTCCTTTACGAGCAGAATACTTAAATACATGTACCTGACTAAACTTTATGTTCTCTACAAATTGTAAGGACTCTTTAAACTCTTGCTCGGTTTCACCTGGAAATCCTACCATCATATCCGTTGTAATCCCCACATCTTCAAATGATTCTCTAAGCATTTGTACCACTTGCTTATACTGCGTAGTGGTATATTTTCTATTCATCCTTTTTAACGTATCATCACTTCCACTTTGTAGTGAAATATGATAATGCGGACAAAGTCTTGGCAATTTTAAGGCCCGTTCAATAAATTCCTGTGTAATCAGTGTAGGTTCTATTGACCCTAAACGTATCCGTGCAATGCCGCTCACTTGATGTACCTCTTCAATAAGGTCAATCAAATGTATATCTCCTATGTCTTTACCATAAGAAGCAATATGAATACCAGTAAATACGACTTCTTTAAACCCCGCATCTGTTAATTTTTGCACTTCTGTTAATACATCCGCTGGCTTTCTACTGCGAATAGGTCCTCGCGCATAAGGAATAATGCAATAAGAACAAAATTGGTTACATCCTTCTTGAATTTTAAGAAACGCCCTCGTCTTATCTTTAAATGTAGAAATCTGAAGATCTTCGAAGTCTTTGGCTTGCATTATATCTTGTACTGCATTAATCTGCTGTCCTTTATCTTGAATCTGTTCAATGAGTGCGATAATACGTGTGCGATCTTTCGTACCAATAATAATATTTACGCCTTCAATGCTACTCACTTCTTCTGCTGCTGTCTGTGCATAACACCCTACCACAGCTATAATAGCATCTGCGTTATTTTTTCTCGCTCTTCGGATCATTTGTCTTGACTTTCGATCTCCTAGGTTTGTAACTGTACAGGTGTTAATCACATATACATCTGCATACTCTTCAAAAGGCACCACTTCATAGCGATGGCTTTCAAACATGCTCCGCATGGCTTCGGTTTCATATTGGTTGACTTTGCATCCTAATGTATAAAAAGCTACTTTCATAGGCTTAATCCTTCTTTCATCAAATATTTATACCCAATTATATCTCATAATAAACGCATAGGTTGTACTTTTGGCATAATGCTTTATTTTTTTATGAGCACAAGGGTAATTATAATAAAAAATAACAAAAATAACAATAGACAATTGACTTATGTGCTAAAAAAAGGTATTATAATAACAAGAAATAATTTCATTCTAAAAAACATCACATACATTTTTTAGAACGTACTTTTATTTTATATATTATATACGAGGAGGAATTTTTTATGAAAATGGTAAACATTATGCTTCATTCAATCAATGATGTGAAAAACTTTGTAAATGCAGTAAACAAATATGACTTTGATGTGGACCTTACTTCTGGTCGTTACGTAGTAGATGCAAAGTCTATCATGGGCATTTTTAGCCTTGATCTTAGCAAACCTATCCAGGTTGAAATTCATTGCGAAGATTGCAGTGTATTTATGGATGAGATTAAACCTTTCATTATTGAAGGCTAAATTAAATTTAAAATCTAAAGAAAAAAACCGTCTAGTAAGACGGTTTTTTTGCTTATAAGCTAGTTTGCTAATATTTAGCGGTATATGGCTGCCTACATGTTAAGTCGTAAAATTGTCAGGACGTAAATTCTAGGCATCACTGCGGCGCATCACTTGCTTAATACGTAATCACCTTTTTATCTTCTAATCTTTCTTCATCCAACAAATGCTTATATTTCTCTGGAAAAGCAATGGTATTTGGGTTCCCATCACTTACATAACGCTTTTCAGGGTTTTTTTCAAAATAATCTAGATAATAATACATATCTTGCAGCTCCCCTTCACCAGCTCTTACACGGACTAAGCGTGTAGGAAAAAAATCTTTGTGTGCTGGCGCAGGTGATGGTTTCCAGCCTACCAATAAAACAGCACCGTGTTCATAACGCAAATCTTCATACTCTCCGCGCACAATATATTCAAACGTACTATTTGCATAAGCACCATAAGGTAAAGCTAATGTATAATGGCGATAATCTGGGAAATATTCATACATTTTTCTATAATGTTTTCCTATTACGCTTTGTATATTATCTGCATTTGCTTGTGCTAAATTCGTATGCCCAAAAGTATGATTGCCAACATCTACCCCCAAATCTAACAGATATTGCAGCCTCTCTTTTTCCGTTCCTCTGCTCCCTGCAAATGCCACATCATTAATATAGAATGTCGCTTCTAAACCAAAATCAGGATGTTTCTCATAAAATGATTTCATAATTCCCACCGCTGTTTTAGGATTTACCACCAATTCACCCTCTTTTTCTATTAAGTTAAATTGGCTATTCGTACCATCATCAAAAGTAAAGATAACAGGTGTAGTACCTGCAGGTATATCAATATTATTTGTAATAAAATCTTGCAAACTCACTGCACGATACCCGCTATCATATAAGGTCTGTAAATCTTTTTCAAAATTCTCAAAAGAACGCCACCAGATATCTCTTTCTGTCTTACCGAACTGATGATACATTAAAATCATGACTTCTCCTAATTCATTTGGTCTAACTATTTCATAATCAATCTCTTCAATTACTTGCTGCTCCTCTTTATCTATGGGATGCTTTTCTTCCTCTTGTTCTAATAAAATATCTTCATCACCTTTTGGGGTATTAGGCGCCTCTTTAGTGTCAGTATCATTAGGTTGCTCTATCTTTTCGGGAGTGTTCTGCGAACGATTATGCTGCGTACATCCTAAAAGTCCCGTTAAAAACGTCACCATGATTATGGTGATAAAAATGATTTTTAAGTATTTTCTTTTCATCTAATAACATCCTTCCTAGTCTATGAAATCATTTGTTGCTTCGTATTGTTATTTTAACTCTTACCTTATGTTAACTCTATTATACTTAAATTTTATATATTTGTATAGTATTAAAATCAAATTTATTGCTAAAAATATATAAATAGCATCAAACAACTATAGATTATTATTTGAAAAATGAACACATTTTATGGTTAAAGATATTTTTAAGAATAAAAATACAATTCGCATAAAGTTTAACTTTATTTTCATTCTTTTTATGGTATAATAAGTTGAGGTGATAACTTTGAAAAGTAAAGAAATGCATATGTTAACAGAAAATAAGCTTATTATATTGTTTGTGCTAAAGCACATTGATATGCCAATAACGAAT
>SKGK01000054.1 GCA_007117465.1 Clostridia bacterium | reverse complement strand
AGTATTCCACAAGCTTAATCATTTTCTGTGAGTAAAAGCGATAAGTGCCGTCTTTACGGCTTGTCTTAGCGTATTCCATAAAGTCAATCGTAGCTTGTTCGAAATCCATAAGACGCTCCTTATTAAAAGTATATCAAGTGTATATCACTGATATCTATATGTAGTATAACACAAAGCGGTTGCGATGCAACCCCTATGTGTTATTTTTTCTAAAAAAAAGAACTTCGTAAGAAGTCCCTTTTTAATCGTTTCTTTGTTTTTCGTATTCAGCATGAAGTCGTCTGCGTTCATGTTCCATATGTAATAGGTGACGGAAAAGCTCTGATTTAGACATTTGGTAGTGATCCTGAAGTTCTGTAAGTAAGTTATCTTCATAAGAGGATAGCCTTATTAGAACAGACTCTTTTTTGTATTGTTTCTTTTCAGATATATTTTTTGAGGGCGTATCTTCCACGATCTTGTTATTTTTCTTTTTATCGACCATTGGTTTTCTCCCGTTGATTTGAATATTTTAAATATATCATATGATATACACAATGTCCAATAATTATTTGCTACTTAGGGTAACATTGCCATGCATTTCTTTAATTAATACTTAGAATCTAGATAGACATAGGTAAAGATTATTGCTAAGTAACCAATTATAATAAATGGTAGTGCTCTGTCGATTCTGTGTGCTGGTATTGAAATGAAAACCAAATACAGAAAAAAAGGAGCTATAAAAATACATATTGCTTTGAGAAAGGAATTTTTGACTGTCCCATCAGATTTGCCTGTTCCTGCATAATTAATAGTTCTATTAGTTACCTTTTTTGCTATCTCATTCCTTTCCTGATTTCTAGTGTGCTTTACATCTGTCAATCTGTTTTTAGTTGGGTGTCCGCATTCTGAACATTTACTTACCCCATACTCTATTTCGGCATTGCACATTCTACATCTTACCTTTTCTTCCATAAACCCTCCCTTATAGAATTTTATCTACAGTAATGTCATTATAGTTTTAAAGGAACTAGATATATTAAGAACTTGTATATCTATAGCTCATCTATTAGTGCTTGGTATTCATTGTTATGCTCATCTACTAATATGATAACATCATCTGATCTGACTTTAATAAACATAAGTTCTTTGTCAAAACTCTCCATATATATGACCTGATTTATTAAATGTGAGTAAACACCATTATTGATTGCCTCTTTTAAATCAGCATTTGAATACTTAGTTGCACCTTTTTTATTTACTTCTGAAACAGATTGCTGTGCTATGTTTCTCGTAAGCTTTTCGCTCTTAATTAGTCGATCCAGTTTGTTCTCATGTTCATTTACTTTACTCACGGTATAGAAAAATACAAAGTGATAGAAAAGTGAAATTGTAGAATAGATAAATAGTTCTAAGTTTGTACCCAAAATTGAGAAAATAACTGCACCTAATGAAATAAACATAAAGATTACTAAAATAATTAACATAGAATCCCTCCCTAATGGTAATTATAGTAGTTCTACTATTAACTGTCCAATTTATCTTTTGAGAATGTTTTTTCATATACACATATACAAAGTGGCTAAAGGTAATACTAACTTTAGCCACTTTTGTTTTTCTCTGTTTGACGGGGTGGGGGTAGGGGCCAAACCCAACCTACACCCCACCCCTATCAATGAGTCTTATTATTTAAGATCTCTACTAGTGTTGACAACATATATAATCAAAAGGCGAATGACTTCAGCGAATGTGCTGAAAAAATGCAGTGATTATAAAACTAATTACGATAGTAAACCCTGCACAAATAAAAATGGTACGATTTTTTAAATCTACCATTATCAAGAAGGTTAGATTTATATATATTGTCTAAGTTAGAGGATTTATTAGAAGCTTAGCGCAACAATAAAAAGAAAAAAATAAAACAACATAATGAGTATGACACTCGTCAAAGCGCCCGTGCCAACTGCCTTCGCTGTCATTGGCCTCTCATTAAGCCAGACAAGATATAGAATTAGACCTGCTACAGGAATGCAAAATCCAAGCAAACCCCAACCAAATCCACCTGTATCTGGTTGTGATGATGTAGATCTTAATGAAAAACGGCTCTTACCACAGTTAAGACAAACATCAGCTGCTGGATCCATCTCTTTTCCGCAATTCGTACAGTAATTCATAACATAGTCCTCCTTATTATTGGCTACTCAACCTGTAAATAGTTATGATTCCAATATAAAAATATGTGAAAATAACAACAAAAAGTGATGAAAACAAAAGACCAGATACGAATCGCCTTGTATTATTTGATTCATAGCTGGTGTATTTTTGTATCAAGCCGTCAAAAATTAGAGGCAGAGCCATCAAAGTGAGCAAATAAAGTGGTGGTCTGATTAAAAATAAAAGGCTTGAAGTGAAAAAACCTATATATATCCCCGAACACCGGCTACAAATATTAAAAAAACATCCATTAAATCTAAATGAACGTTTGGACGATTGATGACAACCAAAAAACAAGGCTAAGTAGGACCTTCTGAAAATAATTGTCAAAATTGATAGAGCCAAAGAAAATAAGCCTAAAAAAACCGCTATTCTTGATAACAAAACATAGTCTCCAAAAAATATCAATGTCGAATCTCTTAAAAGCACAGTTAAAAATACACCTTGAAACACTATCAATATGATTAAAGTTTCGATACGCTTCAAAGGTGTTCCACCTAAGCAAATGCAATTTTCAGTGCGTTTTCTACCACATTTGCCGCAATACATTTTAGATTAGTAAAAATGATAACAAGCCTATTATAAAGCCTATCAAAGCTCCAATACCCGCATTTTTGGCATTTAAAGGTTTATCCTTTTGCCAAACAAGATACAAAATCAGACCAACAATCGGGATACAAAAACCTAAAATCCCCCAGCCAATGCTTCCGGTATCGGCAGAGTTAGATTGACTTTGAATACTTTTCAAACTTTTACCACAACTTAAACAAACATCAGCATTTGGGCTAACTTCAGCACCACAGTTTTCGCAATATTTCATATTATATTCCCCTTCCGCTTTTCTTAATTTTAACTTTTTCAGCGAAGTATTACCACCTTTTAATAGAAAATTATATTATAAAAATTATATTTTTGTAGAGAGTAGATTATCTATTATGATTTTAATATGGGGGAGCACCTGATCGATCAATTAGGCTCACTATATTTATTTGCTTTTGATTATTAGTTCTTTTAATTCATCTAATTCAGACTTAATATTATTGTATCTTCTATCTGAAGTTTCTTGAAAACGGCGCACTTTGGCATCAGAGATCTCTTTTTCATTAATTAAATGAATTATGACAGCATTATAGAATATAGCAACGATTGCAGCTGCGAAGAGAGCCCATTCACGGGCGAGAAGTGAAATTATTAGAATGAAGATATTGGGTAGAAATAGAAAATAGAGTACTATTGTCATGATATCGCTCCTTTTTTATAAAATTTCTACAATTAAAGAAAGTTAAAGCTTGCGAATAGAAGACTTAAAAAATATAATTTTAATATAACATATTTTTTCTCTCCTAGCACCCTTGATTTTATCAAGGATTCACAACGATGCCAGTGTGCCTTAGGCACTTTTTTTATTTTTTTCAGTTGCCTGGTTGTGCTCTTCAGTGTTATCGAGTTAAATGAAATAAAGAAAAAAAGCAAGCACTTGCATGCGTTGCTCATCCTTGATGTTTGTAGGGTAGCCCGTTGAGTAAAAAAAAATCTCGAGGGTTTATCATGTTAGAAGTTAAAGATTGGAAGATGTTAAAAGAGTGTTTAGTTGATTTGGATGCTGTAAGCTACCCTGACAGTGCCATTAGAGAAATGTACAGTCACCTGGAGGAACTAGCTCAAGCTGGTGATGGTGATGAATTAGAAATCACTGAGTTAGTAAATCATTATAGAGTTTATCAGACATTTGAAGATCTTCATGAAGATTTTGTCGTCAATGTTAAATCTTTTGAAGAGTTTGCGGATCAGTTAAGTGAAGGCTGTGATAATGCCTGGGT
>SKGK01000179.1 GCA_007117465.1 Clostridia bacterium | reverse complement strand
TACCGTTCTATCAAGGTCTTGCTTAAAATCCTGCAGCGCCATTTTAGCGGCTACTTGTAATCTTGTTGGATTTAAGCTAGGCGTATCACTTTGATCTTTTGTCACAATAAGCACAATACATTCGTCACATCGATTTAAAATACTTTTTACTCCCCCACCTACTACTGTAATAAATACCATCACAATGAGAAAATACAAAACACGCTTTTGGGTGATTATTTTTTTATACGCCATCACCGCTCCCCTTCCCCTTATCATTTATCAATTTATTATTCATACCCCTTTTTTTATGCTATCTAACACTAGGTTGATATATTCTCAAAGGCAAACCCTTTTCTCTCTGCTTTTCCCCAGCCTTCTGATTTTTTTAGCATTTTTATGGTTACACCTGTACGCCATATGCTTTAAAATTGTCTTGGTCCAAAATTTTCAAGTATGCTCACTCTTATTATACAAGCAAATCTTTTTTTTTGCAATAAAGCATTTATAAAATTCCATACAAAAAACCCACAGGTTATGCTATTTGAAGCATCCTGTGGGTTTTTTGTATGGAAATTAAATTATTCTATCAATCCCAAACATCGTAACACCTGCTCGAGTTTTTTAAGATCTACTGGCTTCCATGCGTAACCTTGGCAGCCTAAGTCATATGCCTCCATCACCGTCTTTTCATCATTAAGAGCTGTAATCATAATGATTTTTACTCTTTCTTCTTCTGTTATGCCTTTTTGTTTCTCAATATCACGAATCGCTTTTAAAGCCTTCATACCATCTAATTTTGGCATCATAATATCTAGGCATACCAAATCATATGGCTGTTCATCTTTAATAGCTTTTAAAAAAGCATCTAATGCCTCAAGTCCATCTACAGCGATGTCACATTCGCCATATCGAGATAAGTACTTTTGTATCACTAGTCGACTTGCTAAATCATCTTCTGCAAGAAGCACTCGCATCCAAAACATCTCCTTTCCTTTTCACATTACCCTAATGTGAACTAATATATTTTACTACCTCTTTTGCAATGTCATCAATCCCTACTTGTTTTTGTACGGCACCTATATTGTATGCTACCATCGGCATCCCATACACAACACTAGAATTTTTATCTTGACCGATTGTATATGCCCCAGCCTTTCTCATTTTCATTAATCCTTTTGCCCCATCACTCCCCATTCCTGTTAAAATAACGCCTACCGCTTGATGTTTAGCAGCCTCTGCGACGGAATCAAACAACACATCTACTGACGGCGCATGTCCATTTACTTTTTCCCCTCTAAAGCATTTTACAAAATAGCTGCTTTTGTCTTTGTACACCTTCATATGATACTCTCCCGGTGCAATCAAAACCACACCTGATTCTATTCGATCACCATCTTGTGCTTCTTTGACGGTAATATTACAAATGGCATTTAATCTTTTAGCATACATGTGGGTAAACACCGCAGGCATATGCTGAACGACAACGATGCCAGGTACATTTTCAGGCAGATTCTTAACTACTTTTAAGATTGCATCTGTCCCACCTGTCGAAGCGCCTATCGCTATCATTTTCGTATTGGTATCTAACCTTTTTATGTGATTGTTTTGTTTATCACTTTGCACATTTTTTGTATTTTGAACTTTCGCAACCGATGCTATTTTAATTTTACGAATCACCTCATTTAAAAATTGTTCTAACTCTTTTTTGTTCTTTATTTGAGGCTTTACAACAAAATCTACAGCACCAGCCTCAAGTGCTTCAAAAACACTTTTTTCTGACCCACTTATTACTACAACCGGTAACGGGTATTGTGGCATTAATTTTTTTAAAAACGAAATGCCATCCATTTTCGGCATATGAATATCTAACGTAAGAACATCGGGCAAATGCGCGATAATTTTTTCTCTTGCCTCGAATACATCAGAGGCTGTTTCTACTACTTCTATAAAAGGATCTGTGACAATCCCTCTTGCAATAATTTCTCTTGAAACCATTGCATCATCAATGACCAATACTTGAATTTTTTTATTTTTCACCATAACGCCTATTCCTTTCTATACACAGCAGGCTGCACATAGCGAAACTTTGTCTTTTCCATCGATAATGTCTCAGAATGCCCCACAAAAAGATATCCACCTGGTGCCATACAATGATAAAAGTTTTCTACCAACTGTTTTTTTGCCATCTGATCAAAATATATCATAACATTGCGACAAAAAATCACATGAAACTTTCGTTTAAATGTAAAGTCATTTTGTGCAAGGTTAAACCTCCTTAAAATGATGCTGTTTTTTACTTTATCTTTAATAATATATTTATTCTTCTCACACAGTTTAAAATACTGCTTTTTCCAATTATGTGGAAGCACCGCTATTTGTTCTTCGGTGTATATGCCGTCACTTGCTTTTTTTAAGGCTTTTGTCGATATATCAGTGGCTAATACATCTGTATTCCACTTTTGCTTTTCCCTATCAAAATATTCATCCATTATCATGGCAAGTGTATACGGCTCTTCCCCCGAAGAACAACCAGCGCTCCAAACCCTGATATCTTTATCTTGTAAAGTCGACGTTAGCTCAGGTAATGCATGCTTTTTAAAAAAGTTGAAATGCGCTACCTCTCGCATGAAAAACGTATGATTGGTGGTAATGCTATTTAAAAGCTCACCAGCGGCTTTACCTGTTTGGTCAGATACCACATATTCATAGTATTGCATAAAACTTTTAAAGCCTTGTTTGAAAAGGGTATTGCCCAGCCTACCATTTATGAGTGTCATTTTCTGTTTACTAAGATAAATGCCATAATGGCGGCTTATATAGCTGCTTAACTTTTCAAATTCTTTTTCATTAATTGTAAGCATGTCTATCCCCGTCTAATTAGTATTTGCCAAACTCTTTGTCGCTTAGATCAATATTTACATTGGTAGCAGCTACTTGTTTTTTTGCCTCTTTTTGATTATCTATCCCTTGTGCCTTTTCATTTTCTTTTTGACCTTTCATTTGCTCAATCATTTTTAGTATTTCTGGGTTTAAGTTATCAAAGCTATTGGTTTGTTGGTTTGTTTTTTTCAACTTAAACCGATTGACTGCCTCTTTTAATACCTCTGCTTGACTCGATAACTCTTCACTTGCTGCCGCTGCTTCTTCTGAGGTTGCAGAGTTTGTCTGGGTTACCTCTGATACTTGCATAATGGCCTGATTAATCTGCTCTATTCCTGCTGCCTGCTCATTAGAAGCTGATGCAATTTCTTCTACCAATCTTGAAGCATTTGTCACACTATCTACAATGCGCCCTAGTGCCTCCGCAGTTGCATTGGCAATCTTTGTGCCTTCTTGTACTTTGTTTATAGAACCCTCTATCATTTCCGTGGTCTCTTTAGCAGCATTTGCACTTCGTGCAGCTAAATTCCTTACTTCTTCTGCCACTACTGAGAATCCTTTTCCGTGCTGCCCTGCTCTTGCTGCCTCTACTGCCGCATTTAGCGCTAATATATTAGTCTGGAAGGCAATCTCATCAATTACTTTAATAATTTTGGAGATTTTTGCAGACGAATCATTAATTTCTTCCATTGATTCTAGCATTTGTTGCATTTGCTGATTTCCCTTTTTAGCCTCTGTTTGTGTTTGATTAGAGATCTCATTTGCCTTATCTGCATTGGTTGCATTTTGTTCTGTTTGTGAAGAAAGCTCCTCAATAGAGGCGGTTATTTCTTCCACTGAACTTGCTTGTTCTGTCGCTCCCTGCGATAACTGCTGACTAGAATCTGCTACCTGATTTGACCCTGATGCTACTTGCTCGGCAGTTGTATTAATATTACTCATTACGTCATTTAATCCAGTAATAATTGCATTAAGTGACGTTTTTATCTCTACAAAATCTCCTCTATAATCACTTTCTATCGATTGTGCCAAATCACCTTCAGCAATGTCCGTAAGCACCTGAGAAATTTCATTGACATAATCATTTAACGTATTTACGCTATCTTTAAACATGTTATTGATTTTAGTAAATGTTTCTCCTAATTCATTTGTATAC
>SKGK01000198.1 GCA_007117465.1 Clostridia bacterium | reverse complement strand
TAGAAGGTCTTTTTCATACAAAAAAATAAATGCATTTATAAATCTTTTAATATTCCATCTTTTAAACAACAACAAAACTCCACAAATTTATGATTGTGTGACTAGCATTTCGGGTAACGGTTTCACTTGCGAACCTTTTATAATATATGTTCGTCTAAGAAACTTTTATGATTTCTTAGCTGTACTAGGTTCGTATAAAAACCTTTTAATAATTGTATCCTTATTTCATAATTTCGTCAAGAGGATTTGCTATATTTGTAATATTTTTAGTGCTAACATGTGTATATATTTCTGTTGTTTTACTGCTACTGTGACCAAGCAATTCCTGAATATACCTTAAATCAACTCCGGCTTCTAACAAGTGAGTGGCAAAAGAATGACGCAGCCAATGCGTGGTAGGTTTTTTATGTAAACATGCTTTCTTGCATGCATTATTAAATACCTTTTGTATTGACCTCTCAGAGATATGCCACTCTTCTTTTTGCCCTGGGAAAAGCCAAACTTCTGGTTTATACTTTTTAAAATATGTTCGCAAAATATCCAAAGCAAAATCGGATAATAGGGTTATTCGGTCTTTGCGACCTTTTGACTGCCTGATTTTTATAATTTTTCTTTTGCTGTCAATATCTTCGACTTTTAGTGAGGCTGCTTCGCTTACTCTAAGTCCTGCAGAATAAATGATTGTTAATATTGCTAAGTGCTTTACATTGTCAACTTTCGAAAAAATTGTTTTTATTTCATCTTTAGATAATACATTAGGAAGCTTATATTCTTTCTTCGGATGCATTATATCAAATTTTTCATTCTCTTCACCTAGCATCTTACAATAATAAAATTTCAAAGCACTAATTGTTTGTGACAAATAAGAAAATGAACATTTGCTATTATCCCTTAAATACAGTAAGTATTGTTTTATTTTGTTTTTGTCAAACGTATTATATTCTAGATTATACTGTGCATATCTTTTAAAATGAAGGCTGTAATTTTTTATTGTTTTATTGCTAAATCCTCTTATCCGCATCTCTTTTTTAATGCTGTTAACGATATCATCTATTGGTTTTGAATCAACTGCGTTTTGAATTATATCTTGATATTGTTTCCCAAACAAACCAAGAAGCACTGTAGATGCTGTTTCATTGTCTGGTAAGCACCACACTCTTTTTCCAGGCACCCATACCCTTCCAGGTATTGTTTTAATTTTTTCAACTACTTCTGTAGCATAATCAAAAGCTATCTCAATTTTTCCTTCTTGATTTTTAGTTATTGTTTTCAAAGCCACTAAATCCACCACCGGCATCTTAATTTTTATTGTACTAACTTAACATATTCGTCATAAATGCCGTAAAATCCTTTTTATTTTCCTAATTTTATTAATAAAGTAATTTAGTATCTCCTTTTACCTAAAAAGCCAAATGAGTGTGTATACACCCATTTGGCTTTTTAGGATTCACTCACACTCAATATTTCTTTCTCTTAGTATAATACGTATGCAAATATTCATGAGATTTATGCCCTAATGGCTTTTCTAGAAATTCTTCGTACAACTTCGCCACATCAGGATTCTCATGAGACTTACGAAGTGTTTTTCCTTCATCTTCTTGGTAGATTGCCGCTACTCTTTTTTGGCGTATTTCATTATCGACTGGTCTTGGCTGCCCTCCCCCACTTATGCAGCCGCCCGGACACCCCATGACCTCAATGAAATGATATTCGCTCTTGCCTTGTTTAATCTCTTCAAGTAGCTTAGCGGCCCCTTTTAAACCACTTGTAACTGCCACCTTTACTGTCACACCATTTAAAAAGTCCCATTCTTTTTTAGCATCTTCTATCAATAAGTCTGCGGTTTTAACGGTCTCTAAGCCGACTATAGGAGTGACATGAAGATTGTCAAAAGGAATTTCTCTACCTGTAATGATTTCATACACTGTTCGAATCGCCGCCTCCATTACCCCGCCTGTTGTTCCAAAAATATCTGCTGCACCGCTCGAAAGCCCCAACGGATTGTCGAATTGTCCATCTGCTAAGTTCTTAAAGTCTACCCCCGCATCTTTAATCAGTCTTGCAAGTTCCCGTGTGGTAAGCACTGCATCCACATTGGGCAGTTCATCATTTATCATCTCTGGTCTTGTAATTTCAAACTTCTTCGCCGTACAAGGCATAATGGATACTACAAACATATCCTTTGGATCTATACCTTGTCTTTCTGCGAAATAAGATTTACAAAGCGCACCTAACATCATATGCGGCGATTTACACGTGGATAGATGCACTAGTAGGTCAGGATAATAATGTTCTACGTATTTTATCCACCCAGGGCTACAGCTTGTAATCATCGGAAGCGTAGGATGTTTTCCTTCATAATGTATTTTTACTTTCTTTAAAAATTCAGGTAATAGCAAGTTTTTCTTATAGAAAAAGCTTTTTACTCTTTCAAGAAATTCACTACCCTCTTCCATAATAGTTAAATCTGCTGTAAAATTCGTATCAAATACATAATCAAATCCTATCTCTTTTAATGCACTTGCCATCTTCCCGGTTACAAGTGTCCCAGGTTCATAGCCAAACTCCTCGCCTAATGCTGCTCGAATTGCAGGTGCTGTCTGTACAAGCACCACTTTTGAGGGATCTAAAAGCGCATCCCATACTGCCTTTGTTGAATCTTTTTCATTTAGTGCTGCCACTGGGCATACTGTCGTACACTGACCACAAAAAGCACAGGATGCACTATCAAGCGGTAAATCTCCTGGGCCTATTTCTGTTTCAAATCCTCTCTTTTGAGGATTTAGTACGCCTACTCCTTGTATCTCATTACAAACCGTCACACACCTTCTACATAAAATGCACTTAGCTGTATCCCTTACAATCGAAGGACTAGTGTCATCTATAAAATGCTTGGATTTATCGCCTTCAAAGCGGAAATCTTTAATTTGAATCATTTCACCTAGCTTTTGTAATTCGCACTGCTGATTTCTCGCACACCCTAAACACTCTTTCGGATGGTCTGAAAGCATCAGTTCATATAAAACCTTGCGCGCTTTTCTCGCTCTCGCTGAATTGGTATGCACAACCATTCCTTCCTTTAAAGTGGTTACACAAGATGCCATCAAAGTCTTTGCACCTTCTACTTCTACTACACATATCCTACACGCCCCTAGCTCATGCACCCCTTCCATATAACAAAAATTTGGAATGAGTATATTATGTTTCTTAGCCGCTTCTAAGATTGTTAATCCTTCTTCAACACTCATTTTCTTATTATTAATCGTTATATTAACCATTCATCTCACCCCCTATACCTTAAACTCTTCTGTCGCATCTTAGGCATCGCATAGCTTCAGCAATAGCATTAAGCTTATGAAAACCTACCGCAACCTCTTCAAAATTATCTTTTCGCGTGTTAGCATCTAAAAACTTCATCATAAAACGCTCATGCTCTATTACTTCTGCGTCAATGGGTGGTTGTGGAATATCAATAGACTCGCCTGTATTAAGCTCTCCTTTACCACCAAGGTACTTATCAATAGCCTTTGCTGCTTTTTTACCATCTGCTATTGCTGTGATAACAACATCTGATCCCCTTGCTACATCCCCACCTGCAAATACACCAGGTATACTTGTCATCTGCGTATCCATATCCACCACGAAAGCTCCCCATGAAGTTAGTTCTACTTCCTCTTTCCTTACAAATGGCAAATCGGAATATTGACTTACCGCAGGAATTACCATGTCTACTTCAAAAGAGAATGTAGCATCTTCTATTGGTATCGGTTTTTTTCTGCCACTGCTATCAAAACCTGCTAACTGCATTTTCATACATTCAATTTGCCGCACTTTACCTGTTCCTACGAAACGGGTAGGAGCTACCAAAGTATGCACGATAATTCCCTCTTCAATCGCCTCTAATATTTCACGCTTATCTGCTGGCATATCCTCAAGCGTTCTTCTATATAAGATATGTACTTCTTTTGCACCTTTCCTATGGGCAACCCTTGCTGCATCAATTGCTGTATTTCCGCCGCCAATTACCGC
>SKGK01000158.1 GCA_007117465.1 Clostridia bacterium | reverse complement strand
GTTCAATTTAATTAAAGATACCAACATAACGAATAATTATCCACTGAAATAGCGATATTTACGAGCTTTTTTACTTCAAATTTTTATTTTGTCTTCGACAAGCCAGAAAACAAAACTGTCCACAACCCAAAATTGGTGCTAAAATTTTAAAAATTCAGCGAATTACACAATTCTTAGTGAATGTGTGGGTCGACTGAATAGTTACAAACTTTATAAATTCCTAAACTCCAAGAAATAAAAACAGTAGCAACCTTCAAAAACATCATTCCCTTGTGCAAATTTCACAAAAATCTTGAAATTCATTAGTTTACAATCCACAATTTCGTGTATTGTAATCCATGCATTTTTAATTTATACTTAATGCATAACAACAAAATAAAAATATTGTTGGTGACGGAGCCACCCTAATCGGGTAGGCTCCGTTTTTTAATTTTACTAGGGAGGTATGATGTATGAGACAAGTTGCTATTTACGGTAAAGGTGGAATTGGTAAGTCAACAACAACTCAAAATCTAACAGCAGGACTCGGTGAAATGGGCAAAAAAATTATGATTGTCGGTTGTGACCCTAAGGCAGATTCAACAAGACTTTTACTAGGCGGTTTAGCACAAAAAACAGTACTTGACACATTAAGAGAAGAGGGCGAGGATATTGAGCTTGACCTTATTATGAGAGAAGGATTTTCGGGCATTAATTGTGTTGAGTCAGGTGGACCAGAACCAGGTGTTGGATGTGCAGGACGTGGCATTATCACTTCAATTGGTATGCTTGAAAGTCTTGGTGCATACGAGCGTGATCTGGACTATGTTTTCTATGACGTATTAGGTGATGTTGTATGCGGGGGATTTGCAATGCCTATTCGCGAAGGAAAAGCACAAGAGATCTACATTGTTGCAAGTGGCGAAATGATGGCACTTTATGCCGCAAATAACATTGCAAAAGGTGTTCAAAAATATGCGAATACTGGAGGCTGTAGAATTGGTGGTATTATTTGCAATAGTAGAAAGGTTGACGGCGAGCGAGGCCTCCTAGATGCGTTTGCAAAAGAACTTGGTAGTCAACTTATTCACTTTGTACCTCGTGATAACATGGTGCAACGAGCTGAAATTCACAAAAAGACAGTTATAGAATTTGACCCTACTGCTAATCAGGCAGAAGAGTATAGACAACTTGCAAAAGCTATAGACGGCAATGATATGTTTGTTGTACCAAAGCCGATGAGCACAGAAAGGCTTGAAGAAATTTTGATGGAACACGGAATAATGGATATATAAGAAAGGATGATATAAATGTTAATGATAAGAGCCATTGTGCGTCCAGAAAAGATAGGTTTAGTATTATCAGAGCTTCTATCTGCAGATTTTCCTGCAGTAACAAAAATGGATGTTTACGGCCGTGGTAAACAAAAAGGTATCAAAGTTGGTACCGTGTTTTATGATGAAATACCAAAAGAAATGATTTTACTTGTTGTAAATGATGAAGATAAGGATGATGTTATTAGAATTATAATGAAAACTGCGCGTACAGGTGAAAATGGTAATTTCGGTGATGGTAGAATATTTGTAAGCCCTGTTGAAGAGGCATACACAATAAGTACCGCTAAAAAGGGACTATAAAAGCAGGAAGGAGTGGTAACAATGAAGGAAGTTATGGCGATTATACGTCAAAATAAAGTTAATGCAACAAAGGACGCGCTTGCAAATGCTGGATTTCCTGCTTTTACATGCAGGAAGGTTATGGGAAGGGGCAAAAACAGCGTCGACCCTGCATTATTACAAACGATACTTAAACAAGGCACTCTTCCTTTATCGGCGCTTGGCGAGCAACTTTCAGAAACTATGCGACTAATACCTAAGAGAATTTTTACCCTTATCGTTGAAGAAGAAGATGTCGAGAAAGTAGTTAAAACGTTTATTGAGGTAAATTCAACAGGTAATGTCGGAGATGGTAAAATATTTATCCTACCTATATATGAAGCATATACAATTAGAAGCGGTGAAATGACACAGGACGCTTATTAAGGCATCATCAAGAAAATACAAGCTAATAGGAGGAGGTAAAACATTATGAGTTTTAAGGATAACATTTTAGAAAAATATAGTGCGAGAGTTTATAAAAATCGTAAAAATCACATAATCGTAAAAGATGAAAATGTGCAGGAAATAACAGCAAACACGCGAACTATTCCAGGAATTATGACCAATAGGGGGTGTTGCTATGCTGGT
Organism: Clostridia bacterium; assembly: GCA_007117465.1. Lineage (GTDB taxonomy): Bacteria > Bacillota > Clostridia > SK-Y3 > SK-Y3 > SKGK01. Next base: position 12,145 of record SKGK01000158.1, on the reverse strand, counting down.
TGTAAGGGCGTAGTTGTCGGGCCACTTAAGGACGTTGCGGTAATCACTCATGGGCCTATTGGTTGCTCATTTTATACATGGGGAACACGTAGAAATAAAGCAAAGGGTGACAATAATACTAAAAACTTCTTGGAGTATTCATTCTCAACCGATTTACAAGAGACAGACATCGTATTTGGTGGTGAGAAGAAACTTAGACAAGCAATAAAAGAAGTTGTCGATATTTTCAACCCCGTTTCAATTATGATTTGCTCTACATGTCCCGTTGGACTAATTGGCGACGATATACACGCAGTGGCTTCAGAAGCTCAAAACAAGTACGGCATAAGTGTTATAGCGTTTAGCTGTGAAGGCTATAAAGGCGTAAGTCAGTCGGGCGGTCATCATATTGCAAACAATGGCATTATGAAAAACATCATCGGTACATCCGATAGACCTCTTAAAAAGTTTTCGGTGAATATTCTAGGTGAATATAATATAGGTGGTGACGGTTGGGAAATAAGCAGAGTTTTAAATAGAATTGGTTATGATATTGTTTCCATTATGACAGGTGATGGAAGCTTTGAGGAACTTCAAACAGCTCATAAGGCAGACCTTAACTTAGTCCAATGTCATCGCTCAATTAACTATATTGCTGAAATGTTTAAAACAAAATATGGCACAAACTGGATTAAAGTTAATTTTATTGGATTAGATGCTATTGTTCAAACACTTAGAGATATAGCTAAATACTTTAATGATGAAGAACTTACGGCACGAACAGAGGCAGTCATTGAAGAGGAACTCTTTCTTGTCGAAGAGGATGTTTCGTATTTTAGAAACAAACTCAAAGGTAAGACAGCAGCTCTTTATGTCGGAGGCTCTCGCGCACATCACTATCAAGGATTGCTAAAAGACATTGGTATTGATACCGTTCTTGCAGGATACGAATTTGCTCATCGTGATGATTATGAAGGCAGAGAAGTACTTCCCTATGTTAAGGAAGATGCAGACAGTAAAAATATTGAGGAAATCAAGGTTGTGCCTGATGAAAAAAATTATAGAGTAATGCTTACACCAGAGCAGTATGATGAACTTAAAAAAGAAATTCCACTCGAAGATTATGCTGGTATGCTAAAAGAAATGCCTAACGGTTCTATAATCGTAGATGACCTTAATCACTTTGAAACAGAGGAATTTATAAGAATTTTAAAGCCTGATATTTTCTTTTCAGGCATTAAGGATAAATATGTCTCGCAAAAGGCGGGCGTGTTGTCAAAACAGCTTCATTCATACGATTACAGCGGACCATACGCAGGATTTAGAGGAGCAGTAAACTTTGCAAGGGATATTACCATGGGCATATATACTCCTGCTTGGGGTTATGTTAAAGCTCCATGGAATAACAAACCTGTTCTTACAGGAACTATGGGAGGTGATGCATGATGCTAGATTTAACGACAAAAGAAATAAAGAAAAGAAGTGCACTTAGGGTAAATCCACTAAAAACTTGTCAGCCTGTTGGAGCAATGTATGCAGCATTGGGTGTTCACAGATGTATGCCGCACAGCCATGGCTCGCAGGGTTGCTGCTCATTCCACAGAATGTATTTGACAAGGCATTTTAAAGAGCCTGCAATCGCCTCATCAAGCTCTTTCACAGAAGGTGCTTCAGTATTTGGCGGTGGCTCAAATATTAAAACATCCGTTAAAAATATTTTTGATATATATAATCCTGATATTATTGCAGTTCACACGACTTGTTTATCGGAAACAATAGGTGACGATTTAAACTCATACATTCATGATATGGTCATTCCAACTGGCAAAATCGTTGTACACGCTAGCACGCCAAGCTATGTAGGCTCTCATATAACGGGCTATGGCAACATGGTTTCAGGGTTTATAAAATATCTGGCTAAAAAGTCAGGTGTCTCAAATGGCAAACTTGCTATACTGCCAGGATTTGTAAATCCCGGCGACATGCGCGAAATGAAGATGATTTTATCACTTATGGACGCAGATTTTATTATGCTTCCTGACACTAGCGGTGTTTTAGATGCACCTATGACGGGGGCTTATGAAATGTATCCCTCGGGTGGTACGAAGATTTCGGATATTGTTTCAATAGGTGATTGCAAATTGACCTTAGCAATAGGAGAACTTGCAATGGAGAATGCAGGAAACGAGCTAAAGCGCAAGTGTGGTGTAATGTACAAGACACTTCCGTTGCCAATTGGTATCGAAGCAACTGATGCATTTATAATGGCGATTTCAGAGAGCACTCAGTCAAATGTTGCGCATGAACTTGAAGAACAACGGGGACAGCTTGTCGATATTATGCTTGATTCTCACCCGTATTTTAGTAATAAAAGCGTTGCCATTTATGGCGATCCTGATAGCGTTCTTGGACTTTCCACACTTTGTCTAGAGCTTGGCATGATTCCAAAATATATGCTAACTGGAACAACAGGTGAAGCATTTAATACAAAGGCACAAGAACTTCTTGCTAAATTTGGCATAGAAGATTGCGTTGCAAAATCGTCAAGTGATTTGTTTGAACTGCATCAGTTAATTAAGACTAACAGCGTAGACCTTATGATAGGGGGAACACATGGGAAATTCATTGCAAGAGCAGAAGATATTCCGCTTGTTAGAGCAGGTTTTCCCATCATAGATAGATATGTTCATTCTTATATGCCCCTTATTGGATATAAAGGTGCAATGAGACTTATAGAACTTATGCTTAATGCTCTTATGGATAGACAAGACAGAGATTGTGAAGATGAAGATATGGAAATGGTAATGTAAAAATACTTAAAAAAGGGGGGTTAACGGTATGACAGGTATAAACTCAAACATATTAGCGGATAGAAAAAAATCTATAGTATATAAAAGTGGCTGCAAAGGTGATGGCATTACGTGCGATACCGAAAGCGTAACAGGCTCTGTAAGCCAACGCGCATGTGTATTTTGCGGTGCAAGAGTTGTGCTTAATCCCATAACAGATGCTTTTCATATCGTGCATGGACCGATAGGCTGTGCTAGCTATACATGGGATATCCGTGGAAGCCTTTCGAGTGGTGACGAACTCTACAGAAACAGTTTTTCAACAGATTTAAGCGAAACAGATATCGTTTTCGGTGGCGAAAAAAAACTTGCAGCGGCAATTGATGAAGTTATGAAGCATTACTCCCCTAATGTTATCTTTGTATACGCAACATGTATTGTAGGGGTTATAGGCGATGATATAAATGCTGTCTGTAAAACGGCAGAACAAAAACATAATATAAGGGTTATACCCGTCCTATCACCCGGCTTTGCAGGACATAAATCAATGGGATACAAGGCGGCTTGTAACGCAATAATGAGCCTTGTATCACCATATAAAAGTGAACAAAAGGTTGACGGTATTAATATTTTAGGCGATTTTAATTTAGCAGGCGAGATGTGGATTATTCAAAATTATCTAAAACAGATCGGTGTTAACGTGGTATCACGAATTACAGGTGATGCAAGCTTTGATAATATTATTAAAGCCCCGACAGCAAATCTAAACATCGTCCAATGTGCAGGTTCTATGACATACCTTGCAAAAAGAATGGAAGAAGAAATGGATATACCCTTTATTAAGGTAAGTTTTTTCGGTATTGAAGATACTACCGATTCAATCATGAGAATTGCGTATGCATTGGGAAACGATGCCTGTATCCGCAAGGCTAAGGAATTTACAAAACAACAATCTAGCAAGTTAAAAACATTTTTAGATAAATACAAACCTAATCTTGAAGGGAAAAAGGCAGCCATTTTCGTCGGCGGGGGTTTTAAGGCAATATCTTTAATACGGCAGTTTAAAGAACTGAAAATTGAAACAGTGGTTGTAGGCACCCAAACAGGTAAAAAAGAAGACTATGAAATAATAAAAAGCCTTGTAAATGAAAATACCATTGTATTAGATGATACAAACCCTTCAGAACTTGAGCAATTTATGCTTGCAATGAGTGCCGACATACTAGTTGGAGGCGTTAAGGAACGTCCCCTTGCCTATAAACTGGGCATTGCATTTTGCGATCATAATCATGAACGCAAACAACCACTTTTGGGCTATGAAGGTGTAATAAATTTTACTAAAGAAATAAACTTAACAATAAATAGCCCCGTTTGGCGCTATACTTAATCTAACAGAAATGTTTATTACAAGCCGATTCATGCTTCATATTCCCTTAAGTATCTTAAGATTGGAGTGAACGTTATGGGAAAAAACATAGTGAACCTTACCATTAATCCTTGTAAAATGTGTATGCCTATGGGCGCAGTAAGCGCATTTTATGGCATAAATAAATGTATGACGCTAATCCATGGTTCACAGGGGTGTAGCACTTATATAAGGCGACATATGGCAACACATTATAATGAACCGATTGATATTGCATCTTCCTCTCTTACCGAAGAGGGCACTGTTTATGGCGGTGAAAAAAACCTTATCAATGGCCTTAAAAACCTTATCTCTCTTTATTCACCTACTGTTATAGGAATTTCAACAACGTGTCTTGCAGAAACAATTGGTGAGGATGTTCCAAGAATTATTGATAACTTTTACGAACAAAATCCTGATTGTAATGTGAAAATAATAAATGTATCGTCCGCAGGTTATGAAGGAACACAATATGAAGGGTTCTTTAAAACGCTTTGTGCCATTGTAAAGAACGTTGAAATGGATATTACTCCAAACAATAAAGTTAATATTATAACGCCGTTAATAAGCCCTTCTGATACACGTTATTTGAAAGATGTTTTTGAAAAATTTGGCATTGACTACGTTTTACTCCCAGATATTTCTGAAAATCTTGACGGTGGATATATTAAAAAATATAATAAATTGCCTGATGGTGGAACGAAAATTGAAGATATTGCTAAAATGGGCGGCGCTACCCTAACAATAGAATTTAGCAAGTTTACACATGATGAAATATCTGCCGCAGCGTATTTGCAGGAGAAATATGGTGTACCATATATAAGGCTTCCTTTACCTGTAGGTATTCGTGACACCGATCTACTTATACAATCCCTTGAAAAATTTACAGGGATAAAAGCACCTAAAAGCATAAATAAGCAGCGGGAAAGATATTTAGATGCAATGATAGACTCACATAAGTACAATGCTCAAGGTAGAGCCGTTATCTTTGGCGAACCTGATTTTATTTATTCAGCTTCAAGATTGTGCTGCGAAAATGGTATTGTACCTGTAATCGTGGCGACAGGTACACGATGTGATACGTTAACCAACGCACTTGATGATGAAATAAAAAAAATTGCAAAAAATGTGTTTGTGGATGAATATAAAATACTAAGCAACACTGATTTTGACTTGATAGAAAGCGAAGCTTTGCGACTTGGTGCAAATATTATGATTGGTAGCTCTGACGCAAGACGAATAGAAGAAAAACATGGAATTACGCTTATACGATGTGCATTTCCCATACACGATCAAATAGGTGGTCAGCGTGTGAGGACCTTTGGGTATGACGGTTCTTTAGACCTTCTTGACAGAATAACAAATGCTTTATTATTTAAAAAAGATTCTTCTTTTAGAGAGAATTTGTACAATGAATTTTATAAAGGAGACAAATATATATCTACTTCAAAATCGAAAACCTTCTCCCAAAAAGCAATGGAAAGAACCGTTACGCACCCCTGTTATAATGCGTGTGGGACTGAAAATGCAAGAATGCATCTTCCAATTGCACCAAAATGCAACATAAGCTGTAACTACTGTGTACGAAAATTTGACTGTCCTAACGAGAGTAGACCTGGTGTTACAACGAAAGTTTTAACCCCTCAGGACGCACTCGAAAAATATAAAGTAGCAAAAGAAAAGGTTCCTCATTTGTCTGTTGTCGGTATTGCCGGACCAGGTGATGCACTTGCCAATTGGGAGAATACAAAAAATACGCTCTCACTTATAAGAGCATATGACCCTGATGTAACATTTTGCGTTTCAACTAACGGATTGATGCTTCCAATGTATGCCGATGAGATGGTCTCTCTTGGGGTAACACATGTAACAGTAACATGTAATGCGGTTAATCCAAGCGTCGGCTCGAAGATTTATCGCTATATCAACTATATGGGCACCAAATACGAAGGTGAAACAGGTGCTGCAATACTAATGGCAAACCAATTATCAGGTATTAAAATGCTGTGTGAACGGGGTGCTATGTGCAAAGTTAATATCGTTATGGTAAAGGGTATAAATGACTTTCACATAGAAGAAATTGTTGATACTGTTAAATCACTTGGCGTTTTTATGACAAATATAATGCCTATGATACCTGTTGCAGGAAGCGTTTTTGAAAATATGCCACTTACTAACAACAAAGAGCTTACATTGCTTAGAAACAAATGTGGGCAAAGCTTGAAACAAATGTATCACTGTAAACAGTGCAGGGCAGATGCTATCGGAACACTCGAGGGTGACCAATCAATTGACTTTCAAGACTATCAAAGTGACAGTAATAAAGAACAAATTGAAAAAGTACGTTTTGCCGTAATATCAAAAAGTGGCATTTTAGTTGATCAGCATTTCGGTCATGCAACACAAGTTTATATTTATGATTACGAAAATGGCGAAGCAAAATATATCGAAAAGCGTAGTTGTAAAAAATACTGCGAGGGTCAAGAGAATTGCGATGATAAGTTTGATAAGTTTGAAGAAATAGTTAAATCTATGAAAGATTGTAAAGCCGTGCTTTGTATGAGAATAGGAGATATACCATCAAAAAAACTTGCAGAGCAAGGTATTAAGGTTATAACTACATATGATAAAATAGAAACAGCCATTGCACAGTCAATTAAAGATTATAGGAGGGAATTAATATGACAAGTCCAAAATATCACATATTTATATGCACAAGCTGCCGAATAAACGGACAGCAACGCGGTTTTTGTCACGCTAAAGAAGCTGTTAAAATTGTTGAACGATTTATGGAAGAGGTCGAAGACAGAGATTTAAGCGGAGAGGTTATGATTACTAATACGGGCTGTTTTGGTATTTGTGATAAAGGCCCAATTGTAGTTGTTTATCCAGAAGGGGTTTGGTATGGAGCGCTTACACCTAAAGACGTTGAAAAGATATTCGACCATCATATTGAGGGTGGGAAGCCGTTAGAAGAACTTAGAATCTAAGAATATTCAATGGGGTGATAATAATGAAAATAATCGATAGAACACTCACAACACTTGATAGCATATTGCCTAACGGTAAACTGCTTATCAATTTGTGCGAAAAGCTTGCCGAATGCGGAGTGGACTTTATCGAAATTAGTGTTCCTGTATTATTGGCAATAGGTATTGATAATTTGCCTAAAAATGTAAATTACATCCTTCATATTCACTCCCTTGATGAGCACTACGCTTTTCCGCAATTAACTCGCTTCTCATGCAGCTGCTGCACAGAAGAGAATTATAACCAAATGATAACGCAGTTTCAAGTTAATGATATTCGTGAAATTCAAAAACTAAGAAACTTTCAAAGTAAAAATATTAATGCAAGGATAATCGGACTCGACGACATTATTATGCATGATTACAGATATTATTTTAAAATCCTTCAGAATATATTTGGAAATAACCTTGATATATGTCCGCAAAACAAATATGGCTGCGCTACTGCGATTGCGGTTGAGTGGGCAATCTCAGGCGGCAAGAGCGTTAGTGCAAGCTATTCTGGCATTGGCGGATTTGCACCGCTTGAAGAGGTAATTGTCGCTCTTCGGATAAAAACACGACGAAAACCAAATAAAAATCTTAAAACATTGTGCGAAATAAAGGATATATATACTAAAATTACACATAGTGTTATTCCTAGAAACAAGCCAGTACTAGGTGAAGGAATCTTTGTTGTCGAGGCAGGGATACACACTGACGGTATTTCAAAAAATCCGCTTACTTATGAGCCATATGATCCTACAATTATTGGCGAAAACAGAAGTATCGTTATTGGAAAACATTCAGGTACAAAGTCAATCCAAATGAAGCTTGCAGAAAACAATATACCTACAAGCAAAAAAGAAATTCCTTCATTACTAAAAGCTGTGCAAAAAGAAATAACACAACTTGGAAGGAGTTTAAAAGACGAGGAGTTTTTACAGCTTTACATGGAGGTGAAGGCTCATGAAAAAGAAAAAATATCTGATTGATACAACATTAAGAGATGGAGAACAAAGTCCTGGATTCGCCTTTGACTGCTCGACAAAAACAAAAATTGCAACCGAGCTTGATAAACTAGGCATTTATCAAATTGAGGCAGGCATTCCTGCAATAGGCAAAAGTGAAAAGGAATCAATACTAAAAATAATGGAAAATCGTAAGAATTCACGTATTTCTGTATGGAATAGAATGAATGTAAGCGATATTAAACACTCGATGGATTGTATGCCTGACATTATTCACATATCTGCACCCGTTTCATATGTGCAGATATATTCAAAACTCAAAAAAAACAAGGTTTGGCTCATTAATACGCTTGAACAATGCATAGATTTTGCACAATCAAGGGAATATACCGTTAGCGTTGGCTTAGAGGACGCTTCAAGGTCAGATATAACCTTTGTAAATACGATTATAAAAATGCTTGCTAGCTATGGTGTTGAACTCGTCAGGTATGCTGATACTGTTGGTGTTCTCACACCTTCTCAAGCAGAGTGTGTTGTAAAAGAAATGCTTACTGCATCAAATATTTCGATTGAAATACACGCACATAACGATTTAGGTATGGCAGTTGCAAACTCAATCTCAGCTGCAAGGGCGGGCGTAGATTATATAGACTGCACACTTTTTGGAATTGGTGAACGTGCAGGAAATTGTAACTTGACACACTTTTTAAGTGCTAGTTCACAATGCTTTGATTTTGGGTTTTCGCTTTCAAAGGCAAAGGCAGTAGAACAAAATTTAAGGGAACTGATTATAGGAGGCGGCATATGAATTTATCACCTTTGATACTATCCTTAAAAACAACTCTCGTTGCCACTTTTATAACCTTCTTCCTCGGTATTTATGCTGCAAGACTTGTACTGACTCTTCCTAAAAAAATTCGTGCCATTTTAGATGCTATTTTCACATTGCCGCTTGTTCTACCTCCTACTGTTCTAGGATTTTTTTTACTCATTATATTTGGGAGAAATAGCATAATAGGACAAGCTCTCTTGTCAATAGGTATTAGGATTGTATTTTCGTGGAGCGCAACGGTTATTGCTGCTGTTATTGTATCATTCCCTCTTATGTATAGAACTACTCACGCTGCATTTGAACAATTAGATACTAGTATTATTTTTGCTGCTCGAACACTTAAAATGTCTGAGCACAAAATATTTTGGAAAATAATGATTCCAAACACATTTTCAAGTATTATTGCTGGAACCATTCTTTCATTTACAAGGGCACTTGGTGAGTTTGGCGCAACACTTATGCTGGCCGGCAATATACCAAACAAAACTCAGACCATTTCTCTTGCCATATATACTGCCGTATCTGCAGGAAATATGCAACTAGCTTTTGTGTGGGTAATGCTAATTATTTCAATAAGCTTTATAACTATCATGTTAATAAATTTTTGTAATAAATTAGAGGTGAAAAAATGAGCCTGTATATAAATATAAAAAAACGGTTACACGGATTTACTTTGGATATAGCGCTGGAAATTCCAAAAGAGAGATTTGGCTTGCTCGGTGCATCAGGGTGTGGCAAAAGCTTGACACTTGCGTGTATTGCAGGTTTTGAAACCCCAGATAGCGGAATTATTGTTGTTGATGACAACGTTTTTTTTGATTCATCAAAAAAAATAAATATCCCTGTTCAAAAGCGTAATGTTGGTCTGCTTTTTCAAAACTATGCTCTTTTCCCTAATATGACAGTTGAAGAGAATATTGCAGCAGCAATTTTTTTACCAAAAAACGAAAAATTCAAATTAATCTCGCAGCAAGTTAAGCTTTTTCAGTTAGAAGGTTTAGAAAAACGATATCCCTATCAGCTTTCAGGAGGTCAAAAGCAACGAGTGGCTCTTGCAAGAATGATGGCATATAATCCTGAAATCATTATGTTTGACGAACCATTTTCGGCATTGGACTTTCATTTAAAATTTCAGCTTGAAGAGCAGCTTATGGAGGTTTTAGAAAATACTGAGGCTTATGTCCTATTTGTATCACATAATTGTGAAGAAGTTTATAAGTTTTGTAATAAAATTGGTGTGATTGATGGCGGTAGACTTGAACACCTTGCACCAACGCATGCAATTTTTAGCAATCCACTTACAGTCAGCAGCGCTACTCTAAGTGGATGTAAAAACATCTCAGCAATTACAAAGATTAATGATTTTACCATTGATGCTATTGATTGGGGCGTTCGTCTTTCAACAGTTAAAAAAGTAACTGACAATATTAATGCTGTTGGAATTAGACCACACATGATTACACCCACTGATACTATCGGAGAAAACGTGTTTGAATATGATAATCTCCGCATTAATACGTGTATATTTTCATTGCTTGCTATATTTAACTTAAATCGCCAAAAAAAATCTTTAGTGTGTGAAATGGATAAAAACATTTGGCATAATCATAGATATTTTAAACTACCAGCAAAAGATTTGCTCTTGTTAGAATAACGAAAGGCGGCCTATATATGAAAAAACTTGTTTTACTATTAGTAATTGTAATCATTTTAATGGGGTGTGAATTATCTGTTGTGGATACATCTGACCAATTGACAATTTCGGTGGCATCAAGTCTTAAAAATGTTATGCTAGACTTACAAAACATGTACGATCAAAATTTTATCATTAATTTCGGTAGTTCTGGCAACCTTAAAACGCAAATACAGCAGGGAGCATCAATAGATATTTTTATTTCAGCTTCATCAAAAGAAATGAACGAGCTAGAAAGTCAAGGTCTTTTATTAAATGACACAAAAAGAGATTTACTTCAAAATACCTTGGTTCTTATAACCCCCGTTGGAAAAGCGAGTGAGATTACAAGCTTTCTTGACGTTGCAACAAATAAAGTCGGACAAATTGCATTGGGTGAACCTTCAAGCGTACCTGCTGGACAATATGCACAGAAGGTTTTTGAATCTTTTGGTATCAATGACAAAGTAGCCAACAAAGCAATATACGCAAAGGATGTGATACAAGTTTTAACCTATGTAGCGCAAAACGAAGTTGATGCAGGTGTTGTGTATATGACCGATGCAAAAAAAAACAAAAAGGTTACCATTGTTGATAATAGCGATATACCTGTGGTATACCCCTTAGCAATAATAAAAGACAGTAGACATATAACAAAAGCAGAAGAATTTATAGAATTCTTGTTTTCAGAAAAAGCAAAATTGATATTCGAAAAATATGGATTTCATTTTAAATAAAAATACTGACCAAGCAGACATTTTCTCTGTTTGGTCAGTATTAGATGGTAACACATTGGCGACTCGAACGCCAGACAACCTGATTAAAAGTCAGATGCTCTGTTGACTGAGATACTAGGTGATACACAATTGAATCTTAGCATTACTAAAACTCAGTCCCTTGAGTATATATATATTACTACAGCTGACTATCAATGCCAAACATTTTTTTGCCAAATTATTCTCCTTTTACATTCTTAAGTATCTATCACATTCTTGTGCCGCTCCCCGCCCTTCATTAATTGCCCAAACCACTAAGCTCTGCCCCCTACGCATATCACCTGCCGCAAAAATACCTTCTACATTGGTGGCAAACTTACCGTACTCAGCCTTAGCATTAGAAGATGTATCTCGCTCAATATTCAGTTGCCCAATCAATGTGTCTTCTGGCCCTACAAATCCCATTGCGAGCAACACTAAATCTGCTTTCCATATCTTTTCTGTACCCGGTATCTCTTCAGGCACAAACTGTCCATTTTCCCTTTTATTCCACGCGATATTCACGGTGTGCACCTCTTTGACCTGTCCACTTAGATCCCCTACAAACTTTTTAGTCATGATTAGATAATGACGTGGGTCTTCTCCATATAAGGCCTTTCGCTCTTGCTGACCATAATCTAATTGATAAACCTTAGGCCACTGTGGCCATGGATTACTGTCGATCCTTTCTTCTGGTGGCTTTGGCATAATCTCAAACTGCTCAACACTTTTAC
>SKGK01000115.1 GCA_007117465.1 Clostridia bacterium | reverse complement strand
ATTAGGTTATCACTATTAATCTAATGCTACTTAGGACCTGTGACGTCTTAACTGAAACATTTAAAGCAAGATTACAAAAGCCGGATTTAACAGGCAGTACGATTTTTCGAAAGTACTAATACTATAAAAAGAGGTGAGGTTAAAATGAAGATGTTAACGTTTAAGGGTGGTATTCATCCTCGTGATAATAAAACGAGTACAGAGAGTTTGCCTATAACCAAATTGATAGCGCCAAAAGAGCTCATATTTCCAATGCAGCAGCATCTTGGTGCACCATGTACGCCTTTGGTTGCAGTGGGTGACTATGTTAAAAAAGGTCAGAAAATAGCGGATGTAGAAGCGTTTATCAGTGCACCGATTCATGCAAGCGTATCAGGTAAAGTACAAGCGATTGAACCGAGATTACATCCAAATGGTACAAAAGTAATGTCTATTATTATTAAAAATGATGGACTAGGTACAAGAGACAAGCAACGAACTGCGCATTTAGACTGGGAAAAGCTTTCGCCAAAAGAGATTATTACGATTGTTAGAGAAGCGGGCATTGTAGGAATGGGGGGAGCTTGTTTCCCTACACATGTAAAATTATCTCCACCACCCGACAAAAAAATAGAATGGGTCATTGTCAATGGGGCAGAGTGTGAACCTTTTTTGACTTCTGACCATCGTGTGATGATTGAGACACCTGAAAGGGTTGTTTTAGGGCTTAAAATTATGTTGAAAGCTTTTGGTGTTAATAAGGGGTATATTGGGATTGAATCGAATAAAATGAATGCGATAAAGGTAATGAAAGAGGCAACAGCCAAAGAAACGTCGATTGAAGTGGTTGTACTTGAAACGAAGTACCCTCAAGGTTCTGAAAAACAATTAATAAAAGCAATTACGGGCAGGGAAGTGCCTTCAAGTGGTTTGCCAGCAGATGTAGGTGTGGCGGTTAATAATATTGATACATGTGTTGCCATCGGCAGAGCAGTCACGAAGGGTAAGCCACTTACAAAACGTGTGGTTACGGTTTCAGGGGATGCGATTAAAAAACCTGGGAATTATTCCGTGAGCATTGGCACACCAATGAAAACACTCATTGCTGAATGCGGAGGATTTGTAAAAGAACCTAAAAAAATTCTTTTTGGTGGACCGATGATGGGCGTTTCACAATATAGCATAGATGTCCCCGTTATTAAGGGAACATCTGGACTGCTTGCACTTACAAAAGGCCAAGCATTTATACCGTCAGAAAGTCCGTGTATACGATGTGGTAAATGTGTCGAGAGTTGTCCGATGAATTTGATGCCGCTTTATTTAAATGCTTTTGCTTTTAGAGATGAAGTAGAAAAAGCAGAAGCATACCATGCGGCTGATTGCCTAGAATGTGGTAGCTGTTCTTATGTGTGTCCGGCAAAGCGACATTTAGTGCAAACCATTCGTGTAGCAAAGCATGAAATTATTGCAAAGAGAAGAGCGGCAGCTGCTAAAAAATAGAAATTGACGATAGATAAAAGAATGGGGGTTTTAAAGATGTTAAATCATCAATTAATGGTTTCTTCTTCACCGCATATACGGTCAAAAGAAACAGTTAATGGAATAATGTTAGATGTTGTGATTGCACTGATGCCAGCACTGATTATGGGCGCATGGTATTTTGGTATAAGAGCACTAGTTATAACCGCTATCACGGTGCTTAGTTGTGTGGGGGCGGAATATGTGTGGCAAAAAAGGTGTGGTTTGCCGGTTACGATTAATGATTGGAGTGCAGTGGTAACAGGGGTGCTTTTAGCGATGAATCTACCTGTTACCGTTCCACTTTGGATGCCAGTAGTAGGTGGGTTTTTTGCCATTATTATCGTAAAACAAGTATTTGGTGGGATAGGACAAAATTTCGTGAATCCAGCGCTAGCGGCAAGAGCTTTTTTGCTTACGTCTTGGCCTGTATCAATGACGCGTTGGGTAGAACCTTTCACCAAACTTCCTATATTTTCGAATGTGGATATTTTAAGTGCAGCTACGCCACTCGATATGATTGCTAATACAGCAGAGCAGGTGGCTGTGCAGCCACTTCCTACCTATTTGCATTTATTTGTAGGCAATATTGGTGGATCTATTGGAGAGACATCAGCTGCTGCGCTTTTATTGGGAGGTATTTATCTATTGTATAAAAGAATTATTAGCTGGCGTATTCCAATTACTTTTATTGGTACCGTAGCAGTGTTTTCTCTTATTTTTGGATACCAAGGATTATTTACAGGAGATGCATTATTTCAGATATTATCAGGTGGACTTATGCTAGGTGCATTTTATATGGCAACGGACTATGCTACTTCTCCTGTTACGCCTAAAGGGCAAATAGTTATGGGTATAGGGTGTGGACTCATTACGTCGCTTATTAGGATATATGGCGGATATCCAGAAGGCGTATCTTATGCGATTTTACTAATGAATATTGCCACGCCACTTATTGACAGATATACAAGACCTGTTAAGTTTGGGGAGGTGAAGAGCGTTGCGTAGTAAAGAGATTGTAAGATTAGGCGGGATACTGTGTTTAATTACGTTTACTGTTGCAATGGTATTGGCACTTGGGAATATGGCAACGGCAGAGCGGATTGAACTTTTAAAAATTGAAGCGCAAAACAACGCCAGACAGGCTGTTATGCCAAGTGTAGAGTACTTTGAAGAGGTAGTATTATCTGAAGAAGATAAAAACAATTACCGTGCTTTATCCGAGGTCTATGTTGCAATGAAAGCAGATAATAAAATAGGCTATACGATTGGCGTAGCGCCTAGTGGCTTTAATGGACCTATTGAGATAATGGTAGGGATTGATTCACAAGGAGTAGTTACAGGTATTAATATTGTAAGACATCAGGAAACACCAGGACTTGGTTCTAAAATAGTACAAGATGATTTTAAGGATCAATATACACAAAAAGCGCATACGCCACTTCGTATTATCAAGAGTGGTCAGCCTAAAGATGACGAAATTTTAGCTATCAGTGGGGCGACTATTTCATCTGAAGCAGTAAAAGACGGTGTGAACCTAGCAGCAATAGTTTTTAAGGAATTGCTTGCAAAATAAGGAGAAGGAGGGCTCTTAAAAGATGCGTATATATAAAGAATTTCAAAAAGGACTGATAAAAGAAAATCCTGTATTTGTACAATTATTAGGCATGTGTCCACTGCTTGCGGTTACAACGTCGGTGGAAAACGGTATAGGGATGGGACTTGCTGCTACAGCAGTACTGTTAGGTTCTAATGTAGTGGTGTCACTGCTTAGAAAACTCATTCCAGCTAAAATCCGTATTCCTGCATATATTGTTATTATTGCTGGATTTGTAACACTGATTGATATGATGTTAGAAGCATATTTTCCTGCATTGTCGCAATCACTAGGATTGTTTATTCCACTGATTGTGGTTAACTGTATTATCCTTGCACGTGCGGAGTCTTTTGCTTCTAAAAATGATGTTGTAACGTCGGTGTCAGATGCTTTGGGAATGGGAATTGGTTTTACTATTGCACTGGTTACGTTAGCATCAGTACGTGAAATTTTAGGAAATGGTACGTTTTTAGGAATTTCGCTGTTTGGAAACAGTTTTGAACCAGTACTTGTGATGATTTTACCACCGGGTGCGTTTTTAGGATTGGGCATTATTTTAGGGATTATGAATTGGGTCATACAAAAAAGGGAGGAGGGTAGCGCATCATGAGTGAATTATTGATTATTGCAGTGGGTGCTATTTTAATAGAGAATTTTGTACTTGTAAAGTTTTTGGGCATTTGTCCTTTTTTAGGTGTATCTAAAAAAGTTGAAACGGCACTTGGAATGGGTATGGCGGTTACTTTTGTAATGGTAATTGCTTCACTAATTACATGGCTTATCCAAACCTTTATATTAAAGCATTTTGGAATAGAGTATTTGCAGACCATAGCTTTTATTTTAGTTATCGCTTCTTTGGTGCAATTTGTGGAGATGGTCGTACAAAAAACAAGTCCTACGCTGTATCAGGCGCTAGGAGTGTACTTGCCACTTATTACAACGAACTGTGCAGTTCTTGGGGTTGCGCTACTAAACATTCAAAAAGAATTTAACCTGATACAAGCGCTTGTATATGGTGCAGGTGCGGCAGTTGGATTTACACTTGCCATTGTACTATTTGCAGGGGTTAGAGAACGACTCGAATATGCAAATGTTCCAAAGTCGCTTCGTGGATTTCCGATTGCACTGATTACAGCAGCGCTATTATCTATTGCATTTTTAGGATTTCAGGGGCTTACGTTTTAAGAATTAAAAGTAGACAGTTGGTCGGGTGGTCAGGAAAATATAAAAGCTTGATATATCAAGTAATACGATTTTTCGAAAGTACTAGAATAATAGGTGAGGTGAGATAAATGTTAAATCAAATATTAGTACCTGTGGTGAGCTTAGGTGGTTTAGGTTTGGTTTTTGGCTCACTGCTTGCGTATGCTTCTCATAAGTTTGCGGTAGAAGTAGATGAGCGTGTAGAAAAAATTATTGAAGCGCTGCCTGCTGCAAATTGTGGAGCGTGTGGATATGCAGGATGTGCTGCTTTTGCAGCAGGTGTCGTAGCGGGAGACGTACCTGCAAATGGATGCCCCGTAGGAGGGAATGCAGTTGCGAGTGAGATTGCCAATATTATGGGCGTTACTGCAGCGGATGTATCAAAAAGTATTGCACGTATGCTCTGTAATGGCACTTGTGAAGAGGCAAAAGATCGATATGAATATTTTGGGGTGTCTGATTGTGTAGCAGCAGCTAAATTAGGCGGAGGCCAAAAAGCTTGTCAGTATGGGTGCCTAGGATTAGGTACATGTGTAAAAGCATGTCAATTTGATGCGATTACTATAAAAGACGGTATTGCGGTAATTAATGAGCAAAAATGTACAGCGTGCGAAAAATGTTTAACAGCATGCCCAAAACAAGTGATAGCACTTATTTCTGAAAAAAACCAAACATGGGTAATGTGTAAATCTAAAGATAATGCAAAGGAAGTTAGAGGTGTGTGCACGACAGGTTGTATTGCTTGCAAACTTTGTGAAAAAGCATGTAAGTTTGATGCGGTCCACGTAGAAAATAACGTGGCAACAGTTGACTATAAAAAATGCGTGAATTGTAATCAGTGTGTGATAAAATGTCCGAAAAAGATTATACGTGGTAAGACTAGAAATGAAAAAGCTTTTATTGAAGAAGAGGCGTGTATAGGTTGTACAATTTGCAAAAAACAGTGTAAGTTTGATGCAGTGGAAGGAGAATTAAAAACCAAACATCGTATTATTAATGAAAAATGTGTAGGATGTGGTGTATGTGCACAAAAATGTCCGAAAAAATGTATTGAGATAAAATAGATTTTTAAAAAATGAAATATGGGAAAAAATACATCCTGCCTTTTTGAAAAAAAGGCAGGATTTTATATAGTTATGTCGAATAATCATTGTATAAGAGCATAGAGTAGTAGTTAAGAAGAATTGACAATTTTTAAATTGTTAATTCCGTAAGTATTAAGTTATAATATATAGTGAGGAGTGGTTAGCGAAAAGAGAAAGAGATAACACCAATAAAATAAAAAAATAATGTATAGTATTTTAAAGCTAAGATTTTATTATGAATAGATAGTAGGGTGAGTGATGAATATTAAAACAATAATGGCATTTATAAAAAAACACAAATTAATATGGATTATAGTAGGATTAGCAGTTGCAATAGGACTTTTTACTTATTTAAGTATTGATAGATTAGGAGAACGTTTTAATGCTCGTCAAGAACAGCCAGCAGAAGTTGAAGACGAAGCAATAGAAAAAGATGATCCACAAGGTGACGAGGCAGAATATGAATTGGACATTCCAATGGGACTAGATCAATATAAAGACCAGCCAGGGGCTAATGCAGGTGTATATAGAGAGTCGGTCAAGGTAAAAGGCATTTATGTCTCGGGGTGGATTGCAGGTATGCAAAGCAGGTTTAATCCACTAGTGCAATTACTAAACGAGACTGAACTAAATGCAATGGTGATTGACGTTAAAGAGGATGCAGGACGTGTAAGTTATCAGTCTTCCGTGCCTTGGGTACAAGAAGTAGGGGCGCAGGTAAGGATGATAGGAGATATGGAAGCGTTGATTAATACGTTAGAAGAAAATAATATTTATTCGATTGCACGTATTGTATGTTTTAAAGATCCTATTCTAGGAGAAAAAAGGTCCGAGCTTTCACTTAAAAAGGCAGATGGTAGTTTGTGGCGCGACAACAAAGGGAAGACTTGGCTTAATCCTTATAATGAAGATACATGGGATTACCTACTGGAAATTTCAATCGAAGCTGCGAAATTAGGATTTAAAGAAATTCAGTATGATTACGTACGTTTTCCGACCGATGGTCCAACAAGATTAATTGATTATGGAGATGCTATTGAGCACAAGTCTAAGTCACAAATTATTGCGGAGTTTCTCTCTTATGCAAAAGAACATTTAGAGCCTATGGGTGTTCATGTAACTGCAGATACTTTTGGCATTGCATCCGTATCTTCCTTTGATGCAAGGAATATAGGACATGAACTTGAGTGGGTAGCACAAGAGATTGAATATGTATGCCCGATGATATATCCTTCTCACTATGCCAATGTAGCCCAAAATGGTGTAGGTCAAAGAATTAATGGGGTGTTATTTAAAAGGCCAGATTTAGATCCGTATGGTGTTGTATACCATAGCCTCGTTACTACCAGAGAAAAGATAGAAGAAAGTGGTGGCAAAGCTAATGTAAGGCCTTGGCTACAAGCTTTTACAGCGACATATCTCGGACGTGGGAATTATCAAGTATATGGTGGTGAGCAAATACGAGCACAGATTCAAGCAACCTATGATGCAGGATATGAAGAGTGGCTTTTATGGAATGCAGATAACCGTTATAGCAGTGCAGGATTATTAAAAGAATAAATTGCATGAACAAAAAGGTTAAGAGTGCTTGCGTACGCAAGCACTCTTAACCTTTTTATAAAAAAACAAAGAGATTTAATATGTTTTCTTAATAGTAATACTTGCAAAAATGATGAAATTACGATATATTATAGTTAATATAAAAAACCTTGATGATGCTATATATAGATATTTAGCAATTTGTTTAAAGATTTAAATAATAGAAAATATTGCAGGATTTTGTATAATTTCTTGCATGACAAAGAAAAGGGGAGGTAAAAATGTATAAAATTGTAGAAAAAGGTATCTTAAATGAACAAGTCAAGCGCATGGTGATTGAAGCGCCTGCGATTGCTAAAAAAGCAGAGCCCGGTCAATTTATTATTCTTAGAGTGTTTGATGGTGGTGAAAGAATTCCCCTTACTATTGCGGATTATAATAGGGATGCGGGAACAGTAACTATTATTTTTCAAGAAGTAGGTAAAACTACAAAGCTTTTAGGTACACTTAATGAGGGGGATAGTATTTTAGATTTTGTTGGACCGTTAGGGCTAGCTTCTCATTTAGAACAGTATAAAAAAGTAGCGGTAATTGGCGGGGGTCTTGGGACGGCTATTGCTTATCCACAAGCAAAGAAATTACATAGCCTAGGAGCAGAGGTTCATTCTATCATAGGATTTAGAAATAAAGAGTTGGTGATTTTAGAAGATGAAGTAAAAAAAGTCAGTGATGAAGTGTATGTAATGACAGATGATGGGTCAAATGGCAACAAAGGGTTTGTAACCGACCAATTAAAAGAAATGATTGAACAAGGTAACAACTATGATTTAGTCATTGCCATTGGACCACTTATTATGATGAAATTTGTAGCGGCGCTAACCCGACCTTATAACATTAAAACCATTGTAAGCATGAATCCAGTCATGATAGATGGTACGGGCATGTGCGGAGGCTGTCGCCTAACGGTAGGTGGACAGACAAAATTTGCGTGTGTGGATGGACCCGATTTTGATGGACATTTAGTGGACTTTGATGAGGCAATGCGAAGGCAAATGATGTACAAAGAACAGGAAAGTCATTCGCAGAAAGAACATGCGTGTAGAATAGGGGGTGCCCAAAATGCCTAATATGTCATTGGAAAAAGTGAAAATGCCAGAGCAAGAATCGAATGTGAGAAATAGAAATTTTCAGGAAGTTGCGTTGGGGTATACAGAACAAATGGCAAAAGAAGAAGCAGAGCGTTGTCTTCAATGTAAGCATAAACCATGTGTGATGGGATGCCCGGTTAATGTACAAATTCCAGAATTTATAAAGTTAGTAGCAGAAGGAAAATTTGAAGAAGCCTATCAGAAAGTAAAAGAAACCAATGCATTACCCGCCATTTGCGGGAGAGTATGTCCGCAAGAGACGCAGTGTGAGCAGCTATGTGTACGCGCCAAAAAGGGTGAGTCTGTAGGAATTGGCAGATTAGAGCGCTTTGTAGCGGACTGGCATATGCAAAATGTAAAAGACCAGATCGAAAAAGTGCCTTCTAATGGACAGAAAGTAGCGGTGATTGGTGCAGGACCTGCAGGATTAACGTGTGCGGGTGATTTGGCGAAAAAAGGATATGATGCAACGATATTTGAAGCTTTTCATACGCCAGGCGGGGTGCTTATGTATGGTATTCCTGAATTTAGGTTACCAAAAGAGATTGTGAAAACAGAAATAAGTGAGCTTGAACAAATGGGTGTTAATATACAGACCAATATGGTGATAGGAAAAATATATGCGATTGAGGAGTTAAAACGTGAAGGCTTTGAAGCATTTTTTATTGGCTCGGGTGCAGGGCTTCCTCGATTTATGAATATACCTGGTGAAAATTTAAATGGCGTATATTCTGCCAATGAATTTTTAACCCGTATTAATCTAATGAAAGCTTATACGTTTCCCAATACCGATACCCCTGTAAGAGTTGGCAAAAGAGTTGCGGTTGTAGGTGGCGGAAACGTTGCAATGGATGCAGCGCGAAGCGCAAAGAGAATGGGCGCCCAAGAAGTTTATATTGTATACAGGCGATCCGAACAGGAATTACCTGCAAGGTTAGAAGAAGTACATCATGCAAAAGAAGAAGGGATCATATTTGAGTTGCTTACCAATCCATTGAGTATTAAGGGTACAGAAGATGGATGGGTAAAAGAGATGCGCTGCGCAAAGATGGAACTTGGAGAGCCAGACGCATCTGGGAGAAGAAGACCTGTTCTAAAAGAGGGCTCTGAATTTGATATTGCTGTTGATACGGTCATTATTGCGATTGGACAATCACCTAATCCACTTATAAAGTCTACCACCGAAGGCCTTGAAACACATGATTGGGGTGGTATTATGACTGAGGAAAGCACAGGAAAGACGAGCATTGAAGGGGTATATGCAGGAGGAGATGTGGTAACAGGTGCTGCAACGGTTATCCTCGCCATGGGAGCAGGCAGAGAAGCTGCTAACGCTATTGATGAATACTTGAGGGGAAAAAATGTATAAATGAATATCGTATGGAGGAAAGTATAAGAAGGTATATGCGAGGATATACCTTCTTATTTGATTAAATTATGCAAGATTTCCGTCATTTATTCTAAAAGTAATGAATGATATTGTGAAACATGTTTAAATTTAAAAACACACTAAGTAATTGAATAAGCCTAATTAATATGATGTGTAGCATTTTAAAACGATAATTGTATACATGTATTTATGAAATTTTTTAAAAAAACTATTGCAAATTTTATATTTTTGCCATATAATAATACATAGGAATTAGATAACAGGCAAATATGATTTAAAGCTAAAAATCGTATATCAATAAAAATTTACAAGGGGGTAAATAACATGGCATTACAAAATGCATACTTGAAAGGCATCATGGATGATGTAGTTAAAAGAAATCCTGCAGAGCTAGAATTTCATCAGGCGGTAGAAGAGGTCTTAGAATCACTAGAGCCTGTGATAGAAAAACACCCAGAATATGTTGAAGCAGGGATTGTAGAGAGGATTGTAGAACCTGAAAGACAAATACTATTTCGTGTACCATGGGTAGATGATAGTGGTAAAGTGCAGGTAAATAGAGGATTTAGGATGGAATTTAATAGTGCAATTGGTCCTTATAAAGGTGGATTGAGATTTCATCCATCTGTATATGCAGGGATTATTAAGTTCTTAGGATTTGAACAAATCTTTAAAAATTCACTTACTGGTCTGCCAATAGGTGGCGGCAAAGGTGGTAGTGACTTTGATCCAAAAGGCAAATCTGATGGAGAAGTGATGCGGTTTTGTCAAAGTTTTATGACAGAACTTGCAAGACATATCGGTCCAGACACTGATGTACCAGCAGGTGATATCGGTGTAGGTGGACGTGAGATTGGTTTTATGTATGGACAATATAAGAGAATTAAAAATGAATTTACAGGTGTACTAACAGGTAAAGGATTAACATATGGCGGTAGCTTAGTAAGAACAGAAGCAACAGGCTATGGACTTTGCTATTTTACAGAAGAGATGTTAAATGCTAAGGGCAAATCTTTTAAAGGTTCAACGGTGGTTATCTCAGGATCTGGAAACGTTGCCATTTATGCGACACAAAAAGTAAATGACTTAGGTGGAAAAGTAGTTGCACTAAGTGATTCTGCTGGGTACATTTATGATCCAGCAGGGGTAAATCTTGATACCGTTAAGCAAATTAAAGAGGTAGAAAGAAAGAGAATTAAAGAATATATAAAATATCATCCAAATGCAGAATATCATGAAGGATGTGCAGGTATTTGGAATGTAAAATGTGACGTAGCACTTCCAAGTGCAACGCAAAATGAATTAGATGAAAATGCAGCCAAGACATTAGTTGCCAATGGTTGTATTGCAGTTGCAGAAGGAGCGAATATGCCTTCTACACCAGGAGCGATAGAAGTATTCCTAAAAGAAGGCGTTCTATTTGGCCCAGCAAAAGCGGCTAATGCAGGTGGAGTAGCGACATCGGCGCTTGAAATGAGCCAAAACAGCATGCGTTATAGCTGGACATTTGAAGAAGTAGACTCTAAATTAAAACAAATCATGGTAGATATTTACCACAATGCAAGTGCAGCAGCAAAAGACTATGGTTATGAAGGCAACTTAGTGGTAGGTGCAAATATTGCAGGATTTAAAAAAGTAGCAGAAGCAATGAAGGCACAAGGGGTAATATAAAAGATAATACAAAAAGATATAAGGGCGGACATTGCGTGATTAGCATGCAATGTCCGCCCTTATTACCTATAACATTTTTCGCATCTTGCGGTGCTAATTTCACTTCGCCAATGTTACAATAGGTTTTTAGTAGCAACACTTCTCCTGCCATAAGAGATGTTTAATCACTAGCCGCTTGTTTTATTCTGCTATCACTTCAATTTCAAACAAATCAAATGAAACTTCTTCCATAAAAGCATCTTGGTAAAAACGCACAATATAATACTGCGATAAATCTTTTTGATGAAGCGGAAACCATAGTGGTTTTTGAATATCAAAATGCCGACAAATCTCATCCATGCAAATATCTAACGCCTCTTTTTCTGAAAGTGTATCCATGTGACATTCTCCTGTAAATGATGCAATAATCTTATTTTTTTTTAAAAGTTTACCCCATACACGCATGATATCATCCTTTAACAGTCATATATTTATTTCCTTAATTATAACAGAAAGAGAGTAAAAAGCAATGTATAAATGAAAAATAGTGATTGACATATTTTGTGAATGTGATATATTATGTTTAGAAATAGACTGTATATGGTATATATATTATTGCAGAACACAAAATATATGAAAGAGGGATGAAAAATGCGCTTGAGTGAAAATGCTATAAAAGTACTTGAAAAAAGATATTTAATAAAAGATGAAGAAGGGAAAGTATTAGAGACACCACAGCAAATGTTTGAAAGAGTTGCTAGTGCAGTTGCTAAGGCAGATTTAATATATAACCCAGATGCCAACACAAAACAGATACAAGATAAATTTTATGAGATGATGTCTGAATTAAATTTTTTACCCAATTCACCTACGCTAATGAACGCAGGTAGAGCATTAGGGCAGCTTAGTGCTTGCTTTGTACTGCCTGTTGAAGATACGATGGAAGGCATATTTGAAGCCATTAAACAAGCTGCACTTATACATAAAAGTGGAGGTGGAACAGGCTTTAGTTTTTCAAGACTAAGACCAAAAGGTGCTACTGTTAATACGACTGGTGGGGTAGCTAGTGGTCCGATTAGTTTTATGAAGGTTTTTAATGCAGCGACAGAAGCAGTAAAGCAAGGAGGCACAAGGCGTGGAGCCAATATGGGCATTTTACGGATAGATCATCCTGATATTATGGAATTTATCACATGTAAGCAAGATAATACGCAAATTACTAATTTTAATATAAGTGTAGGCATTACCGAAGCGTTTATGCAGGCAGTTGAAGAAAATAGTGATTATGCCATTGTTGATCCGCATTTGCAGGAAGTGAAGGGCAAATTAAACGCTAGAGAAGTATTTAATCAAATTGTTAGTGCTGCATGGCAAAATGGTGAACCAGGCATTATCTTTCTAGATAGATTAAATCAAGATAATGTAGTGCCAGCGGTAGGTGAGATTGAAAGCACCAATCCTTGCGGAGAGCAGCCGCTGCTTCCATATGAATCCTGTAATTTAGGGTCCGTTAATCTTGCGTCTATGACAAAAGCAGGTAACGGTAAATTAGAAGTGGATTATGATAAACTAGAGACAACCGTTTTTAATGCGGTGCATTTTTTAGATAATGTGATTGATATTAATAAATACCCACTTAAAGAAATAGAGGAAGTGACCAAGTCAACGCGGAAGATAGGACTTGGGGTTATGGGATTTGCAGATCTTTTGTATCAGCTTGGTATCCCATATAATACCGAAGAGGGAATTGCTCTAGGAGAAAAAATTATGCAGTTTGTCAATGAAAAGGCAAAGGCAGCAAGTATGGCACTTGCAAAGCAGAGGGGCGATTTTCCTTTATATGAAAAAAGCATTTACAAACAGCAAAAAATAAAGATTAGAAATGCAACTGTAACTACTATTGCACCTACAGGTACACTGAGCATTATTGCAGGCGTTTCAAGTGGAATAGAACCAGTATTTGCACTTTCTTATGTGCGCAATGTTATGGATAACGATAAGCTTGTAGAAGTAAATCCTGTATTTGAAGAGATAGCGAAGACAGGAGGGTTTTATTCCCAGCAGCTCATGGGAAAGATTGCACAATTAGGAAATGTTCATGATTTTAACGAGATACCAGAGGAGGTTAAACGTATCTTTGTCACCGCACATGACGTTTCGCCAAAGTGGCATATTAAGATGCAAGCAGCTTTTCAGAGGCATACGGATAATGCGGTATCCAAAACCGTTAATTTTTCTAGCGAAGCCACAAAAGAGAATGTACAAGAGGTGTATAAATTAGCATATACGCTTGGGTGTAAAGGGGTAACTATTTATCGTGATGGCAGTAGAGATGCGCAGGTATTAAGTGTTGGGAAAAAAGAAAAAGGAGATACTCCGTCTAAAACAACACAGTCTATATCACCAAGACCAAGACCTGAAGTGACGACAGGGTTTACGGAAAGGGTTAAAACAGGCTGTGGCAACCTATATATTACCGTTAATTATGATGAGCAAGGTATTTGTGAGGTATTTACTAATACAGGAAAAGCGGGAGGATGTCCTTCGCAGTCAGAAGCGATGAGTAGACTTATCTCTATTTCACTACGCGCAGGTGTGAATGTAGATGCTATTATTGCGCAACTAAAAGGCATAAGGTGTCCTTCTACCATTCGGCAAAGAGATTTAAAGATATTATCTTGCCCAGACGCTATTGCCCGGGTAATAGAAAAAGTAGCGAAAATCCAAAATGGTGAAAAGGATAAAGAATTAAATAGTCAACTGCATGAACCAGAACGACTATCATCAAATTGTGAATCTCAGTGTGAAAAGTGTAGCCTACAAGATTTTTGTAATAATAAAAATAGACAAGAACAGCAGGAAGATGAGATAGCAGAAAACAAACAATGTCCAGAGTGTGGAAAAAGGGTAGAACATGAAAGTGGATGCGTAGTGTGTAGAGACTGCGGATATTCTAAGTGTGGGTGATGTAATAGGCTAATAAATATATTAGGGTAATAGGAAATTCATCAGGCCCACTAAAATTAGATATAATGAACACGATGTTTATTGCAGGCCAGTTATATTATAACCCTAGTTATTCCAACCCATATAATGGAGAAGATTCATTTATCATAAGAGCAAATGCGTTAGCATTTATTGGTGAGGACTATTGAAAAGGTACAGGGGAAATATAAGTTGCCTTTATTCATATTAGATCTCTTAAGAAATCTGTACAGATGGTATCCTATGCCCCACATTTCATATCTACGGTTGTTATGTGTGGGATGATAACAATTTTTATGACACCTAACACGGGTATTTTAAATGTAAT
>SKGK01000009.1 GCA_007117465.1 Clostridia bacterium | reverse complement strand
ATACGGCGCATGCAGCTGCTCATCAATAAAATATTCTCTGATGATATTCTTACCATTTTCTAACGTGTAGATAATATATTTCTTTCTTCCTTGATATCTCCTTGGTTGCTTTGTCAGGGATTTATGAAGCTGGGTCACATGCTCGATATTTTCGCTTTCCCAAAAAAAGTGCATCGACGAATATTTCGGATGTCTGTAGATGTAGTCTTGAGATTTTTGCATATATCTCCATTCTCCAAGACTATATCCAAAATAAATACTCTCTACTTGCTCAGGGTTAGGCACTCTTTTTACATAACCCGTCACATCTGCCGAAATACCCGCAAGTATAAGGATTATCAAAAATACATATGCCAAGTAGCCCTTATATAAATGCCACACACGGAAAGATTTGTGAAGCAAAATCTGTGCAATCCAATACCCTAAAAACGATGTTATCACATAACCAAATACAATTATCCAAAAAGCACCATTAGCGAGGCTAGTAAAATACACCGCACTTAATAACATGCTACAAACCACTACACCATACGTAAATACGGGTCGCATAAACCGAAATGCAATGACATCTCCCGCATCTTCCGCATTTCTTTTTTCATATACATATACTGCGCCAACTAAAAAAAACACTGTCATAATCAAATAAATAATCACCTGCATGGTTGTAAGCGATGTATGATGCATCTCCATCACCCTTATAATCGGAAAATTTGTCAGCACTGATTCACTAAAATGTTCAAACGTATATCCACGTACAAGATAACTAAGGTTATAGTTAATAAGCGCATAGATACCTCCAGGTAGTATATGAAAAATATAAGTAAACGCTATTTGTGCAACTGAATTCCCTGTAAACATCCCTACAAAAACGGATACCGCAAAAAATAACAAGCCAAAAAGTATGGTAATACCCATCCACTCCCAAATATGTCTCAGCGTATAATACTGGTTTAAAACCGTTGTTCTTTGAATAATCATAAGGACAATACCATTTAATACTACCGGGACACTATACATGATAATCCCTACCAAGCTATGACTACAATAATGTACACGTCTTTTACAAGGAAGGCTATGTGCAGTTCCAGTAGACTTTATCACTTGCATGTATCTAAATAAAAGTACGGCTAATAGTACGGGTACGACATATAGTAAAAAAAGTTGCATTCCATTACTATACATATCAAACGTTAGTGAACGCCTTAGTCTGTTTTGCACCCACTGATTATAGTAGGTTAAATCTTGCGTCATATGTGTAAACGGCAATATAAAAAATAGTACAATTGCATGTATTGCACTGATCCACCAAAAACGTTTGATATCACTTATGATGAATCCACGATTAAATAAGGATGTTACCGATTTCATATCCATTGCCCTCCAATTCATAAATAAAAATTTCTTCAAGCGTAAGTGGTAGTACATCTAATACCACTGGATTACTTTTTGTAATTTCTGATAAGATCTTTTCAATATCTCCCCTTACAATAAAAAGTAATATGCTCCCATTTTCCGTACGGTGTAATATCTTTTGCTTAGATAAAAAATCTTTTGGCACGCCTTCTTTAAATGCAATTTGTATTTTATGAACGTCCGACTTGATGTCATCTAAATTTTTCTCTACAATGATTTTGCCATTATACATAATGCCTACATGGTCACACACATCTTCAAGCTCTCTTAAATTATGAGAGGATACGATTACCGTCATCTTACGCTCTGCCACATCTTGCAACAACAAATTCCAGACTTTTCTACGCATCACGGGATCTAATCCATCTACCGGCTCATCTAATATCATGATATCGGGTTTTATACAAATCCCCATCCAAAATGCCACTTGTTTTTGCATTCCTTTGGATAATCTTGTCACTCTGCGATTCGTTTCAATGGGAAATACTTTTTTTAACCGTTCATACCGCTCCCAACACCATGTAGGATATATGGCGGAATAAAATTTCGCTGTTTCTAAAATGGTATATTGTGAAAAGAAGAACGTATCATCCGCGATATACACCATTCTCTTTTTTATATCTTCGTTTTCCCATACCGGTTTTTGGTCAACGAGCACCTCTCCTTTATCTTGGCGATAAACGCCCACTAAATGTTTAATGATGGTGGTCTTTCCTGCACCATTCGGCCCTAACAGTCCATATACGGAACCTTTATTCACTGAAATATTCAAATCATCTAATGCCTTGTATGAAGAAAACTTTTTGCATACCTGTTTAATTTCAATCATTGCTACTCCCCCTTTTGCGGTTGCGCATAAATCTTATCGATTATTGTTACTAACTGCTTTTCTTTGATCCCTGCATACATTAATTCTTGCACTAACTGCTTTAGTGCAGTGATGAGTTGCTCACACTTTTTTTCACTCACTGCTTCCTTTATCGGAGTAACAAAA
Organism: Clostridia bacterium; assembly: GCA_007117465.1. Lineage (GTDB taxonomy): Bacteria > Bacillota > Clostridia > SK-Y3 > SK-Y3 > SKGK01. The sequence goes on along the minus strand of SKGK01000009.1, from coordinate 1,666 downwards.
TTGCCTTTTCCTTTTACAGCATAAATATATCCTTCCATCTCCAGATCCTTATACGCTCTTTGAATGGTATTTGGATTAATGGTAAGCTGGTGTGCTAACTCTCTTACCGAAGGAATCTTTTCCTCTGATTTTAGTATCCCTCGCATCATAAGCATTTTCATTTTTTCTTTAACTTGTTCGTATAAAGGCCTAGAGTCTCTTAAATCTAATTGAAACATACGTACCTCCCGTCCGTATTAAATGAGTTAATACATGTGATACACATATTATATACAAATTCCTCTTCCTTGTCAAGCAAAAATCAAGTGGTAAGTGCATTTTTCTTTTGCAAAAAAAGATATGCTTTTTAGCATATCTTTTTTTGTATGGGTTAATCTATTCGTCTTAATCAAACGGTATGAATATCCTAACCCCACTTATTTTTACATTCTCATTCATCTGACTCTTATTTCTATAATGTTCTCCTGTATCATACTCCAAAGCCAAGATATGACTTGTATTGACCCGTTCTCCTGAGCTTTTTACTTCTGTATAATTGAAGCGATCAAAAATATTTTCATCATTGTGATGGTCATAGGCATTTGTAAAATTATTTTCACAATAGGCAATTGCTTTAAGTGCAGAATCTCCGATTTTAAAATCATAATTCAAGGTATATTTGTTAGAGGTTATGCTGATAGAATCTGGCCGTTTGTCAGAAGGCATATTTTTCGTATTATGAGCGAAACCAAATCGGATGCCATCATATTCTAGCACCGAATAATAGTCAAAATATCCGCCATCAGCGTCTGTCTTAAAAGTATAATCATTGCCTAGCTTTTTTATGATTTCATCTCTGGTCATAAGCGCTGATAAAACAATAGGTTCCTCACTTGATGCATTATTTGAAGATTGTTGTTCAAAAATAACGTTAACCGGTATATACGCATCTGTCTTATAAGCATCTCTTAAAAGCTCTATTTTATCAGGCGCCTCTACATAAACATTTGGGTACGTTTCGTCAGATGCCCAGTTTGAAGCACTCGCTTTTAAAACTTCCGTAGGTTTAAAAACTTTCTCTAGTGCTGGCATAGGTTCACCGCTTTTTGATACATATTCTCCAAATTCTTGTTTATCAAATGTAATATCCAAGCTTCTTTGAACCTTTCGATAAATATCTGGGTGCATTGCAACGCCAAAACCAGCATCTTCTATATTGCCATCCGAAATCCAATAGGCTTTCACAATTGTAAAGACATCATCATTATTATCAATGAAATGAATCGCTCCTTTTGTAGCAATACACGTAATCCCATTTATATCAAGCGTATTATCCGCTGAATTGTAAATGCCTGGATAAAGCCATTCCACATACTCTATCGTATGCGGTGCTGGACCCGGCTCTGGCTCCATATAACTTATAACTTCGGCTATTTCTGCTCTATGAACTACCTCTTCTGACACTTTATCTGCAAAAGCTTTTCGTGCTGCCTCTGTAAATTGATTATAATTAGCATCGAAATATTTAATCGCTCCTAACAAACCACTCTCTTGATAAACGTCATCATAAGATTTTAGGTTAGCCGTTTTATCTGCGCTTGTCTGGTTTTCTGCTTCCAGTTCCGCTCGAATTTTAGCTTCAAGCTCTTCTTTTAGCTTTTGTTCTGCTTCCATTTCCGCCTTAATT
>SKGK01000160.1 GCA_007117465.1 Clostridia bacterium | reverse complement strand
TTCGGGAAGACTTAGAAAAAGCAGGAGCGATTTTTCAAACCACAATTGATTCTGAGATTATTGCGTATCTGATTGCAAGAGAACGCGTAAAATGTCATTCAGTAGAAGAAGCGGTCAATCGAGTGATGAAAATTATCAAAGGCTCTTATGCGTTAATCGTAATGAGTCCACGTAAAATTATTGGTGCAAGAGACCCACTAGGGGTAAGACCCCTTTGTATTGGAAAGCTTAATAATTCTTATGTTTTAGCCTCTGAAACATGTGCGCTAGATACTATTAATGCTGAGTTTGTGCGTGAGGTAGAACCAGGTGAAATTGTTGTGATTGATAAAGATGGCCTTCATAGTATAAAAGATAATTGTACTGATAAGTGTAATATGTGTATATTTGAATTTATATATTTTGCACGCCCTGATAGCTATATTGAAGGTGCGAGTGTGTATGAGGCGAGAAAAGAGATGGGAAGATGTCTTGCAAAAGAACATCCCGTCGAGGCAGATTTGGTGATTGGCGTACCAGACTCAGGACTTGCAGCAGCGATTGGTTATGCAGAGGCTTCTGGTATTCCGTATGGCGAAGGACTCATTAAAAATCGTTATATCGGCAGAACATTTATACAGCCTAATCAAAGCGAGCGGGAAAAAGGGGTTCGCATCAAATTAAATGCGCTAAAAAATATGGTAGAAGGTAAAAGGATTGTCATGATTGACGACTCTATAGTCAGGGGAACCACGAGTGGCCGGATTGTACAGCTTTTAAAAGATGCAGGTGCAACACAGGTGCATATGCGTGTGAGTTCCCCGCCTGTTACACACCCTTGCTATTATGGTATTGATACGCCTTCTAGAACACAGCTTGTGGCAGCTAGCAAATCTGTAGAAGAAATCCGAGAGATGGTAGGTGCAGAAAGCTTGGGTTATCTTAGTGATGTAGGATTATTAGCATCACCGATTGGGGCAAAATGTGATTTTTGTTCGGCGTGTTTTAACGGTGACTATCCTATGGGTGTGCCAGAAGAAACTAAGTCATCTAAATTTGAGAGGAGGTCTAAATGTGAGCGCATATAAGCAAGCAGGCGTTGATATTGAAGCGGGATATGAGGCTGTTAAGCTGATGAAGCAGCATGTAGCAAAGACACTTACCCAGGGCGTCATATCAGATATTGGTGGCTTTGGTGGACTTTTTGAGATTGATAAAGATAATTTTAGTGAGCCGGTACTAGTGTCAGGGACAGATGGCGTAGGCACCAAATTGCGTATTGCCTTTATTATGGATAAGCACAATACGATAGGACAAGACTGTGTAGCCATGTGTGTCAATGACATTGTTTGTTCGGGTGCAAAACCATTATTTTTTCTAGATTACCTTGCAGTAGGGAAAAACAAACCAGAAAAAGTAGCTGATGTCGTAAAAGGCGTTGCGGATGGATGCGTGCAAGCAGGATGTGCACTGATTGGTGGCGAGACAGCGGAAATGCCGGGGTTTTATAGTGATGAAGAATATGATTTAGCAGGTTTTGCCGTAGGGATTGTTGATAAACCAAAGATTTTAGATGGTAAAAATATTTGTGCGGGCAATGTACTTATTGGTTTAGCATCTAATGGCATACACAGTAACGGCTACTCATTAGCACGTAAAATATTCAATTTAAATGGTGACAAAGACGATGTGAAATTAAGTAGATACCTTGGCGCTTTAGGGTGTACTATAGGAGAAGAGTTGCTTAAGCCTACGCGCATTTATGTAAAACCTCTTTTAAGTATTATAAAAGAATATACCGTTCATGCAGTATCACATATTACGGGTGGTGGATTTATTGAAAATATTCCACGGATGCTTCCAGCAGATAAAGGTGCAGCGATAAAGAAAGGTTCTTGGGAGATTCCACCGGTTTTCACACTGATGCAAGAAATAGGCAGAATCAGTGAGCAAGATATGTTTAATACCTTTAATATGGGGATTGGCATGGTATTAGCGGTAGAAGCTAATAAAGCAGATGAGATTGTAAAGGTATTTAAAGAAATGGGAGAGAAAGCATATATACTTGGTGAAGTTGTAGAAGGTGAAAATGGGGTGACAATATGCTAAATATTGGTGTTTTAGTTTCAGGTGGCGGTACGAACCTGCAGGCACTGATTGACAGCATCGATAGCGGCGCCATTTTAAATGCCAATATTGTAACGGTGGTTTCAAGCAAAGCGGATGTATATGCATTAGAACGTGCTAAAGAGCATAATATTTCCGCTGCCGTAATACCAAGAAAAGCATTTTCAGATATCGCGGCATATGATGAGGCGTTAGTTTCGCACATGCAAGAAAATAAGGTGGATTTAATTGTGATGGCAGGTTTTTTATCCATTGTAGGTGAAAAATTAGTAAAAGCTTATGCGCACAAAATAATCAATGTACATCCGTCCCTAATTCCCTCTTTTTGTGGGAGTGGGTACTATGGACTAAAAGTGCATGAAAAGGTTCTGTCATATGGCGTCAAAGTAACTGGCGCAACAGTACATTTTGTAGATGAAGTACCAGATGGCGGGCCCATTATCCTTCAAAAAGCGGTTGACGTTTATGAGGATGATACCCCCGAGAAGCTTCAAAAAAGAGTGATGGAGCAAGCCGAGTGGGTTATTTTGCCGCAAGCCGTGGAGCTGTTTTGCAGCGGGGAGTTAGTGGTAGAAGGTAGAAAAGTCAAAATAAAAGGAGGCAATTAGAGATGAAAAAGCGAGCACTGATTAGTGTGTCTGATAAAACGGGCATTATAGATTTTGCAAAAGGGTTAGACAAATTAGGATATGAAATTGTTTCTACAGGGGGAACAGCGAAAGCGATACAAGAGGCAGGGGTAGAGGTTGTTAATGTTTCGGATATAACGGGCTTTCCAGAGTGTTTAGATGGTAGAGTAAAAACGCTACACCCAAATGTTCACGCAGGGATACTCGCGATGAGAGGAAGCGCAGAGCATATGGCGCAATTAAAGGAGCTCAATGTTACACCAATTGATATTGTGGCTATTAATCTATATCCTTTCAAGCAAACCATTGCAAAAGAAGGAGTAGCGCTAGAAGAAGCGATTGAAAATATTGATATCGGCGGTCCTACCATGATTCGTGCTGCTGCAAAGAATTATCAAGATGTTGCGGTAGTGGTAGACCCTGCTGATTATGAAGTGGTGTTAAAAGAGCTAAGTGAAAACAAAGAAGTGATACTAGAGACCAAATTTAACTTAGCGTACAAAGTATTTGAACACACGAGCCACTATGATACATTAATTGCAGGATACTTACATAAGCAGGTGAAAAAAGGTGAAGATTCCTTCCCGCAGACGCTGTCGATGACATTTGAAAAAGTACAAGATATGCGTTATGGCGAAAATCCGCACCAAAAAGCGGTCTTTTATAAAGAAGTAGGGGATTTAAAAGGGTGCCTCACTAGTGCAAAACAGCTGCATGGAAAGGAATTATCCTTTAACAATATCAATGATACCAATGGTGCACTTGATTTGTTAAAAGAATTTAGCGAGCCTACGGTTGTAGCAGTAAAACATGCTAACCCTTGTGGCGTAGCAAGTGCAGAAGATATCTATCAGGCGTATATAAAAGCGTATGAAGCAGATCCTGTCTCTATTTTTGGGGGGATTGTAGCGGCTAATCGAGAAATTGACCAAAAGACAGCCGAGGAGATTAACAAAATCTTTGTAGAGATTGTCATTGCGCCTTCCTTTAGTGAAGAAGCATTAGCGGTATTAAAGCAAAAGAAAAATATTCGATTGTTAGAGCTTGCTGATATTGACAGAAAACATCAAAAAGGCACATGGGATATGAAAAAAGTAAGTGGGGGGATATTAGTACAAGATATTGATGCAGAGCTTCTAAATGAAGAGGACATTACGTATGTTACGGATAAAAAACCATCAGATGCACAAATTAAAGATTTATTATTTGCATGGAAGCTTGTAAAACATACCAAGTCAAATGCCATTACGCTTGCTAAGAATCAGCAATCAGTGGGTATTGGACCAGGACAAGCCAATCGCATTACCTCTGCTAACATTGCCATCGATTATGCAGGAGAAAATGCAAAAGGGGCAGTGATGGCGT
>SKGK01000020.1 GCA_007117465.1 Clostridia bacterium | reverse complement strand
TATTCTCTATACCCATATCACGATATTGTCCTGGCGTTAAACCTTTGACTTTTTTAAAGTTTCTGATAAATACATTACTATTTACATACCCAATTTCATAAGCAATTTCCTTTATAGACTTTTTATGATCTTTTAAAAGTATCTCAGCATAAGATATTCTTAATTTCCTTAAGTAATCAGAAAAATTATTACCTGTTTTTTCCTTGAAGAAATATGATAAATATGATGTTGTAATGTTAAACTCTTCCGCAACAATCTGCAAGCTTATGTTTGGATTATTTAAATTTTCATTAATGTATTCTAAAATAGCATCTTTTTTAATATCTTTTTTATTTGGGCTACTCTTATTGATGTCATCACAAATTACATCAATAATTTCATCAATCACTTTCTTAAATTCTATATGATTTAACGTTATTGTATTCGTTCTTTTTTCAAAAATACGCTCTATTGCTTCTTTAATGTCCATATCTTTATCTTCCGTATATTTGCATATTTTTTGCATCGTTTTATAAATTTCAAAATAAAGGCCCTTAATCATTTCAAAAGAAAGCCGAGCGGTCTTAAAATTGTACGCCCATATTTGAGTAATAACCTCTTTTGCACCTTGCGCATTGCCCATTCGAATATTATTTAATATTTTCCCCTCCGTTTCCATGTCATATTTATAGTGACCCGAATAATTTTGAATATCTGAATACAATGTTAATCCCTCATTGTTCATGATAAAAGCATATTCAAAAGCATATTTTGCATTCTTAAAGCTTATATTCATGTCCATCACGTTGTTTAATACGTTACCCACACAGATATTGAGTTCTACAGAAAAATAATGCTTACATACATCAGATAACTGTAAACTCACTTGTTTTACTGTATTTAAAAAGCTTTCTTCAGTTCCATTACCGTTTGCTATCATCGTTATCTCATTCCAATCAGAGTCAGTTAGAACAAAGTATAATAATTCTTTTGTCAAATCACACATCATATTATTAAGTGCATACTTTAGCATTTCACAATTTTCCTTTTCAAAAACGCCAAAATCTTTAATCTTTATTATGGCTACACAGAAAAAATCATATTGAAAACTTATCCCAGATAAGCTCAGAGATTCTTTGACATCATTTTCTTTATTAGAAACTCCCAGCAATAACTGTAATGCAATGCTTTTTTTAAGGAAAGTTTGATGATCTTCTATTTTTTTCTTATACAAAAAATTCTGATGTATTATTGTATTCGTTGTATTGTCTATAAATTTCAATTCATCAATATCCATTAACACACTCTCGGAATCTGCATACGTATTTTTCATTTTTTCAACCAGCTTCTTTATGGGGTTAATATTCTTAGACGTTAAAAAGAAAGCCAAGCATAATGCTAAAAACATTGCTGTTATAATAAAAATTAAAATCTCTGTCTTTACTCTTTGTGCATCTCTGATATAAAAAGAATAGGGAATAATAGATATATATTTCCAACTATTGAATTCGGATTCCACACATATAACAACATACTTCTCTTTTCCATAATCATATTGAAACACACCGTTTTTAAACTCTATTATATCAATATCTCTCTTACTATCATTACTCGCGTAAATTAGTTCACCGTCATTACTAACAATCTTTATTGTTCCATATTCTAATAGAGATGTATTTTGTAACACTGTCAATAAATTATCACCATTAATGAGTATAACAATATTACCATCATTTTTACCCACATCAAAAGGAATTGACTGAAGATATGTAATGATATTGCTTTTTTCATTCTCCCTTATCGCTTCGGACATCGGTAAATATTTTTTGTTGTTATGCCTGTTAATCATATATTTCCACTGATTAAAGTCTTTGTCTGTATAGTATATATTATTTTTATAGAAGTTTTCTAAGCTGTATTTTGAATGTTTAGTAAGTATCTGATCACTTTTTGAGTAATAAATATAAAAATCAAGAATATACTCATTTTGAATCTCATACTTGCGCAAGTCTTTGATGGTTTGACTAAGATTATAAATTTCCCAAGATTCCATCTCCCTGTCTACGTATCGCATTCTGTTTACAGAGGGTGTTAGTGCAATATTCATTCCTAGTTTTTCAACCATTTTTAGTTTTTCATCTGTAACCAATTGAAACTGTTTTAAAACTTCATGATTGTAAGTCTCCGTTTTTTCATGCAACACATTAGATAAACGATAATAAGTAAACATGCTTATTATCATTGGAATCAATAGTATCCAAAAATAAGACAGAATAAATTTCACAAAAATTGTTTTGTTTTTATTTCTTAATATATTCTTCATAATATGCTCCTATTTTTTATAAATCTATTATATATCAAAAATATGCTTTATTCAATATGATTATAACTTTCAGGCACAATCAAGAAAATAACAAGCCAATTTTAAAGGCTAAATTCATAACGGAAAATTATCTCGCCCCACTTGACCCGTTATTTTTTTGATTGTGCTAATACATTACAACCGGCCCCATCAAACCCGATGGTTCTTGCATAGCCAATATTGAAAATCTGTCATGTTGTTCTTTTACCAATGTATTTGTAACATCAATGCATAGCTTATTTTTCCCTTTGAGCAACCAATTCGTAATATTAAATTTATATGGTGGACATATCCTTACGCCGAGATGTTGGTTGTTTATCCAAACTTCCGCTATCTCATATACATATCCCAAATCCAGTATTTGTACATTTGACGCACCATCCCAGTTAAATTCTATTTCATATCTGAAGGTTCCCGAAAACTGAGGAAGAAAATGAGGTTTACTCAAGCTATCAAGATCAAAATTTGTTTTCCAGTACCTAAAGCTCGGGTACTCTTTAGCTGTTGCAATTGAAATCTTCCATTCTCCTCTTATTTCCAATTCGTCTTTTTTAATAATGCTTTTTTCATTGCCTATTTCCAAGCTCTTTATAGAAGTTGAAACTTCCCCTAAAACCAAGATGATTGACTCATAACATTCGAGCCTTGCCGGTATCCTAACACCTCGCTCCGTTTTTTTAAACGTTTTTTTTAATAACTTATTTTCAAAGGCATTATATACATAGACTTCACTATCGATTGGTATATCTATACTCGTATCGATAGCATTATAGGGATGTTCATTAAAAAACATAAAAATATCCATACTTTCTTTTTGGTAGTGATAAAAGCGTAAATATGGCTGTTCGCTTTCTAGTACTATTTCCTGGTACTGATTTTTTCGCAAAACTTCAACCAATCTTTCAATGTCAACAACTTGACATTCCACGCTACTATTAAGTTTATTAATATACGCGTTAATATCCCCTCCGTCACTGATCCTCGACGGTAATCCATTAACAAATAATACTTTCAACCCTTTTTTAGCAGCTTCAATGATTGCATCCATTATATAACGAGGAAGCGCCTCTGCATAAGGGATAATTAAACATTTATATTTTTCATTATTTACATATAATGCTCGACTTTGTATTTTTGCACTACTATGTCCAAAAATATCGCTCGGCAGAATATCACAATCAATCTGATGCTGCATCATCTTTTTAACGGGTTCTTGAAAGAACATACACTCCCCCGACCACTCCGCTTCAGCATGATATAGTACTGCGGCAGATGCAATATGTATTCCATCTGAAAAAAGGTTTGCTATGCGGTTTGTATATTCCATTAATATCTTAAAATAGCGAAATTGCGCATTATATCCCTCCGCATAAAAATGTGGCGGGCAATCGGGATCAGGATGGTTCTTTGTCGTAAAGGCATGGGGTGTGAAATAGTTTACTCCTCTTACTAGCATATGGTCAGTAAGCCACTTCATCAGTTTTAATCCTTCATACCAGCCATATGCACCAAACATTTCACATAGCGTTCTTCCTTTTTTCTTAGGATCTATATGTCCTAAAGATGAGCCCATCTTCGCCAACCCATAATGATAAAAATCAGCAAATCTTTCACGTTCTGGGCCGAATTTATAGTTATACATATCATAACCTGGAACAATTTGTTGAAGAACAACATCTATCCCTGACATATCCTGTCCCCATAAAGAACGGAAAAAATGTCCTGTTCCCCATCCTAATCGGGCATGAACGTTATTATCTTCCATA
>SKGK01000073.1 GCA_007117465.1 Clostridia bacterium | reverse complement strand
GGAAGGTATATTCATTTTTAAGAAAACTGATGTGTGGATAGAATGAAATTGGGTCTTGTTGGTAATTTTTGTTTTAAAATATGTATTGGAAGAGTAAAGGCTAAACTTCACCCGTGGAAGGACTTTATTTACTTTGGAACAAGTTTATTTGATGAATACATTTTTTTCTTTTTTTATGAATTATCCAGTATACTCTTTACACATAAGCGCTCTGATATATCCTTTATCCTTGGTAGTAGAATCGATATAAAATCCCCTACCATAATAAAACCGAACCAGCGTAGTAAACTTAGAAGCGGTGTGTAGATATAGTTTTTTTATATTTGATTGTTGCATATGAAGGTCAATTACATTCATAATGGCTTTGCCTACACTATTATTTTGATATTGAAGCCTTACCCCAAAGCGAGTAAGGTATGCACTGTCTTCTGATAAGAAAGATATTCTAGCACTTCCCACTGGAACATTATCTATGAAAGCAATGAGTACTTCTTTCGTTTCAATATCTTTTTTCACCGTATCACATGTCTCTTCTAAGGCATCGAGAGGGACGGTAATCCCTGCTAACTCAACATATTTTTCAAAAGCTTCTTTTGTGATTTTTTGTATCTCAGCAATATCTTCTATTGTGGCTTTACGCACTTTAAATACGGTATTGTGCATTGCTGCATCCTCCTGATTTTTAATATAATTCTTATGATTGAAAATCAAATATTATAAATCGATTTTTTAGACTTGCATTCATCAAATTTTCTTAGCCATGTATTTCAATGATATCACTCTTTTATAATATTTGATTTATTGATGGGGATTTTTATCATAAGCTCCCCATCAACATTGCCATCACTGCTTTTTGTGCATGAAGTCTGTTTTCCGCTTCATCAAAAACAGCAGACTTAGCGCCGTCAATAATCTCTTGAGTGACTTCAAAACCTCTATAAGCAGGTAAGCAGTGCAGGAAGATGGCATCTTGCTTTGCATGCGCAAATAGCGCTTTGTTTACCTGATAAGGTTTGAAAATGTTAATGCGCGCTTCTTTTTCTGCTTCTTGCCCCATGCTGACCCAGGTATCTGTATAGATGGCATCCGCATTTTTAACAGCTTCTATAGGATCGCTTGTAATGCAAATATTTGCTCCGGTAAGTTTTGCATCATTTTTGGCATTTTCAATAATTTGTGCATCACATTCATACCCTGCAGGGGTAGCAATGGCAATATCCATACCTACTTTTGCACAGCCATAAAGCAAAGAATGTGCGACATTATTACCATCTCCAACATATGCCATCTTTAATCCTTTTAAGCTACCTTTATATTCATAAACAGTGAGTAGGTCTGCGAGTGCTTGACAAGGGTGTAGCAAGTCAGTCAGGCCATTAATGACAGAAATAGATCCATATTTAGCTAAATCTTCTACATCACTTTGTTTAAATGTCCGAATCATAATTCCATCAATATACCTTGATAGCACTTTTGCAGTATCGTAGATGGTTTCGCCTCTTCCTAGCTGTATGTCATTGGCACTTAAAAAGAGTGGGTGACCACCTAACTGCACCATACCTACTTCGAAGGATACACGTGTACGCGTAGAAGATTTTGAGAAAATCATGCCAAGCGTTTTTCCTTTGAGAAGGGGATGGGCAATGCCTTTTTTCTGTTCTGCTTTTAGTTTCACCGCAAGGCTCAGGATATTCTCTACTTGCTCTGGTGTACAATCATGTAAGCTTAGCAGATGCTTAAAAGGTTTGCTAGATTTATCAGCAAGGGCATGCGGCGTTTGTAGCTTACAGTATTTATCCAGTGACAGTGCAGTAATATCATGATTTGTTGCATTATCTTCAAAAGCCAGTAAAAGGGCATTTACTGTATCTAGTGACGTAATACAAGTCACATTGTATTCAAGTGCTGTACGTCTTAGCATAAAGCCATTTCTTGTACTGATTTTCCCTTTGGTAGGCGTGTTAATTACCATATCGATTTTATCTTCTTTGAGCCATTTTTGTATATCGCTCATGGGAACGCATGTAGCAGTTACCCCTTTCTCATTAAGAAATTTAAAGGTCTTATCCGTAGCTAATAATTTATATCCCATGCTTAGTAGTTTTTTGGCAATGCTGAGGCTTTCTACAAGGTCTCTTTTTGCAATGGAAAATAAGACATTGCCGCCATCGGGCATTTTAATGCCTGATGCAATCAGTGCTTTGTAAAGTGCCTTGTGATACGTTTTGTCTACACCCATTACTTCACCCGTGGACTTCATTTCAGGGCCTAAGAAAGTATCTACGGTTGTTAGTTTAGAAAATGAAAATACAGGCGCTTTCACCGCAATATAGTCAGATTCTTTTGCTAGCCCAACCCCATATCCAAGTGATTGTAGCGTACTTCCCATAATAATTTTAGTTGCTAGTGTAATCATTGGGATACCCGTTACTTTACTTAAAATCGGAATGGTTCTACTTGCACGGGGGTTAACTTCAATCACATATACTTTGCTATTCTCATCGATGACAAACTGGATATTAAAAAGTCCTTTGACATGCAGGGCTTTGGCAAGTTTATCGGTATATGTCACAATCACGTCTTTGGTTGCTTGGTCTAATGATTGTGGTGGATAAATTGCCATACTATCACCAGAGTGCACACCCGCACGTTCGATGTGTTCCATAATGCCAGGGATAAGCACTTCTTTGCCATCTGAAATACCATCTACTTCGACTTCTTTACCGGTGATGTATTTGTCAATAAGTACAGGGTGCTGTGTGGAGATATCTACCGCTAATTGCATATATTCTTTAAGTTCTTTATCATTGTAGACGATTTCCATTGCGCGACCCCCCAATACATAAGAAGGCCTTACTAGAACAGGATATCCAATTTTTTTAGCAATGTTTATGGCTTCAACAATGGAAAAGGCTGTACTTCCTGGTGGAATCGGAATTTTTAGTTTTTCAAGCAATTTTAAAAATCTATCTCGATCTTCTGCAACATCAATGTCTTCTACAGAAGTACCAAGTATTTTAACACCTGCATCTTCAAGAGGCTTTGCTAAGTTAATAGCGGTTTGTCCACCAAACTGTACAATTACACCTGAAGGCTTTTCTTTATCGATAATATCTAATACGCACTCCTTGGTAAGCGGTTCAAAATACAACTTGTCAGACGTATCAAAGTCGGTACTTACCGTTTCTGGATTGTTGTTTACGATAATGGACTCTATCCCAAGCTCACGGAGCGTTTGCACAGAATGTACACTGCAGTAATCAAATTCAATGCCCTGTCCGATACGGATAGGACCTGAACCGACGACCAATACACTTGTTTTATCCGTTTGAATGGTATCGTCTTTGCCCTCATAAGTGGAGTAATAATAAGGAGTAACGGCCTCGAATTCTCCTGCACAAGTATCTACCATTTTGTATACTGGGTGGATATTGAAAGCTTTTCTTTTTTCAATCACACCATCTACCGTTGTGCCTAATAAGTTTGCAATATACGAGTCGCCAAAGCCTACCTTTTTTGATTTGGACATCAAATCACAGCTAATGTTGTCAATGTCCGTACTCATTAGCTGATCCGCCAGTAGCACAATTTTTTCAAGCTTTTTAATAAACCAATAGTCTACCTTCGTAATTTCAACCACTTCTTCTACACTAATGCCTTTTTGAAGTGCCTTGCATATTGCAAAGATGCTATCGTCTTTGGGAATTTTCAAATATTCTCTTAGCTGCTCAACAGACATGGTATTAAATTCTTTTAAGCCTAACTGATAGTTAAGCTTAATATCCAATGAATCAATTGCTTTTAATAAAGACTCTTCAAATGTTCTACCAATTGCCATGACTTCTCCGGTGGCTTTCATTTGCGTTCCTAAAGTACGATTACCCGTACCAAACTTATCAAATGCCCAGCGAGGGATTTTGGTAACCATATAATCAAGCGTAGGTTCAAAACAAGCATAGGTATTTTTGGTAACCGAATTTTTGATTTCATCTAAATTAAATCCAATTGCAATTTTAGCCGTTACCCTAGCAATAGGATAGCCCGTTGCTTTAGAAGCTAACGCACTTGATCTACTGACACGAGGGTTTACTTCGATGACCACATATTCAAAACTAAGTGGATTT
>SKGK01000022.1 GCA_007117465.1 Clostridia bacterium | reverse complement strand
CTTAAATCAGCATAATATATATCTCCTCTTTTAACAACCACTTTATTCACACTCCGCAAGTTTTTCCTCATATTTGATTTGTAATTCACTATCGACGTCAAAACACATTTCCGCTAATTTAAGATTAATTTCCGCCATCTCTTGGTACCCTTTTTTCATTTTATCCCTCATCTCAATCATTCTTCTTTCTCTAATATATAATCTCATTGCTTCACGAACAAACTCACTACGGTTACTATTCTCAACCGTCACAATAGAATCTACTTCTTGTAACAAACTATCTGGAAGACTTATTAAAATTTTTTTCAACTGTGACAAAATAATCAGGCCCCCGTTTTTAAGATTTTAGATTTTGTAGGGAAATTAATCATAAACACTCATAACAAGCGCATGTTGTCGTTTTGTATATCCCATAGTATATCCAGCTATATATATTATATCGGTTTTCCCCCCCTTAAGTCAAGCGTATTCTTAAATCTTTTTTAAGCGAGGTAATTTAGTACTTCAATAATTTCTTCGTTTTGTATATATACCCTAGGCACCCTTTTGCCAACGATGCAAACCACTTCATAATTTATAGTTCCCATCGCTACTGCAATTTGTTCAATCGATATATCCACCCCCTCTTTTCTACCAAATACCATAACTTCATCACCTACTTTTATATCTTTTACATCTGTAACGTCAATCATACAATAGTCCATACATATTTTTCCGATTACCGGAACAACTTGATTACCTACAATCATTTTTGCTTTGTGCGTTAACATTCTTGAGTACCCATCAGCGTACCCAATTGGAATGGTTCCAACTACCGTATCCCGATTAGTAACATAGCTTCTGCCATAACTTACCGGTACGCCTGCGGGGACTTTTTTTATCTGCACAATACTTGCTTTTAATGCCATGGCAGGTCTAAGAATTATTTTTTTCTCTGCTTCTTTCTTAACTTCCTCAGAAGGATATAGACCATACAGCATAACACCTGGTCTAACCATATCTAGATGCATATGTGAAAATTGTACCATTCCCGCGCTATTACATACATGCTTTATAGGAATATCTATATGCATTGTCTTAAGCTGCTCACAAAGATTTATAAACTGAGCAAATTGCATCTCGGTAAAATCTTTTTGGGCTTCATCAGCAGAAGAAAAATGAGTAAAGATTCCTTCTATGTTTATCCCTGGCAACTTTGCAATATTACCAATCGTCTCTACCGCTGTTTGATTGCAAGTTAGTCCAATCCTTGTCATTCCTGTATCTACCTTAATGTGGATGTTAACTTGCTTATTGCTAGCAGCAGCTACCTGCGAAATTACCTCTGCCATCTCATACTGATAAACGGTTTGCGTGATATCTAAATCTACCAAATCCTGCACCCATTGATATGGCGTATGACCTAAAATCAGTATCGGTGCTTCTACGCCAAATCGCCTAAGCTGCTTCGCTTCATCTAAAAATGCAACCGCCAAACAGTCTGCACCATTTGCCAAAAGCGTTTTTGAAACTTCTAAAAAACCATGTCCATAAGCATCCGCTTTAACCATTGCCATGATTTTAGTATCCTCATTAGTGAGTTTTTTTATCTGTTGTATATTATATGCAACATTATCTAAATTGACTTCTGCCCATGCACGTTTAAATATATCTGCCATTTATATCCCCCAACAATATGGTCTTAAAAGCGCACATATACTGCACTTTTTTGAATTCTTATTCACTAATTTCAAATATTTCCTCTTTCATTGGTACATTCAGTTTTATATCCTCATATATAATCGTAATCACTGGTTTATTGTTATCGTCATATATCTCCATCTTAAATGGCAAACATGTCTCATTGTCAATCCACATTGCCTGACTAACTCTATGCGCATGCCCTCCTGGAATATCTGCTTTTAAAACTGTATACTTTGCCTGCCCCTGAAAAAAAGTCTGCATTGATGTTTGTTGTGACTTATAGTAATTTTCAAAAAAATCAGTAAGAAACAAGTGCCCTTTATCTACAGGTGTATAATTATGTAATATAAATGCCCCTTGCATATCAGGATGCACCGTGACTATTTTCCCTTTATTATATATAGTCACTAACCCATTAAAACCTTCTGGTTCTAATAGCATCATCTTAAATTTATTAGGGTATTTATACCACTGATTCATCACGTATTCTTTGGTTGTCTTATTACTGGTTACTATAACGGTTATCTTCGCCTGATATGTCTCAAGCTGACGATACGTTTTATAAATTCTTTGATGAATATCTTCACTTCGTATCAACACTTCACCACAGCAACTCAGTATCATCATCATTAGTGTAAGCAGTATCAGCATACCCTTACACCTTATCACTCTCTCACCCCCTTTTAAACTGTCCAACCGCCCAACTATTTCTCTATTATACCACTAAAGAAGTGTTTTTACAATATCACTACTTGTAACAATACCGACTAATTTATCTGCTTCTACGACGGGCACACTATGAATATTTTCATCAATTAGCAACCTGCCTAGTTCCTTCACCGTATTATTTGGCTCTACTGTAATCACATCTTCACTCATCATCTGCTCCGCTTTGGTCGCTGTTAATTTTTTAAGCTCTGCCTCGTAATTATCAATACCCGTTAAAAAAATAATACCTCCTAAGTATTCCATTGTTGCAGGTAGTGCAGGGTCAACATCTTTACAAATTAAATCGTTCTCAGAAATAATGCCTACTACTCTATTGTCTTCATCTACAACAGATACACTGGTAATATTTTTTTCAACGAGTATGCGCGCAACTTCCTGTACTGTTGTCTCTTTACTAACTGTTTTTATATCCTTTGTCATAATATCTTTTACTTTCATACTACATGCTCCTTTGTACTTTTAGATTATTTTTCCATTTGTTTAAAAACTAACGGTAATTGCATGATAATATCACTGGCAATTAATCCATATTGCCCCTTTTGCTCTGCCACAAAATCTCCCGCTATACCATGTATATATACCCCTACTATGGATGCTTCAAGCACAGATAAACCTTGGCCTATCAAAGCACCTATGACCCCTGCTAACACATCACCCGTACCTGCTGTTGCCATGCCAGCGTTTCCTGTGCAATTGATAAAAACACTACCCTCAGGAGAAGCTATCACTGTCCGAGCACCTTTTAACACCACTACTACATTGTATGCTTTTGCAAATTTTAGCGCTATTTCTACACGATTATCTTGAATATATTCAATGCTGTGTTCTGTTAATCTTGCCATTTCTCCTGGGTGAGGAGTTACAACAACCGGACACTTACATTCCTTTAATACATTTATATTCTTTGCTAACGCATTTATACCATCCGCATCAATAACGATAGGCACTTGTAACTGTTCTATCACTTGGCATAATATCTTAGAAATACTTTCATTGCTTGAAAGCCCAGGACCAAAAATTACTGCATCAATACTTTTTAATTTTTCAATGATTTTCTTTGTGCAAGAGACACTTAACACACCTTTTCCTTCATCTTCTAATGGCAAACTCATTACTTCTACTATGCTTTTTTCAAACACATCATTTAATGTGCGGGGCACAGCCGTGGTAACAATACCAGCTCCACTTCTCATTGCTGCCTTACCTGTAAGTACTGCTGCCCCAGTCATTCCTACCGAGCCTGCTACAATCAGAAGCTTGCCATAATCACCTTTATTAGCATCATGCATTCTAACAGGCAGCAAATCTTGTATATATTGTTTCTCTATAATATTAATATGAATATTTAGCGCCTCAATTATACCTACTGGAATCGATATATCTGCGACAGTTAATTCTCCAACATAGTTGGCGGCCGGGTAACTCAAAAGACCTAATTTAGGCAGGGCAAATGTTACTGTTTTATCTGCATCTACACATATGCCACAAATCTCCCCTGTATCACCGTTAATTCCACTTGGAATATCTACCGAAATGACATATCTACCCGAATAATTAATAAGCCCAATGATTTCTGCCACAGGGCCTTCAACCTTACCTTTGACACCCGTACCTAAAATAGCATCAATGACCATATCACATAAATATAAGCTAGCTGCAATCTCTTCTAAGTGGCTTTCATCTTGCACCTCTACAATTCTCACACCTAAATTTTCTATAATTT
>SKGK01000041.1 GCA_007117465.1 Clostridia bacterium | reverse complement strand
TCTCCAATCATCATCACATGATCATTAGCATAACGGTCTTTTTTAGCAATATCAAGACACTGAGCTTTCGTAGCCATTTCCTGTCCACAAATAACTTTTACATACTCGGCGAGTCCATGCTGATGCCATTCTCTATCTAGTGCCTCAAAAGGTGTGGAAGAAACAACAATCTGATCTGCAAGCTTACTTGCTTTTTCAAGGCTCTCACGCACATATGGAAAAGGGGGTACCCCTCGTACAATCTTCGCTACTGTTTCATTAACTGCTTTTGACCACTTAAGCGTTCTTGCAAGAACAGGGTCGCCCGTTTTTGCAACCGCTTCTTCTAATGCTGGGTTGCCTAGTTTGGTTTCTTCTTCTGCCCACTTACGAAGCGCGTCAATATCAGGTACTTTAAATCCTCGTTTTTTTACCTCTTCTCTGTCTGCCAACAAATCAATCACACTAATAAGTGCGGGAAAGCGATTGGCACCTCTCCATTTTGAATAAAGATTAACAAATTCAGCCGCTTCCCTTGCATATTTAGAAACCGCCTGCAAATCCCACTCATTAATGGTGTTTGGAATAAAACACTCTTTGTGCTTAATTTCCATCGCATCAAAAGCACATCCATCTGAGTCAATACCAATTAAAAAATCATGTTCCTTTTTCATGTCAATAAGTTGCTGCGCAGAATTACTCATAATTTTTATACCTCCATTTTTTATTATCTTAGCGTTTGTGGTACATAAGTTTTTAATTTCTTTTCGGCAAAAATAGGTTTTAATTTTGCAAAACGCATAATACCACCTACCATCGGTACACTTACAAAATCCTCACCTATAAGTGGTTTTGCATAGTTAATAAAATCATCTGTCACATCTACCTTGTTAGTTGCTATCCATGTTTTTGGAAATGTTCTCTCAGAGTTTGCTACTAATTCTAGTGGCACCTTATCATAATAAACATCATAGATAATGCCCGGTCTTCTAAGAATAGTAGACATATATCCATTCCCATCTTCCATGGCAATTTCAGCCGCTTTTTGTCCGAGCTTGTATGCTTCATCAAGGTCTACTGGTGAGGCAAACGTAATCGATCCGCGCTGATCTGTCCCTGGCACCTGTCCTCTTGCTGTACCACGCACCGCTAAGCCAACTTTATTTAGATAATTTATAACGGTTTGTGCAACTGTTGTTTGACTGGCGCTAAACTGGGTGTGTCCAAAAGCATCTTTTGTTTCTCCAATGCTGCCAACATCCATCCCTTCTCCCACAACCACCATCGCTCTGCCTGCTTGTTTTAGTAGGTCATTGACGTTATCTGCCATCTCCTCAAGCGTAACATTAGATTCTGCCATGTAAATCTGAAGTGGTAGCTCCCTTTTAGGATCTGCAAGTCTTGCTGCTGCTGGTATAAAGCCAATCTTTCTGCCCATCGCCTGCATGACAAGCACAGGATCTGCTGGACAAGAACCGGCATTTTCTTCGTTGGCGTTTTGCACCATAGAAGCCCAATAACGCGCAACGCTACCATAACCTGGCGTGTGATCAATGAGTTTAAATGCTGAGTCTCCCACATCATTATCAATTGTCTTAGGGATACCTGTTGCCACTAAGTCTAACCCTTTCTCACGTGCAAGTATGCTAATTTTGTTGGCAGTATCCATGGAGTCGTTTCCACCGATGTAGAAAAGATATCCTACTTCATGTGCTTTAAGCACTTCTACAACTCTCTCAAAATCTTCTTCTTGATGCTTTTTTAGTTTGTACCTACATGTTCCGATTGAACCTGCTGTAGGTGTGGTTCGAAGTAATGCAATTTCGTCTTCTGGCTGATGACTAAGGTCAAGAAGCTCTTCTTTTAAAATTCCCTCCACCCCATGAAAGCCAGCATATACCGTACCAAACTTGTCTTTGTAGGCTTTGCAGGCATCAACGACACCTCTAAGTGAGTTGTTAATAACAGGGGTTGGGCCTCCTGATTGTGCTACGATTACATTTTTAAATCTAGGCATTTTTCATTCCCTCCCTTAAAAGATTCGCTTTGCTAAAGAATGTTAAATGAGAAATTTACTGCTGTGCTAAAAGAATAGTCATATGTTGTTGTATTCTAAATTATACTACTCATTTTTACATGTTTCTTGCCTTAAATTGCTTGTTTTATTGCAAAAATTGCGGTATAATGAAATAGTAGACAGTTGGTCAGTTGGTCAGTTGGAAAGTTGGTAAAGAAAATATTAAATACTATGAAAGCGGTGATGAGTTTGTTTAAGCAGGACTTTACAACTAGACAATATATGGTTACGCCTGATTATGAGTTTTTTCACTATAAAGATAAGACAACCACAGAAGTTGAATATCATAATCATGATTTTTATGAAATATATTTTTTTATATCTGGAAAAGTAACCTATGTGATAGAAGGGAAGTCTTACAAACTAGAACCAGGCGATATTTTACTGATTACTAATAATCAGCTTCATAAGCCTATTATAGCGCCAACTGATTTTTATCAAAGAATTGTACTCTGGGTAAACCCTGCGTTTTTAGAAAAGCATAGCGACGCAAAAACCAACCTTTCTATGTGCTTTGAGGCTTGGGCAGATAAAAAATATAATTTACTTCGCCCCTATCCCGAGGTTCGCACACATATGATGCATATTGTTTCAAAATTTGAAAGTGCCTGTAATAGTATAAGCTTTGGTAATAATATACTAAAAGAGATTTATCTGTTAGAACTTCTTATTTATCTTAATAAATCTTTTATTGAAACATTTGAAAAAAATATTGAAATAGATATTACACATAATGAAAAAATTGATAACATCATTGAATATATCAACCAAAACTTAGATAAAGAGTTGACACTTGATTTGCTTTCTTCTATTTTTTACCTTAGCAAATACCACCTTTTAAGAGAATTTAAAAAATATACTGGCTACACCATCCACAAGTATATTCAGCAAAAAAGACTAATGCTTGCAAAATCTCTTTTAAAAAAAGGATTACAGGTAACACAAGTATGTGAAAAATGTGGATACCAAGATTACGCTAATTTTATACGATCGTTTAAAAAATCTTTTGGGATACCACCTAAAAAATACGGTAAAAATCTTATCGAATAGTTTATTTTTGCAAACGGCTTCTTATGTTTTTTCTATAATAACTAATCGCAGCTGTATATCCAATATCATATGCAACAAAAACTATTTGCGCTAGTACCGCCATAAAACTAAGACCGTATTCATTTACAATATTTTGTGCTATGAAAACTTGTGCTATGGCATACATAATCCATAATGCTGCATTAAATATAAAGATTTTAATTGCCCACTCTAGTATTAGGCTATTCTTTTTTTCAATATAGTATTTTATAATGCCATAGTACCCAAAAAAGAAAATATATGGATGCATCATAAGCTTATTAGGCACTAATACTAATCCCAATAAAGAAATAGCAATATACGTAGAAAAAGCCGTGGATACCCCATATTCTATTACAACCGCTGCAATAAAAATAGAACTTAATGCAAAAAAAAGTAACCGATTCGTAGGTAATATCGAAGCTAGATATAAACTTACAATAGATAATCCACTAACCACCCCACCTAGCGCAATCTTCTTCCCTCTATCTCTCTTAAACCCTGTCATATACCTTCACCCTTTTCAATGATTATAAACATTCTAAGTACTGGCATTTAGGAAGTTCTTAAGTTTTCATTAAGCGGTTTTCCTGTCTAATCGACCAACCGAACAACTTTCCAACTTCTGTCTTTAACAACATCCCCCGCCAAGACAGCTACACAAACAGTCCGCACATATTAACGTTGTACAACAATCACACGCTGACATCCCTCGCCCATATCCCATCCCATTTCCATACTCCCGATAAGACGTATTCTGGGATCTCATATTATTAAGTGCTGCACGATATTCAGGGTTATGTGGGTTCATATCTACTGCGCGATGAAAATAATTTGCTGCCTGTTCATACCAACCTTTTTTTATAAAAAATGCACCTTTTAGAAAATACCACTCTGCATCTCTGCTTGTAATATTCTCTAAGAGCTGATTTGCTTCCATTATATTGCCCATCTCAAGTAATCTTCTAATTTGCATATAAATATTAGAAGAACTGCTTTGCTGCCAATCGTTGCTTTGCTGATAGGT
>SKGK01000163.1 GCA_007117465.1 Clostridia bacterium | reverse complement strand
CCCACACCAAAAATAGTACCCGCATTGATAATCATTTCCCGGGAAAGTAAATCTCCCTGCTCCGCTGCTATGCATATATCTAGGTAGCTAATATTTTCTAACGGCTTGTCAACCCTTGTTTTTCTACCCTTTTTTACACCTTTCACAAACTGTTTTACAATCGCAGCAATAGAGACATAGGTCTCAATACAGCCATAATTACCACAGCTACATTTTTCTCCATCTACATCAACCACCATATGCCCAAAAGCATCTTCTACATCGTTCATCGTCCTTACAAGTACACCCGAAGCTATCACTCCAGTTCGAATACCGATGCCGCAGTGTACATAGGCAATGTTTTTATTTCCTCGTCCCTTACCATAAAAAGCCTCTGCTAGCACAGCCGTATTTGCACCATTATCGATTATGACGGGCAAATCTAAGGCTTTCTCCATCATTGCCTTAATAGGGGTATGCCTCCAATCATTCGCCATAAAATGTCTAGGGTTTAGGATAATTTCTTTCTCTCTATTAATCGGTCCAATCGTCCCTACCCCTATACCTAGTACCTTCTGCTTTGCAATCCCCTTACGTCTTAAAAGGGTATTAATGATATCTACAATACTTTTAACGGTCTTTATAGGCGTATGTTCATTCGTCATCTCAAAGCGTTCTTTTGCCACAATCGTCATCTTTAAATCGGCTACAATAACTTGTGTATATGTACGAGAAATATCTATCCCAATCAAGTAATATGCATTGGTATTTACATCATATAATGTTGGTTTTCTTCCCCCACTTGACTCACCAATGCCACTGCTTATTACAAGTCCAAGTTCTTCTAATGGTTGCACCATACGATTAAGAGATGTTAATTTTATTTTGGTAATAAGTACTAATTCACTCTTTGTAATCGGCCCTTGCCGTTGAATTACTTTAAAAATCCTTTTGCTTTCTCCACCTAAGCTTACGAGCTGATTTATCATTTTATTCACACCCTATTTTTTATCTTTTTTATTATTATACATCCTTTTAACTATTTTGGCAAGAAGTTTATAACAACCAAGGGGCATTTTCTTAATTTGAAGGTAACTATTCAGGGGTATATGGATTGCTTCCACGCCAATCCGTCGGCATCAATTCCCGTCCATGGTCAGTGATGCCTGAAATCGACGTCCTGACAATAATAAAGACTATTTAAAGGAACATCTGCCTGCACAGATGTACAGTTGCTGCTAAATTCGTTACACTCATTAATCAGAACTAGCATCATTAAGCAAAACTAGCATCCGACAATCCCATATACCTCTGACCTGTAACGTATGCGACTCCTCACTTTTTAATTAAAAGTGCTTTCGTTGGACAGGCTTCAACACACTCTTCACAACGAATACAATGTCCATTTTCAAATGTATTGTTTTCACTCATATTATCGTACGGTGAGAGCTGCATAGGACATACTTTTGCACATTTACCACAAGCAACGCATTTGTCAGCGCTATGCATGGTAATTTTTCTATCTGTTTTCTTATTTGCGTTTAAAACGCGTCCTAGTTTATACATCAGCACTTGCATGGTACCCATCGGGCAAACCGTACACCAAGTCCTCGGTTTAATAAAAACAGCTAATAGCGTACCTAGAATTGTGACTACTAGGTAATTCATAACAAACACGGCTCCTAATTGTGCTGCAAAAGAAGCACTTCCAAAACTTTGAAATGCAGCTGCAAGTCTCATCCCTAGCATATACATAAACCCACCAAACGCTGCGCCCTGTACAATAGGTGATTTAAAGAATTGTGGCATTTTTCTGTTAAAGCTAACAGGTGGTATAAGATAGTCAAATAAGCTCCCATGCGGACAAAAATGACCACACCAATATTTTCCCTTCAATAGCCCCATTACCATCAATGTTAACATCATCGGCAACAACAGTAGCCCTAATTGCGGTAACCAAAGTCCCCCAAAAGCTACCAATAAAATAAATAGCCACGCCCACTTTTTTATTATTGTATGTTCTTTTTTAAAATGATTTTGTATTTTCACTGCAACCCCTCCAATGACTATTTTCATTATACCCCCCGAGGGTATATTAAATATTATATGCTATTCTATTTCATTTGTCAAAGAAATTTAAATCTTATTGCACAAAAAATATCGAACAAACTTTTTGTCTGTTCGATATTTTCATCTCATAAAATGGTTAACCTTATTTTATTTCAAAAACATTTCTAAATCGTTTTCTACATTGGTAATCCCACCGATACCAAAATTCTCAACCAATACATTTACAACATTTGGGGATAAGAATGCTGGCAATGTAGGTCCAAGATGAATGTTTTTAACCCCTAAATGCAGCAGTGCTAAAAGTACAATTACCGCTTTTTGCTCATACCACGCAATGTTATAGGCAATGGGAAGTTCATTGATATCCGCAAGTCCAAATACTTCTTTTAGTTTTAACGCAATCACGGCTAATGAGTAAGAATCATTACACTGCCCTGCATCAAGCACTCTTGGAATACCACCGATATCGCCTAAATCTAGCTTATTGTAGCGATATTTAGCACAACCCGCTGTCAAGATAACGGTATCTTGTGGCAATTTTTCTGCAAACTGCGTATAATAGTCTCTGCTCTTCATTCTACCGTCACAGCCAGCCATTACAAAGATTTTTTTGATCGCACCAGATTTTACGGCTTCAATCACTTTATCAGCAAGACTTAGTACCGTCTGATGTGCAAATCCCCCTACGATTTCTCCTTGCTCAATTTCTTGTGGTGGTGCACATTTTTTCGCATGTGCAACGATATCACTAAAGTCCTTTTCACCATCTTCACCTTGTGTAATATGCGTAACCCCTTCAAAACCAACGGTACCCGTTGTATATACACGATCTTTGTATGATTCTTTTGGTGGTACTAAACAATTGGTGGTCATTAAAATAGGACCATTGAATTTTTCAAACTCTTCGTTTTGTTTCCACCATGCATTTCCGTAGTTACCTACAAAATGCTCATACTTTTTAAATGCAGGATAGTAATGCGCAGGAAGCATTTCACTATGGGTATATACATCTACCCCTGTACCTTCTGTTTGTTTTAATAGTTACTCCATATCTTTTAAATCATGGCCACTTACCAAAATAGCTGGATTATTTCTAACGCCAATATTAACTTTTGTAATTTCCGGACTGCCATACGTAGATGTATTCGCTTCATCTAAGAGTGCCATAACATCCACACCATATTTTCCACATTCCAATACAAGCGCTACTAACTCATCTGTTTTCCCACACACTCCTTTTACTGTGCATCCTGTTCCTTTTGCTGCCTCTTGACATTGATAACAAAACATGTTGCATTTCATCTTAAAAAGCCTCCTTAAAAGTTTTATATTATTTATAATTAATGTTTATTAATTAGCAATCTGTCCATCCACTGTAATCGTTACTTCTTTATATGGTACAATTTTTTTGTGCTGCAAGAATCGCCCCTTCGTGGCATGCATCTGCACAAATTCCACATCCGTTACATAAATCCTTGTTAATTTCGATAATTTTTCTTTTCATTGATTATTCTCCTCTCTTCATTTCAATTACTTCTAACTTTTCAGGGGTATATGGGATTGTTGAATGTTAAGTCGTGAAATTGACAGGACGTCAATTTCAGTCATCACTGACCATGGATGGGAATTGATGCCGACGACTTAGCATGGAGGCAACCCATATTCCTCTGAAAAATTACCATTTATTTTAAAATTTAAAACATTTTATTTTTCTCTTGCTTTTCTAAATACATTATACTAAGATTAAAGGAAGAAAGATGTAACACAGGTTACGAATCCAAAACTTTTTTAAAAAAACTTTTAAATGCCACGGAAGGATGATAATCTGCACCCACTAGTAGATATTTTAAGTGATTGTCTTTTATTTAAAAATATCAAAAAAGACTGTATTTTAAAAATTTTAAATAATACAAACTATACCGTAAAGTCTTATACAAAAGACGAAACGATTGCCATTGAGCAAGATGAATGTAACCACCTTGGCATTGTCTTAGAAGGCTTATTAGCTGTACAAACCATTTTTCCTTCTGGAAAAGTGGTTACGCTTACACAGCTTGCGCCTACAGATATTTTTGGTGAAGTCATGCTCTTTGCCCCTATACATCAATATCCTGCTACTATCACTGCATTAAAACCGACTAAAACCATGTTTATTCACCGCAAAGTCTTTATTGCTTTGATGAGTGAACACCCTTGTATTATGGAAAATTTTATTTCTTCTCTTTCTAATAAGCTGCTACTGCTTAATAATAAAGTAAAAATACTCTCGCTTGAAAGCATTCGGCAAAAAATTTGCAGTTATTTGTTGCAAATATACACACAACAAAAAAGCGATACCCTCAAAGTACCGCTTTCTAGAAAAGATATGGCTGAATTTTTAGGCATCCCACGCCCTTCACTCTCTCGTGAACTGATTAAAATGCGAGATGAAAATATCTTGGATTTTAAGAAAGACTTTTTTATCCTAAAAGATATTGATGCATTAGAAGATTGCTCACTGTAGCCATTATATGTTATTTAAAGCTCGGAGTGAGAGCTTTAAATTTTTCACTTCAAACGCCTCACTCCGCAATCCCTACAAACTCTTATTTACAGGGTCTAAAAGGTTGTTGTGCACCTGGAAACTCAAATTCTTGTGGTGGGAAAAACTCACCAAGTGGGAAGTCAATCCTTTCAAACAATTCACAAGGATCTTCATCTGTCGCAGCAATACATTCTTTTTCAGGTACACAAAAATCATATGCAGGAATAAGAAGCTGCACATTTCTTTCTAGTTTAATAATTGTAAATAGTCCTAACGATACAAATACTTGCTGTCTTTCCGCCTCTAGTACTAATGTATCATCAAAACATCTACAGATTTCAGCAGGAACCTGAGCAACATCTATATTGCATTTACAACATTTACGTACATCTACCAACCTAGCTGCTAGACAAATTGGGTCAACCACTTCTACTTTAGATTTTGGTAGATTCGTCTTTTTCCATAACTGTTTATCAAATGCATCTTCTTTGAATTTTGACTGGAATATCTTCGCTTCACCTTCTGAACCAAATAGAATAACCGTCTTATCAAATGTTGCAAGACCTCTTACTTGCGTAGGTGGTGCAACACCTAAAAATACATCTAGCGTAATCTCAAAGAAATACTTTAACGATACGGTATAGTACCCCTTTTTAAATGAAACAGGTTCTACATCAGAAAACACCCAGATGATTCTGGCTTTTCTACACTTAACGTTAATTGCTCTATCAATGAGTTGTTGATCTCTTGCTGTCAAAATCACTCTTAAGTCTTCTAGACAGTCTTTTTGTTTGCATGAATCATACACTTTATCTGTTTGAATGCATACTGCCTCTTTAAACTTATGTGGCGCAGTTATAGGACCTGGTCTTAATCTGTCACTCATTCTATTGTGCCTCCTTTAACATAATATATTAATGATTTAATGGTTATTACATTAACATAATATGCTATGGGTGTATGCATTGTTACTGTTTTACCTAAACAATTTTCTCTTATCTTACAAATCTTCTTATTCGTTAGCGTATTTAGGCTTTTATATCAAGTTTACTGCATTACTTGGTGCTGATATTGTAGACGATATAGTCCATAGTATAGTCCTTCCTGCTTTAAAAGTTCTTGATGCACCCCTTGTTCTACAATTCGCCCTTTATGAATGACAATAATTTGATCCGCATTTTGAATGGTAGAAAGTCGATGTGCAATGGCAATGGTGGTTCTTCCTCTCATAATCTTTGCAAGTGCTTCTTGCACTAACTTTTCAGTATGCGTATCGATATTTGAAGTCGCTTCATCCATCACTAAAATAGCAGGATCATTTAATAGTGCACGCGCAAAAGACATCAGTTGTCGCTGTCCCATTGAAAGCACACTTGCCTTTTGGTTAATCTGCGTTTGATACTTGCAGGGCATCTTTTGAATAAAGTTATCGGCATTTACATATCTGGCCGCTTTTTCGACTTGCGCTGACGAAATATTTCTGTCAAACAATTTAATGTTTTCCTCAACAGTACCTGAAAAGAGAAATACATCTTGCAGTACCAGCCCAATATTTTTGCGCAGTTGTAGTTTAGGAATATCACCGATTCGCACACCATCGATTAGAATCTCCCCTTTCTGGTGCTGATAAAACCCACAAATAAGATTAATAATAGACGTTTTACCTGCACCCGTAGCACCTACAAAAGCAACCGCCTGACCTGGATAAATGGTAAACGAAACATCTTTTAACACCCACGCCTCTCCCTCATAGGCAAACCATACATTTTTAAATTCAATTCTCCCTTGTAGCTTTTGAGGTAGATCCCCTCTAGCTAGCACATCTGGTTCAGCAGCATAATCGATAAGTGAGAAAATACGCTCTGCTGACACCATCGCACCTTGCAAGATGTTATACTGCTCAGTAAGCTCTGTAATGGGCTGAAAAAATTTATTGGTATATTCAATAAATAGATATAGTGTACCAAAAGCTAGTGTTCCGCCTAAAATATTACGCCCACCATACCATAAAAGCAGTGCAAGTGCTACCAAACGAATAACATCCATAAACGGCCGAAACACCCCAAATAGTATAATATGTTTAAAAGATGCTTTATAATATGCATGATTAATGCGCTCAAATGCCTCTTCTTTTTTCTTTTGCATATTAAAGACTTGAATGATTTTCATCCCTGAGAGATGTTCCGATAAAAAACCATTAATTGCCGCGAGTCTTCTTCTGATTTCTCCAAATATTTCTCTTGCTTTCTTTCTAAAATAAATCGTTATAATAACCATCAACGGAATAACCGCAAAACTTACAAGCGTAAGCTCTACACTCAATACTACCATCAATACCACAATGCCTACCATCTCAAAAATGCTTTGCAAAAAGCCAACTGCCATATTCACATACATTTCGTTGAGTGCTTCGGTGTCATTCGTTACTCTAGTCACAATGCGACCCGTTGCGTTTTTGTCAAAATATACCACTGGTAATTTTTGAATATGAGAAAAAATTTGATTACGCATGTTCATAATAATCTTTTTCCCTGCAAACTGCAATAAATATGTCTTCATGTAACTAAATAGTGCTTCTCCTATCATTAGCATTAAAAAGATAATCCCTAGTTGTCTTACACCACTTACTGCATGCCCCGTAGTTATAACCCCTTCATATGCTTTTGTAATATATTCATCAATCGCTGTCTTGATTAAAAAAGGTCTCGCAAGCCCTCCCGCTGATATACTTAAAATTAGAATAAGTGCAATTAAGAACCAATGCCAATAAGGTTTTGCATATCTAATCAAACGTTTTAATAATTGTTTATCATAAACTTTCCCATTTATCTCTTCTCCAAGACTGCGACCATGACCAAATCCTCCACCATTCATTGCCATTATAACACCTCCTTGTCATTTAATAGCTGTTGCTGATAAATCTGATGGTAGTGCCCTTCTTTTTGCAATAATGATTCATGCGTACCTCTCTCTACAATACACCCATCATGTAACACAACAATTTCATCTGCATACTGCACAGTCGAAATTCGATGAGCAATGATAATGCACGTTCTTTTATGCATTTCTTGTTTCAATCCTTCAATAATGCGCTGTTCTGTCTTGGTATCTACTGCCGACAAACAATCATCTAATATTAAAATATCGGGGCTTTTTATTAATGCGCGTGCTATGGATATTCTTTGTTTTTGACCACCAGAAAGATTCACACCTTTTTCTCCTAGCATTGTATCAAAACCTTTTGGTAGAGAAACAATACTATCATATATTTGACTTGTCTTAGTTGCATCTATAATTTCTTTCTCACTTACTGCTTGTGCAGTAAAAGCAACATTTTCCTTTATTGTATCTGAGAACAAAAAGTTTTCCTGTGGTACATATCCGATTTTTTCTCTCAAGATCTGGGCAGGGATATCTAATATATCCACACCATCTATCAAAAGCTCTCCACGCTGGCATGGCGAATAGACTTTAAGGACTAAATTGGCAGCCGTAGATTTCCCACTTCCTATCTTACCTATAATACCCACCGTTTTTCCTGGCGTTATATCTAGATTGATGTTTTTAAGCACTGGTTTTTCCTGTTTATCATAAGAAAAAGTGAGATTTTTAAAAACAATGTGCCCTTTTTTCACACTACCAACCTGATCCACGGCACAAAATTCTTGGGCTGGCGGCTCAGCAAACAATTGTTCAATACGACCAAAAGACGCTTTTCCTCTTTGAATAAAATTAATAATCATCCCAATAAAGGCAATCGGACGTATCATCAGTCCAATATAGCTATTAAACGCAATAAAATTGCCCAGCGTAATCTCCCCTGTAATCACTAGATTGCCACCATATATAAGGACAATTAAAAAGGAACACGATGTTATAAAATGAATCAGTGGGAGAAACAGTCCTTGGACTTTCACCAAAGACATATTCACCTCATAATTTTTCTCATTAGCTTGCTTAAATCGCCAAATTTCTTCCTCTTCCTGTGCAAAAGCTTTAATTACGCGAATACCTGAGATATTCTCTTGTGCTACACTTGTCAAATCAGCAAATGATTGTTGTACTGTTTTAAAACGCGTATGAATAATTTTGCCAAATTTCATCATTACGATAATTAAGATCGGAAATGGCATAAATGCAATAACCGTTAAGCGCACATCAATCGTCCTAGTTAAAATAATAATGCTTGCTATTAATAAAAAAGTAGTATTTACAATCATTATAATTCCACGCATCATTGCCATTCTAATCGCATTCATATCATTGACTGAAAGTGCCATTAGCTCTCCTACACTTTTTTTATCAAAAAACTTCATTGAAAGTGAGAGCAAATGTTTAAATAGATCGTTGCGCATATTATATTCAAATAAATTCGAAGCGCCAATTAAATAAAGCCGCGACAAATAATGCAGTACTAAAATCAGCACCGCAATTACAATAATTATGATGCCATGTGTATTTAACCCTTTTGTATCAATGGTCTCATATTGTAATGCGTCAATAAGATCGCCGGTAATTTTAGGAATTGCAAGCTGCAGCATATTAATCATAATAAGCAGGAAAATACCTTTTATATATGTCCATTTATGTTTTTTTATAAAATCAAATATTCTTTTCAAAATTACACCCCATCACATGATTTGCTTTTCAAACTTTTTAAGCATTTTTAAAAAGACTTCCATATCTTTTATATCAATTCCTTCATATAATTCTTTTATGAATTGATGATGATTTTGAATGATCTGCTCTCGCATAATTACCCCTTCATCCGTTAACACAACGCGTATACTTCTCCTGTCATGTGCATCATGAACACGTGCTACCCATCCTTTTTCTTGCAAAAAATCTACAAGCGCCGTGACATTACTGTTTTCTTTCAAACATTTGCTACTAATCTGCGAAGGCGTCATTCCTTCTCCTTGCTCAAGGCTTCTAAGCACTGAATACTGGTTCCAAGCAAGTCCGAGTTCGGCTAAATTCTTTCTAGAACGATGCATAATTTTCCAGCTAAGATGCATAAAATTGCGATGACAAGCCAAACTAATATCTTCCATTTTCCCACCTCCAACTAACCGTCCAATTTTTTATACTTTATTTTCTTGCTTTACAAATATAACGTATAATATTTATATGTTATAAATATTATACGTTATATTTAAAAAATTTGCAAGTAATTTTGCAAAAAATCTTGACACGAACGTAGGTTTCATGTATTGTGGAAGAGGTAGAAATTTATGATTTTTTAAATAGATAAAAGGTGGGGTCTTAATGCTTGAAGATAAAAAACAAACATATGGTAATGAAAGCATATCATCACTTAAAGGTGCAGACCGCGTTCGACTGCGCCCTGGAGTTATTTTTGGTTCTGATGGATTAGAAGGTTGTCAGCACTCTGTATTTGAAATTTTATCTAATGCCATCGATGAAGCAAGAGAAGGATATGGGAACGTCATTGAAGTGACAAGATTTTTAGATAACGCCATTATGATTAAAGACAACGGAAGAGGTATTCCACTTGACTATAATACCAATGAACAGCGCTATAACTGGGAACTTGTCTTTTGTGAATTGTATGCGGGCGGAAAATATAAAACCAATACAGGAGAAAATTATGAATTTAGTTTAGGCTTAAATGGTTTAGGTAGCTGTGCTACACAATATAGTTCTAAGTACATGGATGTTACAGTATACCGTGATGGTTATCGCTATGACCTTCATTTTGAAAAAGGAGAAAATATCGGAGGGCTTAAAAAAGAAGAATGCAAATATGAACATACTCAAACCATTATTAAATGGAAGCCTGATTTAGCTGTTTTTACAGATATCAATATTCCTCTTGCCTATTATCAGACAATGCTCAAAAAACAAGCGGTTGTAAACGCTGGACTAACCTTTAAATTATATGATGAATTAGAAGATATCGAAAATGGTCAGCGCACCTTTGATCCTCATGAATTTTGCTATCCAAATGGCATTGTTGACTATGTAAAAGAAATCAGTGATAATAAAGAAATGACCCGTATTCAGTACTTTGAAACAGAGAAAAGAGGAAAAGACAGGGAAGATAAACCAGCATACAAAGTAAAGCTGCAGATGAGTTTTTGTTTTAATAATGAAAATACTTTATTAGAATATTACCATAACTCCAGCTTTCTACAACATGGTGGCTCTCCTGATCGTGCTGTAAAAAATGCGTTTACTTATGCTATTGATCAGTACCTAAAAAACAACGGTAAATATACTAAAAATGAAAGTAAGATTACCTTTACCGATATACAGGACAGCTTAATACTGGTTAGTAATTCTTTTTCTACTGTAACAAGCTATGAAAATCAGACTAAAAAAGCAATCACCAATAAATTCATCCAAGAATGCATGACCGATTTTCTAAAAGAAAAACTAGAAATCTATTTTATTGAGCACAAAGAAGAAGCTGA
Source organism: Clostridia bacterium (assembly GCA_007117465.1). Classification (GTDB taxonomy): domain Bacteria; phylum Bacillota; class Clostridia; order SK-Y3; family SK-Y3; genus SKGK01. Next base: position 3,742 of record SKGK01000163.1, on the reverse strand, counting down.
AAAAATCGCAGACCAAATGCTCATTAACAAAAGAAGTCGAGAAAAAGCTGAAAAAACACGTATTAATATAAAGAAAAAACTAGGCGGTGCACTGGATATAAACAATCGTGTGCAAAAATTTGTGGATTGTCGGTCAAAAGATTTAGAAAAAAGAGAGCTCTACATCGTGGAAGGTGATTCTGCACTGGGCGCCTGTAAATTAGGTCGAGATGCCGAGTTTCAAGCCATCATTCCGGTAAGAGGGAAAATCCTTAACTGCTTAAAGGCAGATTATGATAAGATATTTAAAAATGATATTATTGTTGACTTACTAAAAGTACTTGGCTGCGGTGTGGAAATCAAATCAAAACATGCACGTGATTTGCATTCCTTCGACCTTGAAAACCTAAGATGGCATAAGATTATTATCTGTACAGACGCAGACGTAGATGGCTTTCAAATTAGGACACTGATTTTAACCATGTTATATCGCTTAGTACCTACCCTGATTGAAAAGCAAAAAGTTTACATTGCAGAGTCACCTTTATACGAGATTACAATGGGTAAAAAAACTTGCTTTGCTTATACAGAAAACGAAAAAACAGCCTTTCTTGCAAAAGCAAAAACAAAATATACGCTTCAACGCTCAAAGGGACTAGGTGAAAATGAGCCTGAAATGATGTGGCAAACAACTATGAACCCAGAAACCAGACGATTAATTCAAGTACTCCCTGAAGATGTTGAATCAACGCAAAAAACGTTTGATATGCTCCTTGGTGATAATCTACAAGCACGAAAAGATTTTATTGCATCTAATGGGCATGAATATATTGATTTAACAGAAGTGCATTAGGGAGTAGAAAATTGCTCAGGAAGTAAAACGTATTCCGACCTTTGACTTCTGAATATATAGGCACTATGATTTTTCGAAAGTACTAAGATAAATAAAAGAGGTGAATGAATAATGGCAAAATCTTATTTTATGGAACAAAAAATAACGGATACACTTAAAAATAATTATATGCCTTATGCAATGAGTGTTATTGTATCAAGAGCGATTCCTGAAATCGATGGATTTAAACCTTCTCATCGCAAATTACTGTTTACCATGTATAAAATGGGACTATTAAAGGGGAATCGCACCAAGTCCGCTAATGTCGTTGGACAAACCATGAAGCTAAATCCGCATGGAGATATGGCAATCTACGAAACATTAGTCCGCTTGACGCGTGGACATGCTGCGCTTTTACACCCTTTGATAGATTCTAAAGGTAATTTTGGCAAACAATATGCTAGGGACATGGCTTACGCTGCGCCAAGGTATACAGAAGTAAAACTAGATACCATTTGCAATGAGCTTTTTAGAGATATTGATAAAAATACGGTGGATTTTATTGATAATTATGACGGTACGCTAAAAGAGCCGTTACTACTCCCTACCACATTTCCCAATATACTGGTAAATAACAACCAAGGCATCGCTGTAGGAATGGCTAGTAATCTATGTAGCTTTAATTTGAAAGAAGTATGCGAAACAACCATTGCATACCTTAAAAATGAAAATATTAATATCATAGACACATTAACCGCACCCGATTTTCCTTCTGGTGGTCAACTAATCTATAATCCGAGTGATATCAAACGTATTTATCAAACGGGTAAAGGTAGTTTTAAACTGCGCTCTAAATACAGATATGATGCACAAAATAATTGTCTGGAAATTTATGAACTTCCTTATACAACGACAGCTGAAGCAGTGATTGATAAAATTGTAGACCTCGTCAAAAGCAGTAAACTCAAAGATATTACAGATATCAGAGATGAAACAGACTTAAATGGTTTGAAAGTCACTTTAGACTTAAAGCGCAATGTAGATGCCGATAAACTCATGAATATTTTATTTAAACTAACGCCTCTACAAGACTCCTTTAGTTGCAATTTCAATGTGCTTATTGATGGCAAACCACAGACACTTGGTATCAAACCAATCTTACATGCATGGACAGCATTTAGAATAAACTGCATCAAAAAATTATTGCGTTTTGCGATTGATAAAAAATCTGAAAAACTACATCTTTTAAGAGGTTTAAAAAAGATATTGTTAGACATCGACAAAGCCATTGCAATTATTCGTAATACAAAATTAGAGATAGATGTTGTACCTAATTTAATTAGTGGGTTTGAAATTGATCAAGTCCAAGCAGAGTTCATTGCAGAGATTCGTTTAAGAAACCTTAACGAAGAATATATTCTTAAACGCACCAATGAAATTGACAATTTAGAGAAGGAAATTAAAGATTTAACATCCACCTTAGAAAACGATACAAAAATCAAAAGCATTATACGCAAACAACTGCGAGAAATTTCAGCTAAGTATGGCAAAGATCGTCTTACAGAACTAATTCACGAGAAAAACGTACAAACAATCACCCAAGAACACTTAATTGAAGAGTATAATGTTAAGATTTTCATTACTAAGCAAAATTATCTCAAAAAAATCTCTCTTGCTTCACTTCGGGGAGGTTCAGAGCAAAAATTAAAAGATGATGATGCAATGATGCAAGAAATTGATACTTCTAATAAGTCAGACCTACTGCTTTTTAGTAATAAATGTACCGTGTACAAATTAAAAGTGCATGAAATTAGTGACTGCAAAGCCAGTACCTTGGGTGAATATTTACCTAACCTTTTACAGTTAGAACCCGATGAGAGAATTATTTATATCGTAGGTACTCAAGATTATATAGGAAATATGTTTTTTGCCTTTGACAATGGAAAGGCAGCTAAAATAGAGCTAATAAGCTACGCGACTAAAACCAACCGAAAAAAACTCGCCAATGCTTACCATACCAGTGCAAAGTTAGTTTATATAACTTATCTTCCTGAAGGTCAAGAAATAGAACTTGTTGCCTTTAGCAGTATTGATAAAGTATTAATTTTTAACACAGAGAATATAAACCCCAAAACTACCCGCGATTCTCAGGGTGTACAGGTACTAAAGCCCAAAAAAGGAAGTCGTATGTTAAAGCTTTTGCCTATTGAAGCCGTTACTTTTGAAGATATAGATTATTATCGGACTAAAAACCTTCCCGCAACCGGTAAATATCTAAAGCAACAAGATAATGAAAGCCAACAACTTTCATTAGTTTGATGTTAAATAAACTTTTATAAGCACCAAAAAAATGGAGAAAGCAACATTAATGCTTCTTTCTCCATTTTTGCCCTCTGTTCTAGAATCCACCCGGGAAACTACATAAGCAAAGGAACAAAATAACAATCACTATAATCCAAATAAATTGGCTACTACATCCTGTACCAAATAAAAAATCTGTTTTCGCTTCAGCCATCTCATTAACCCCCTCTATTTTGAATTACTTTCACTTTATAATATGCATAAAAGGAAAAAAGGTTAATGTTTTTACTTATTTCATAAGTATACTGTTACTCACAAATATACTATCTGCATCTGTAAGTTGGGTAATTACAGAAGCACAAGAATAAAATTACAATTACAATAATCCAGATCCATTGCGTGCCAAATCCTCCGCCAAAGAAAAAATCTGTGTTTGCTTCAGCCATCTCATTAACCCCCTTTGTTACTTAAGGCATCATAAAGAAAATATCAAGCCAATAGTGACGGCTAATTTTTCGTGATGCTTCCTAAGTCAGTCTCAATTTATAATATGCATTAAGCACCAAAAAGGTTAATAATTTTTTTGTTAAATTACTATTTTAATAAGCGGCTGCTAATAGCTCTTTGTAT
>SKGK01000030.1 GCA_007117465.1 Clostridia bacterium | reverse complement strand
TCGCCTCCTGACGCATCATCGACCACCCATTCATGAGAGACATTCTCCTGAACGTCGCATCCGACGCGTCAAGGTCGTTATGACGAGCACACATCGTCCTCAAAAACTTTGGCGTGTCAAACAGTTGAGACCCACCCATCCCACGTTTCACAGCGTGCTGAATAGTCAACTGTCCACGACACTGAGAACCCCACACAGACGCAACACACACGAACCCGTCCCTGGCGTATATTTTTTCACGGACACGCGCAACATTCGCCTTGGACTTTTTTCCGATACTCATTCGCCCAGACTCCAAATCATCACACGCGTCTCAGGCTCACCAGACGTCCACATCCGCTGAACCGTCATCAAATCAATCTGCTCATCATCCACATAGGCCAGACCGTTCAACGCATCCAACACCAGTTTCGCCATGTTGTCCAAATCACGTCTCCTCCGATGCTTGCACACGAACCCAATCTCCACACCAATACGGTCATGGACCATCCGCGTACCAGTCGGACCTGTCGTCGCAATCTGCCAGGCCTGTTCAACAGCCTTCTCAGCCTCACGCGTCGCGGCCGGTGTATAGGTTCGACCATTACGACCCAAACGCGGACGACCCTTCGACCGAGGCTCACCAGGAACCACAAACATCACAGCCTCACGAGTCACGACGTCCCCCATTCCATCCGAGCCAACGCGTTCAACGACCGACCGACATCCAGACGGTCACGGAGAGCACGGATTGAATGACCAGCGGCCCTCAGCTCCTGTTCAGCGATTTCGGCCTTCAAATAGGCACTCTGGGTCTCAATCTCTGCCAAACGCTTCCTCAGCTCAATCGAGCCCTCACAGTTCAGGAACACTCCAGCGAACTCCACACGGTACTCAGCGCGAGCCTCGACCGCTTTCCGGTCCAACTGGACCAGGTCTTTCGTCGTCTCATCAATGTCACGCGAAATCTGACTCAGAGTCGAAATGAGCTGTTCAGGGGTCAAACTCATGAGAGCTCCTCTTTCCGCTTCTGGAAGTCTTTCAACACGCTCTGAGAGTACCCACCAGAGAGGGCCTCTTTCCACAGCTCACCCAGGTCATCCACCGAAACAACCTGGGAGATGCTCGTCCAAAAAGAATCAGGGACCGGTTGAACCGTTGGGGCAGACTTTAGCCGCTCCACCTTTTCCATCTCCTCACGAGACGCACGCTTCGACCCAGTGAACTCACCACCCAGGTCAGCCAGAGCTCTCCCGATTGAAGAGGTGACGCAATTTTCGACCATGCTGGTTTTGTTAACAGGTCCGCCATCGATGCGCTCCTCAGCATAATCAGACGTCACAGGGTGAACTTCATCACGGTCGGTGTATATCTCAGCACGAACCACACACTGACCAGGCTCAAAATGAACCAGCTCCGTCGCAATCCGGCCCGTGGGATACTTAGCCCAAAAGCGGTCAATCCGCTCAGCCACCGTGGTGTATTCGTCAGGGTTAAACCTTGCCATCATTCCTCCTCAATCGAGGTCCCAAACGGGGACCAAGTAACAAACGGACCCAAGTCGGGACCAGGTAATCTCGCGGACTCACGCACGAGGCCACGAACAGTCTTCAACACCTTCCGATATTGGTCGACAGTCAAAACACGGTGAGCCTCAGCCAGCAGGTCACCAGCCAACACATAACTGTTCACACTCATCGAGACAACCATTTCGCAATCGTCGGGTGAGTCACGCCAGCACGTTGAGCCAAAGACCGAAGCGACTCTCTCGCCGCGAAACCCTCCTCGACCAGCTCAATCATTTGAGCCTCAATATCACGAACCTGTTCCAGGTGCTCTCTACGAGCAACCCCCAAGTCTTCTAGTGTTTGTCCCATTGGGACTCCCTCCTCATTTTGGTCTCATCAGTGACGGATTTACCGCCAGACCACCCCAAGGTGGTTTCGACCTCTAGTCGTTTGGCTGGCCGTCCGCGAACCGCTTAGCACCTTTCAAAGTGGTGAAACGGATTCTGTCAGCCCCAACCCGTAACGTCCAATAGACACGGCTTCCGTTTGTGATGCGGCGAATCATGTGTCCGTTCTGCACCACTGTCACCGGTCGATATTTTGTCCTCATTTCCCCTCCCTTTGGTCTCATCAGTGCCAGCCCTACTGGCAGACCGGCCGAAGCCGGTTTCGACCTAGAGGATGCCGTGGACAACCATCCGTCGTGGGACGTGAACCTCAGCCCGGACTCGCTCGACAGTCACACGAGCTACGTCAACGGTCTCATTTGTCTCCTGGTCCCAGGTCGACTCAGAAGCGGTCGCTCCGACCGAACCAGTCGCCCCAGCAATTCCAATCGCCTCATTTTTGAGACGCTTAATCTGAGCCTCAGTACCAAACGCCTCAGTTACTTTCCATGTGGTTTCCATTTCGATTCCCTTCCTAGTGGTCTCATCAGTGTGGGCCTCACCCACAGACCGGCCGAAGCCGGTTTCGACCTAGCGGTTGTGCCAAGCGTCACGAATGTAGATGTCGCAAATCGCGTGGGCGTTCCGGTTGTCGGAGGGTGAGCCGTTCGACGACGGGTGGCTCAAAGGCAACCAGCTTTCGTCTTCTAGGTCACGAACCGCTTTCGCGTACATGGCGAAATAGATTTCGTTAGCGAGGTCGAACTGGTTGGCCCGTGTGCAATATGCGAAACGCTCAGCGAGCTCGTCCATGGTCTTACTGGCCAGAACGTCGTGGTGAGTGATGGTGGTCATTTTGTTTCCCTTCCTGTGGGGTGTGGTTGATACTCTAATGGTAAGGGATAACCAGAGGTGTGTCAAATCGTCGGCGTGTCACAACCCAAAAACCCTCGACTCACGCTCCACCAAAAACGCCTCAGCCACACCAACCAAATCCGACCTCATCCCCAAATCAACACCCACCACCTCAACACGAGGCTCAAACCACCCATCCGCAAAACCAGACCCAGACTCCACACGCCACATCCACGCAAAAACACACTCCTCAGCACCCGTCACGAAAAGTTGCCACTGAATCTGTCGACGGTAATGAATCGGCGCGGTCTTGTACGACTCCCACGGCTTCCCCGTCGTCTTAATCTCACAAATGGTCGCGTGTGAAACAGACAAACCGTCAGGTGACGCCAGGAACTCTGCAACCGTCTCGTGACGAATCACCCAGTCAATGGGCAACACACCAAAACGGTCTTTCAACCACATCCCGATTCGAGGCTCAGCCTCACGACCCCACGCCATGAACGGATTGTCCTCCACTGGTTCCGGGTTCTGGAGCGCCACCACCTCACCCTCAAACCCCTTTGGTGTGGACGCACGAGCCACCTGAGTCGCTGTCACACCACCCGAACGGGCAGACAACCAGCCAGCCTCATCCAAACTCTTAGACGCCAGAAACCTAGACGCCTCTATCATCACAAACCGTCACCACCACGTCGCGGATGGTCTCAATAGCGTTGATTCGCTCGTCCCACACAGCACGCGCGACCACATTCAACCCCGCGTCCCAATAGGACTGATTCGCATCATCGAGCTCACGTTCCAACTCGACCAAAAACCGGTCAACCGGGTCACCCATCAGCCATCCTCCTCAACACCATCCCAAACAGGTCCTGACGCTCCTGAAACGCCTCCGTGAACGCCTCAATCTTCTCCTCAGTGTCCAAACCCGCGCCATGGTATCCCACAGCCTCAGACGCCTTCACAAGGCTCCACACCAAATCAATGTCATCCCGCGAAATCATCCGTCCTCCTCAGGAAACTCCAAATCTTGCCTGTCACGCAACGCAACCGTCAACTGGTCACGCAACTCACGAGCCTCACGAATACCCAACATGAAATGGTCATTCGAGTGAGACACCAAAATCGTCTCCTCATAAAGTTCACCAACCCTCATCACTCCCACCCCCTCTGCACAATGAAAGTCAAAGCGGCCACACAACACAGCACACCCAAAAGCGTCAACCCGTTGAGCAACCCCAACCAAGCCGGAACCAAGACCAGGCCAGCACCCAACCCAATCAGAATCCAAATCGCCCGCCACGTCGCCACCATCAGAACTCCACCCCCAAAAGTTCAGACGCCTCAGCCAGCTGGGACTCAGCCACACCAAAAGCAATCAACGCGTCAAAATCGTCAGAGTCAGCTCCCTGGTCCGACAAAGACTGAACCAAAAACAAAACCTCAGCGCGGCGAGTCAC
>SKGK01000201.1 GCA_007117465.1 Clostridia bacterium | reverse complement strand
GGCTTCCTTGAGTTTATTCAATTATATTCATCGTGCGACACAGAAGTGAAAAAGTGCCTAGATCCGATTCTAGGTAAAGTATAGCATAATTTTTAAGTAATTTTCAAATTCCGAATTGAAGCTCTTTAAAATTCCTGTTGCATTTTTCTGTAATATTTGTTACACTAAATAAATATATTCGCAATAAACCAAAAGGAGAATGTACCGTGAGTGATGCTACGTTAAAAACAAAATCTGCTAAAAAAAATCAATCGGTTGAAAAAGTATTTCAAATTATAGAAATTATGGCACAAAACAGAGGTGCCATGCGTCTTCAAGATATTGCTGCTAGCTTAAGCTTACCTGCAAGCACGGTACTAAGATTTTTAAATACACTGATGACATTTCACTATGTTAACCAAGACCCTGAGACATTAAAGTATTCGCTTTCAATGAAATTTTGTCAAATTGGTGACTTGGTCAGTTCACAACTGAGTATTCGTGATATTGCTAGACCTTATTTAATTCGACTATCAGATAAATGCAATGAATCTGCCTGTCTAGCGGTAGAAGAAAATTTGGAAGTGGTATACATTGATGTGGTAGACGGCCCTGACAACATGTTAAAAGCTATGCAACGTATCGGTAGAAGAGCACCGCTACACAGTACAGGTGTGGGAAAACTGCTTCTTCTTAATTACGATGAAGAAAAGTTAAATACCATTATTGCTCAAAAAGGGCTTTGTTCACTTACGCATCATACCATCACTACAAAAGAAAAGTTAGTTGCTGAGCTAAAAGATATCCAAGCAAAAGGTTATGCACTCGATAATGAAGAATGTGAAATTGGTGCTAGATGTCTTGCTGCACCTGTATATGACTACACTAAAAAAATTGTAGCAAGTATTAGCGTATCAGGTCCTACCAGTAGAATGAATGAAGGAAAATTGCCTTTTGTAGAAGAGCAGGTAAAGGAAATAGCAAAAATAATTTCTGAAAAATTGGGGTATGTAAGTTAGTGAAAAAATAGATAGCCTATAAAATTTTAAGCTTACACTTGACTTCATATTGCACCAATTCTTTAATTGTAGGATTTTTGCCGCATAGGGGGCATTCTTGTCTTCTTCTCCATTTCACTTCCCGAAAGCTAGTTGTCAGTGCATCAAAGGTTAGGATTCTACCTGAAACCGTTTCTCCGAGACCGAGTATAATTTTTACAGCTTCTAACGCCTGAATCGAGCCTATAATCCCTGTGACCATTCCTAATATGCCTACATCACTACATGTAGGCATAACACCATCAGCAGGGGGCATTGGATATAGACATCTATAACACGGTGTCTTGCCTGGTATAATGGTCATAAGTATACCATCATATCCTGTAGCAGCACCTTCAATAACTGGCTTTCCCATGAAATAACACGCATCACTGATTAAATATCGAATAGGAAAATTATCTGTAGCGTCAATGATAATATCATACGCACTGATAATTTCTTCAACATTGTCTATATTGATTCTAGTTTGATGTTTAACTACACTTAAATCTGGATTTAGCTTTGTCATTTTCTCACATGCTGAATCCACTTTTTTTCTACCAATGTCTTCAGTAAAATGAAGTGTTTGTCTGTTTAAATTTGATATGGTAACCGTGTCAAAATCAGCTATACCAATCGTACCGACTCCCGCAGCCGCTAAATAAGTGAGGACTGGAGAGCCTAATCCTCCTGCCCCTACCACAAGTGCTTTTGCCTGCTTTAATTTCTGCTGCCCATCATACCCTATACCTTGTAAAATCATTTGCCTTGAATATCTTAGTGTTTCATCATTCACTTCATTATCCACCACCATCTATTTATTCCTAAACGATTTAATCACTATAAATCAATGAATCCTACTTCGTTGATTTTACTGTACTATATTCCCTTTGCGTTGTCAATAGTTTAGCTTAAAAACATGACGTGGGATGATTTTCAATGAAATTTTAAATGTCCTTGACAATTCAACAAGGTTGAATTATACTAAACATATGATGTAAGTTGGGAGGAACTCCATGGAAGTTGGAAAACGCATACGTAAGCTACGCCTGCAGCAAAAACTTACGCTGCAAGACATCGCTGATACTTGTGGATTTACACGCAGTCTCCTGTCTAAGATTGAAAACGGCAAAATTGCACCTTCTTTGGGTACTCTCTCTAAAATTGCTGAGGCGCTTGGCGTTAAAAGTGCCTCTCTAATTGAAGAAGGTACTTATAAAAGTGCTATCTTTACACCTAAGCACGCTATCGAAGATAGTAACATGTTTAGGACAGATACTGCTTACGCTATTTTCACCTTTGCCGCTGAACATATACAGAAGAAAATGCAGCCCTTTTTAATTGCTGCTAAAAAAGGGGAAGTACAAATGCATAATGTATCACATACAGGCGAAGAGTTTATTTATGTACTGAGCGGCGATATTAAATTTCGCGTGGGCAGCCTAACCTATCTTTTATCTGATGGAGATAGTTTGTATTTTGATGCATGTGAGCAGCATGAAGTAATGCCTCTCTCAGAAGAAGTACGTTATCTTAATATTTTTACAGAGTAAGGAGAAACCAAAATGAACATTGTCATTGCACCCGATTCATTTAAAGGAAGTATATCTGCCATACGGGCAACGCATCTTATTACGCAAGGTATTCAAAAAGTATTGCCTGAAGTTAATTGCATAAAATTTCCTGTTGCAGACGGCGGTGAAGGTACTGTAGAAGCTATGGTAACGGCTAATGGCGGTATTATAAAACAACAAAACGTCATCGGGCCTTTAGGCAAGACCATAAAAGCATCCTATGGTCTTTTAAATAATCGTGTTGCCGTTGTCGAAATGGCAGAGGCTTCTGGTCTTCCATTAGTTTCTGAAAATTTGAAAAACCCTCTTATCACTACCACCTATGGTACAGGGCAGCTCATCAAAGCTGCTTTAGATGATGGCTGTAGCAATATTATCATAGGTATTGGGGGAAGCGCTACTAATGATGGTGGCGTCGGCATGGCACAAGCACTAGGCATTTCTTTTAAAGATGCTCATGGTAATGAAATAGGATATGGCGGCGGTGCTATTGCTAACCTGGTATCGATTGATATGTCTTCACTAGATCCTCGCATTAAAAATACCAATATCACTGTTGCTTGTGATGTGACCAATCCCTTATGCGGCAAAGAAGGTGCTTCTGCCGTCTATGGCCCACAAAAAGGCGCAACGCCTAAAATGGTGACGCAGTTAGACGCTAATTTAAAGCATTTAGCTAATACGGTTAAAACGCAGTTATGTGTGGAAATGGATAATATTAAAGGTGGTGGCGCAGCAGGCGGCCTAGGTGCAGGGCTAATGGTTTTTTGTAATGCGACGCTAAAACCTGGTATCGATAACGTATTAGACGCTATAAACATAGACGACCATCTAAAAAATGCGCATCTTGTGATTACTGGTGAAGGAAAAATGGATAGTCAGTCTATGTATGGAAAAGTCCCTGTAGGGATAGCTACAAGAGCAAAAAAGTATAATATTCCTGTACTTGCAATTGTCGGAAGTATCGGCGCGCTTTCTCCCACTATCTATGAAAGCGGCATCGATAGCATTATAAGCTGCGTAAACGCCCCTATGACACTAGAAGAAGCAATTGCAAATACCGATGAGCTGCTAATACAAGCAGCAGAAAGAGCTATGCGCATGATAAAAATGGGAACAACTATTAAAAAAAAAGGAGATGTTAGATTATGAAAATTGTTATACTAGATGGTTACACATTGAATCCTGGTGACTTAAGCTGGGAAGGATTAAAAGCTTTAGGAGACGTAACGGTATATGAACGCACCCCAAGCGATAAAATTATTGAAAGAGCAAAAGATGCCGAGATTGTTTTCACCAATAAAACTCCACTCACCAAACAAACATTTGAAAGCTTACCATCGCTAAAATATGTAGGGGTGCTTGCTACAGGATATAATGTGGTAGATGTAATTGCAGCAAAAGATAAAGGCATTGTCGTTACAAATATTCCTACATACGGTACCAGCGCTGTGGCACAAATGACATTTGCACTGCTGCTTGAATTGTGTCATCATGTAGGTGAACACAGTAGCCGCGTAAAACAAGGAGCGTGGTCTACTTGTCCTGATTTTTGTTTTTGGGATTATCCACTCGTAGAGCTAGCAGGCAAAACTATGGGCATTATCGGATTTGGCAGAATTGGGCAGGCGGTTGCTAAAATTGCACAAGCTTTGGGGATGAATGTCGCTGTGTATGATGCATATGAAGATAAATCATTAGAAACAGATATGCTTCGCTATACAACACTTGAAAATCTTCTAGCCACTGCGGATGTTATTAGTTTACATTGTCCGCTGTTTGAAAGTACCAAAGGTATTATTAACAAAGCATCTATTGCAAAAATGAAAGACGGCGTTATGATTATCAACACTTCTCGTGGTCCTTTGATTGATGAAAATGACTTAGCTATGGCACTAAAAGCAGGAAAAGTAGCTGGTGCAGCCGTAGATGTATTGTCGGCTGAACCACCAACAGCAGATAATCCACTTATGCATACCGAAAATTGTATCATTACCCCGCACATTGCATGGGCACCTAAAGAATCAAGACAACGCCTTATGGATACTGCGGTAGATAATCTTGAAAAGTTTTTAGCAAAAAATCCACAAAATGTCGTAAACAAATAATATTAAACGTGGCAGTAAGAATTATTAATTACCGCCACGTTTTCTTTTTGCGTTCAGAGCAAATATTATTCTATATAATTCCCAATACTATCTTTTTATATTTGCAACGTAATATACTTATAATAATAAAAATATCCTTTATTCAAATAATGCTTCAAATCATTGATTACGTTATCATAAAAATGTATGACTTTATTTTTCTCCTCTTCGGTTAGTATCTTTTTACCGTATTGCGCTTTTATATATAACTGTGTAATAGCAGTAAAGTCATCCCCACGGCTAACAAACCATTTATCTACAAGTGCAGCATGTTCAAGCGGTGTATCACCTGTCTTTACAGGGCAGTTATAAAAGCTCATCAATTTTACAATATCGCCATAATACCGCAATACACTCTGTGTTGCTTCTTTGTCTCGATATTTTTTAATCCAATATACAAATAATACTCTACGAATAAATACGATCGACACTACTGCAATTAAAGTGCTCAGTAATGCTAATAGTATATAGTTCCACATAAATGTTTGTTGTGGCAACTGCTCTTCTTGCTCTACTTTAGAGGGATCGAACTCAAAATCGTCTAATCCGTACAAATCCATTTCTCCCATTAAATGTCTCATATATTCATCATACATATCATACTCTTGATAGTAATGCTCTCCTGCATTTCGCTGAAGCTCCTCTGGTGTTGCATGAAATATTTGCTGATAGGGTGATGTAGGCTCAAAACGCACCCACCCAAATCCATCAAAAAACACCTCTACCCAAGCATGTGAGAGCTTGGTTGTCACACGATAAATACCATCTTCCCCGCTTCTAATAGGCATCACAAATCCTTCTACGTATCTTGCTGGTATCCCAAGTGAGCGCACCATAACTGTCATGGCACTGGCGTAATAGGTACAATACCCTTTTTGTGATTCAAATAAAAAGTGTTCTACAAAGTCTCTATCTGCTGGTGTATATCCAGGAGTAAGTGTATAGGTATACTGCTGACTCAAATACTGCTCTATCGCTACTGTCTTATCATACCTGTTATCCGAATCCTCTGTAATTTCTCTTGCTAGATTGCGCACAAGTAGTGAAACATTATCGGTTACCGTATACTTTTCATAGACTTCATCATATTTTTCAATAATGTTTTTATTTTCAGTCGCTATCCCTGCATTTTCCATACGCGTGCTTTGCTTCAAAATCTCTTCTGTTACAGGATTACTACGATCAATAATGCGATAATCAGACTTATACACATGGTCATTTCTTCTCCGACCCGGGAAATAAAATTCACCATTACTGTTCATCAATAGTTCACTATAATCTGATATATCTAATAGTTCTACTAAATTATCTGGATAAAATAATGTATTGGTCCTTAGATTCACATGGGCTATTTCTACCTCTCCTGTTATAAACACTTCGTCATATAACTGTTTAAATTTTCTTGGATCCACCTGTAAATATTTTAACAAAGCAAAAAACATGGGCTTACTGCTATAATAGCTATCCGTCACATATCCATCAATACGAGGATCTTTAATAGCAAATTCTTTTACACGTGTACTAATCCAATTATTCCCTGTATAATAATCTCGTATCGAACCTTTTAGATATAGCCTTCGATCTGCTTTTACGTTCATTACGAGCCGCTCATCAATCGCTACATCTCCACCGATGCTATCCCGATTAGGCTGAAAACCCGTACTTACCAGTGAAAAATTGTTCCCTGTACCATAGCCGTAGCCATAACCGTTAGACCAGTGCCAATCTTGCACTGCATACCAATTATTCAAGTCTGCTACCTTCGTGTGCATCCATTGCATTTGATATTGTTCACTTGTCCCCGCAATCCAATAAGCACTTAGTAAAACAATCGCAATAAAAGGCATAGCGCCTGCCATTATTAAAGGTTCTGTATATTCATCTGCATTAGATAAATATTTTTTTAGTTTATAGGCCCGCTCTCTCACCATCAAACAAAGTATGCACAACCCATACACCATAAATCCCCACACATAAATCTCAAACCCCAGTACTAATGTGAAAATCATATAGATAAGCCCGCAACTTAGTAGGATATAAAAATAAAGATTACGCACCATTGCCCAAAAAACATATGCACAAATCATAAGCGTCATAACAATAGTAATATAAACGCTATACTGACTATCTAACTGTACATACCCCATAATATAACCGTAGAACCACTGCATGGTGGCGAGCACATCATTTCTTAACATATCTAGCTTATCGGTGGCTCTTAAATAGTATAGGGTATACGCTATACCCATGACAGCAAAAACACCTCCGCCTATTAGTGTTTTTTTATTGATATACAACATATTAAGGAAAACGACCAAAAGTAAGCAGCATAAAAAAATAAAGCTTTTTTGCACTTCAAAATTCATCGTAACCACTATACAGGCGGTTAGTGCCCAGCTATATAATACTGCAAAAATGCTATATATAATGCGATTAATCACGCTGTGTTTTATCATATTCTCCACCTCTACTTATTACCCTGTTTGTTCTAACACTCTTTGAATATCATCGACACTGTGTAAGATATACGTGTTAATACCATTTTCCATCAATCCCTGTATGAACTTTTGGTCAAACGTACTTTCTTTTGCACCTCTAGGAGCAGTATAAATAAATCCGATTTCTTCGCCTGATACCTTTAGCCGTATACTACTATTAAATAAATCTTCACTCGTATTGCCTGTAATTAAAATCGTATCTTTTGAGTGTATAGCTCTTTGCTGATTAGCATGTATAATATGTGCTAAGCTTATACCTTGTTGCTCAAATGGCATCTTAAAAAACATCTCATAAACAGCTTCAAAACTTTTTCGATTATTAATGGGTATGGTCTTCATTTGTGAATTATTTAAAAATAATGTAGCCGGAATGCCTCTTGCCAAACAATTGTTTAAAACTGCAATACAAGATTCAATTATCATGTCTCTCACATCTAAAAATTCTTCTTGATGCTTTATATTCATATCACAATATACATATACATTGCGGTTTTGTGAGCTGTTAAATTTTTTAGTCATTAATTCGTTGCGTTTAGCTGACAATTTCCAATGGATATTTTTAAGTGATTCACCACTTGCATATTTTTTAACTTCTGTAATTTCAGTACGATCTTCCATGCCATTTTCAACACTTGATTGACTCGAATCTTTATATGCTGTGCAAAGAAGATTAAATTTTTGTAGCGGTATAATACGTGGATATACCTTTATCTGTTTTTTATCATGCATAAAAGATGTGCTTAGGTTGAAAAATCCGAAAAAGTCTCTAAATTCAAAAGACTTTACCCCTACATCATATACACCAATATGGTTACAGTAAACTTCTTTTTGTAGGGAATAACTTTTACCTGGCCAAAGATAAAAAAGGCAATCATCAAAAGCATCGCCTAGCATCATATCCCCTTTATAAAAAACAGCTTTAATATACGGGTATATAAAAATGTCTTCATTCGATACGTTTAATGCATACAAAAATCTTTGTCCACGCTGCACTTTGGCATCCTCAATATTTTCAAAATATTTATATCGAAGTACTGTCACAAACAACAGGGTGACTGAAATAATAGGCAACATTAACAAAACATAGGCGATGACATACAAAATTTTTTCACCACTATATAATGCACTTATCAGAAAAGTCAGGGTTATGAGTATATACACTATATTGCGTTTTGTCATAAAAACCTCCAATTTCTTATGCTTTTGTTGGAACAATAACTTGTGATAAAATATTATCTAATACTAATGTGCTATCTAGCTCTTTTAAATTAGCTTCTGGCTTAAGCATCATGCGATGACTAAACACAGGATGTGCCATTTTCTTAACATCATCAGGGATTACATAATCTCTGCCTCCGTATAAAGCCAATCCCTGCGCAGCTTTCACAAGTGCTAGGGACGCTCTAGGGCTTACCCCTAATTCAATATCGGGATGTTTTCTTGTACGATTGGCAATATCGGTTACGTATTTATAGATACTTTTATCGACATACACCTCTTTTACATGTTGTTGTAGTGATTTAATAACTTCTACATCCGCTACGCTTGTTAGTTCTTCTAACGGACTTTTTTTGTTAAATCGCTCTAAAATATTTATCTCTTCTTCTGCTGCAGGATAACCAATGCTAATTTTCATAAAGAATCGGTCTAATTGCGCTTCTGGTAGTGGAAATGTGCCAATATATTCTATGGGATTTTGTGTCGCTAATACCATAAAAGGTGTCGGAACTTTATATGTCTTGCCATCTACCGTCACTTGTCTTTCTTCCATTACCTCTAAAAGGCTTGACTGTGTCTTAGGCGAAGTTCTGTTAATTTCATCTGCCAATAAAATGTTGGTCATTACTGCACCTGCATGAAAATTAAACTCCCCTTTTTTCGCATCATATATGGTAATACCTGTAATATCAGAAGGCAAAATATCGGGTGTAAACTGTATCCTCTTAAATTCAAAGTTCAGTGATTTAGCAAGAGAAGAGACAATTGTCGTCTTGCCTACCCCCGGCACATCTTCAATGAGAACATGTCCTTCACAGACAAGGGCAATAGCCAATAATTCTACCGCTCTCCTTTTTCCTACTATAACCTTTTCAATATTCTCTACAATCCTAGATAGTATCTGTGCATCGCTCAAACTATTACCTCCAGTATTAGGCACAATCAAGAAAATTTACTTCTCTAATGACTTTTCTTGATTCTGCCTTACAATTTCATTTCTTCCCACACTTCTTTTGTAATGAGTACCTCTCTCGGTTTGCTACCCTCATGGCTACTCACAATGCCTAACGCTTCCATCTGATCTAATATTCTTGCCGCTCTTGCATATCCTACACGAAATTTGCGTTGTATTAAAGACGCAGATGCCTGCCCTCTTTCTAATGCTACTTCCACTGCATCTTCTAGCAGTTCATCTTCTTCTTGCATCACTTCTTTATTTGGCTCTACCTGGGATTTAATACTTTCTAAAACTTCTTGCTGATACTCGGCTTTTACATTACGCTTTATATGAGATACGATTTTTTCTACTTCTTTTTCCGATATAAATGCCCCTTGTACGCGAAGCGGTTTTGACTGCCCCATCGGACTAAATAGCATATCTCCATTCCCTAAAAGCTTTTCTGCACCCGCCATATCTAAAATGGTTCTAGAATCTACTTGTGAAGAAACAGCAAAAGAGATACGGGAAGGTATGTTAGCTTTAATGACGCCTGTGATTACATCTACCGATGGTCTTTGTGTCGCAATCACAAGGTGCATCCCTGCTGCTCTTGCCATTTGTGCCAGTCTACAAATCGCATCTTCTGCCTCATTAGCTGCAACCATCATTAAATCTGCCAGCTCGTCAATAATAATCACTATTTGCGCAAGCTTTTCCTCTTGTATGAAGCCTTCTTCTACTAAGGCATTAAAACCTTTTAAATCTCTCACATTATTTTCTGCAAACAACTGATATCGCCTTGTCATTTCCTGCACTGCCCAGCCTAGGGCTGCTGCCGCTTTTTTGGCATCGGTCACTACAGGGATAAGTAGATGCGGTATGCCATTGTAAATGCCTAGTTCTACTACTTTCGGATCTATCAGCAGCACTCTCACTTGCTCAGGTGTCGCTTTATAAATCAAACTGGTAATCAACGTATTAATACACACACTTTTACCAGACCCTGTTGCCCCCGCAATTAATAGATGGGGCATTTTGGAAATATCTACAACTATGTTATTGCCTGTAATGTCTTTGCCTAACCCAAAAATAATGGGCGAGCTGTCTTTTGTAAATTCATTATTATCAATTACTTCTTTTAAAAACACCGGCATTACTTTTTTGTTGGGTACTTCAATACCTACTGCAGCCTTACCTGGAATTGGCGCTTCTATTCTTACATCTTTTGCAGCTAAATTTAGTGCGATATCATCTGCAAGATTTACAATTTTACTTACTTTAACCCCTACTTTAGGTTGAATTTCATATCGTGTAACAGAAGGGCCTATCGATACATCGATTATTTTTGCCTCTATTTTAAAACTATGAAGCGTATTTTCTAATAATGCTACATTTTTATCAATCTCATTTAACAATTCGTCTTCCGATATCTGACTATCGCTATCTGCTAATAAGCCTATCGGCGGATACATCCATATATTGTTCTTAAGTTGATTTATGGATACGGAACGATCTGATTCATCGGTATATAAAAGGTCAGCCAAAGGACTTAATTGGCATTTATTATCTTCATATGCTTCTTCCCGCTCTTGCTTTTCTTGCCGATCTTCCTCTTCGAACATCCTATGCATTTCTAGTAGCGTAGCATCTTCTAGAGAGTCTTCTAATTCCACATCTTTTTGCTCCTGCTCGGAGTGTCTTTTCGCATTTATATTGTCCTCTTTATTAGCAGGATTAATTGGGTCAAATGGAGAGCGATAAGGCATGAACTCTTTTTTCCCTTGTTCTTCCTTTTTCTGCGGTTTCTTATGTTGCCATACGTCTGCCGCACTCCTTACAATCTCTTCATCCTTCCAATTAAAGTTCTTATCTTCTAATGGTACTACCTTGCGTGTATGCGAAGCTGTTTGCTCTGATAAACTTCTTAGTTTATATAGTGGTTTATTGCCATTGTCTTCCTCCTTTGAAACTTCATAATATCCTTTAATATATTTATCTCCTTTCTGCTCTCTCATCTTAGTAAAAGCAATTAATAATACTAAAACAAAAAAACCAAGTGCACTTGCGAATTGGATAAAGAAAATTTTTAAAAATAAATCTATCTGTCCTTTTGCAAAATATATTGCAATCGCTGCAAATACAAGCATTAACATTGAAGTATTCCACCATAATTTTTTGTTTTTCTTAGTAGTACCAACGTTATGTCTCACCACATCCATCGCCTTCTTACCCACAAATTTTAAAACGCTTTCCACTATGTAAACCATTCATATTTATTATATCATAATTATAGGGGTTTTCCAATCTTTTTCACAAAAAAAGAACAGCATTTTGTCAAATTGGGTTACAGGTCAGAGGTAGGTAATAAAAGTAAACAAAACATCTGAAACAGAGGAATCGGTATACCGATTCCTCTGTTTCAGATTGAGAGCTGATGAGCATCACAAAAAAACTAAAAAAATTGTATATAAAAGCAGGACTCTAGATATTTATGTCGAATATAATACTATAGAAATTTTTTTTATTGGAGAGTATGGATATGGAGTGTCGCACAAGACCTAAAATAACTGAAGATAGAGTCGAAGAAATAAGGAATCTTATTACCGAAAACCCCGATTGGAATCGGACAAAGATTTCAAAACACATATGCAGGATATGGAATTGGCAGAGTCCTAACGGGCAGTTGAAAGATATTTCCTGCAGGGACATGCTACGTGAGCTTGACAAGGCAGGCAGAATAACTCTTCCGGCACCACAGTCGCCTTCGAGAAAATGCGGTAGTTCCGACAAAGTTAATCATCTTGAGCATGACACGACACCGGTGGAATCAAAGCTTTCATTACTCCGCCCTTTGCGTATCAGCAAAGTAAGTGCTGGCAAAGAACTTGTACTGTTCAAATCGTTGATCGACCAATACCACTATCTTGGTTATGATCGAGCTATAGGTGAGAATATGAAATACATAGTTTACAGCTGCAACGACAAGCCTTTGTCCTGTCTGATGTTCGGTTCTGCTGCATGGTCGTGCCGGCAACGCGATAGTTTCATCGGATGGGGTAAGACTGATAGAATGCGTGGACTTAGCCTGATGACAAATAATTCACGCTTTCTCGTGCTCCCTTGGGTGAATGTTCCGCATTTGGCAAGCCACATATTATCGCTAATCTCAAGGAAAATATTGGATGATTGGCAGCTCAAATATGGACATCCAGTATATTGTCTTGAGACATTTGTTGAGACAAAACGTTTCCGCGGTGTTTGCTACAGGGCTGCAAACTGGGTCAGAGTGGGATCTACAACTGGACGTGGTCGTAACGGTGGTCACAAAAACGCCATACTGCCTATAAAAGATGTATATCTTTATCCACTTGTTTCAAGCTTCAGACAAGCATTATGCGGCAGAGAAGGAGATGTGAGGTAAAATGAGTTTGGATAAGGTACAGGCTACAAATTTCTACATAGATGACGGTGATAAGATCAAGCTAAACTGGTTCTTGTACGAGTATGCGAACCTACTGTATATGAAAATACTAGTAAGTCCGAAGCTCTTACGTTATAGGAAATTCTACAGCGAAGATCAGGTTATAGCATTCTGCGTATATTTCTCGAAGCGTTTGAGAAAAAGTATTCATGATAGGCAGCTAGACCACTCGGCCACTGTTGCATTTGATGGGAAGTATGTGTACGAGTTCCACCCGAAAAATTCATTTGCGCAAACGCAAGCGCTTTTAGATGCAGCTTTGGTCGCGTGGGACGAGCAACTGCGAAACTGTGCGGGTTGTTCGCATCAATGTTTGAACAATGGGTATGAAATCACTGGAATGTTTGACAGTATAGAAATGACAGGATGGCCGACTTAATGCTATTAGGAAAATAAAGTTATAGGAGGGTGTTTGGTGACGAAGGAACAATATATGCTACAAAACAAGGATCTGAGGACGCGCATTGAAAATACGAGAATTGCCAAGCAGATTTCCGAAGACAAGCTTGGGAATGACATACAGGAGCTTACTCAACAGTTGCGCTCAAAGGATGCACAAGTACAGATGCTACAATCGTATATTGCCACAAGAGAAGATGCATACAACCGTGTTGCAGCAGAAAATGCCGCACTTCAAAAGAGATGTGCCGAGCTCTCGGAAAAATGCACTTCATTTGCCGATACGGTGAGTGTACTAATGGCACGCATTAACAAGAATAGCAGCAATTCAAGTAAGCCGTCCAGTACTGATGGGTTAAAGAAAGTGGTTCGCAATAGCCGGAAGCCTTCAGACATTAAACCAGGCGGACAGCCAGGACATCCAGGGCACAATCTTTCTCTGTCCGGGAAATTAATGGAGCTGATTGAAGCAGGCATGACAGAAGTTGAAGTTGTGGAACATGGCGATATAAAAGGCGAATATGTCAGCAAATATGAGGTGGACATACAGACAAAAGCAGTCATCAAGGAACATAGATTTTACAAAGGCACATCAATTCCCGATGGGCTGAAAAACCCTGTAAATTACGGTCCAAATATCAAAGCGATATCTGTAGACTTGTCAATGGAAGGGCTTGTAGCCGCAAAACGTGTGTCTGAATTTATTGAAGCAATAAGCGATGGGGCTGTGAAACCGTCCAAAGCTACGGTCCTTGCATTTCGGGATGAGGTATCTGGCTTGCTTGACGAAGAGCTTGAAGCCATCAAGAATGATGTGCTTGACTCACCGGTGCTGTGTGTTGACGAAACCCCTCTCAAATCAACGCAAAGACCTATGGGCGACAATGAAACTATGGAAGAGGCCAAGGGAACATCATTTAACATATGTGTACGAACATACAGCACCGCTGATTCGGTGCTGCTCACTGTCAACCCTCGCAAGGACATTGCCGGGATAAAGACCGACTATGTTCTGCCCCATTATACTGGGACATCGATGCATGACCATGATATAAAATACTATAGTTTCAAACTCTGCAGACAAGGTGAATGCAACGCACACATAATACGGTATCTTATAGGCATGGAAGACTTAACTAAGCATGAGTGGGCAAAGAAGATGATGGAACTGCTTCTTGAGATGTTGGAACACAAGGAAGATGACATCACAAATCAGATTACCTTCATGGAAGCGCTAGCTCTTCAGGAGTACAGTGACCGATATGATAAAATATTATCTTTGGGAAAGGAAGAAGCCCAGACACTGTCAGAAAAAAGTTCAATAAGAAAAGATGAGTTTAATTTGTTGTCCCGACTAGAGAAGTACAAGGAGAACCACCTGTTGTTCGCTTATGATTACACTGTTCCATTTACGAATAATGATGCTGAAAGGTCATTTAGGTGGATAAAGACACAACAAAAAGTGTCAGGCTGTCATAGAAGTTATCATGGCGCCGAAGTCTCAGTGAGAATAATGAGTTTTATCTTGACATT
>SKGK01000004.1 GCA_007117465.1 Clostridia bacterium | reverse complement strand
TTGAATAGTTCGTAGATTAAAGCTACTCCTTTTTGGTTGGTTGGCTTTCCACTATATATCCTTCCATCATCATTGCCTTTGATATGAGTATGTGGAAGGGATAAATACTATATCTTGCATAGCGAACTTTTTTCTGTCAAGCGTTTTTCCTATAGTTTTTTACACTGTGTCAGTTGGTCGGTTAGACTGTCTACTGACCAACCGCCTTGTAAATAGTAGCTCCTAAAATTTCTACATATTCATCTCCGCTACCTCTAAATTCGAATCTTAGATACTGCTGTCCATCTTTGATATCATCTGTTGTTTCAAATTCGTATTCATATTGTCCAAATTCCTCTTTTAATTCTATTTCAGAGACATTTAACTGGGTGCTTTGGCCCCTTGTACTTAGCACTCTCACTCTAAGATGATTATCATTTTCTAACCATCCTTTTGCTTTTATTTGCAATACATACTTGGTATTAGGTGTCAAATCAAATCTGCGACTGTGTATCCTAGCAAGACCTTCTCTTTCATTTATTATCATTAACCCTTGATTATCTGTCATCATGGTTTTAAGTTGCGCTCCACTATGATTCGAGAGACTCCACGTATCAGGCACCCCTCTACTCCTCGTATCCCCATCAAGATAAGCATGAAATGCCATCCTGTTAAATCTATCTATACCATCTGCTTCTTTATAGTTACTTAGAAGATAGTCTGCTTTTTCAATCATATCAACCGTCTCGGAATTTAAAGAGATAGGCCTTTCTATTCTTTGATTAATCTCTCGCATCACCCTTGGCATCTCAAGTATTTGCTTTAACTTTTCTTCACCCTCTTCATACCTTTGTGCATTTAGATAACTAACCGCTAATTGAAAATACGCCTGGGCTTTTTGCTGATAATTTTGCGTGCGTAGAGGTTGTACCTCTATTGACTTTTCTATATAATCTAAGCTTATATCTACCTGTCCTATTCGCATCATAAATGAAGCGGCATGTGCATAGAGCTGTGAGTTATAGGGCTCTAATTTAATAGCTCTTTTTACTAGCTCCTCTGCTTTATCAAACTGTTCTCTATCTACTACATGTCGTCTACCGTCACTTTCCATCATAGCAGTATCTTGATATATCCGACCTAAATCCATATGATAAGAAGCATTAAAAGGATCTCTTCGCACCGCTTTTTCAAAATACGTGATGGCTTTGTCTATCTGCTGCTCACGGATGTATTTTACGCCGTCTTGTCCATTTAGATATCCACTTTGTAGGCTAATTGAAAAAGCAAATACGATAATACCTAATCCGCCTACTGTAATAATTGCATATCGATTAGCTGTAAAGGTTTCTTTTTCATTAACCACTACCATCGCAAAGGCAATGAGCTGCCACAGCATAAGTGATAACGCTGCAAGGGTTAAGTCAAAGTCAATCGCACTATGGGCAAGCAGTGCAAATACACCTGCTGCAAATGCTGCCAATAGTATAATGCCTGATTCTTCTTTGCTAACTTTTTTGTGGTAGCGATACAGTGCAAATAAAAATAGCCCCATAAATGCAATAATCATGAGTAGCCCTATCGTCCCTACCTCAATCCAAAGCTGCATAAAGTAGTTATGCGTCTGGTTAGACCAGTACATATAAGATTGGTACATAAAATACATAGCACCCCACGCACCGCCTCCAGCACCGATGATAGGATAATCTTTGATCATATCCACACCATCTTTATAAAAGGCAAAACGTGCATCTGCACTGGATGATTCTAGATTAATCGCATTAAACCTTCTTACAAGTGAATTTGGAATATATCGATATCTAAAAAGAACCAATTGTTCTTCGCTGCTTTCATTATCAGTGAGCACTGCATTTTGAAGCGTAACTGCTGTACTAACATAAACATTTTGTATCCTTATATTAATCTTTTCGGTCTCTTGAAGTGTTGTAAAAGTAATCACATCTTCTTCTAGTTCTAGGTCATTGACCTGCAAAAGTGTCTCTTGCTCATTTTTTGCATCAATGCTACTAATTATTATCCGATATGCCCAGTGATTCTCGTTCGCTTCTGAATGCACCGTCTCTGCATCATACGTAAATGTATATTTCCTATCTCCTTGTATGCCATCTATCACCTTATCTACGGTTCTCCAGCGATTGCTTTCGGTCTCATTTATGAATTCCACTGGTTCCTCAACACGAAGAGCTACTGAAAGTAATGTACTAGCTGCAGCTACAAGGAGTCCTACCCCTATAACACCAACGATCACCAGCTTTTTCTTGCTAACCTTTTTAAGCAGCTCTACTAAAAGTCCAATGATAAAAGAAAGTATGATAGCGAGCATAGCGCCTCCGAAGGTCACAAGCCATATACCTCTTGCACTCTCTGCTTCTAGGTATCTAAAGAAAAGAGGTATAGCAGGTAGCACTACAAGTCCTACCGCCCCACCATAAAAAAGCGCTTCAATTATGGTATGCACTTTTCGAAGCATGAGGATAAAGACAAGATAAGCTATTGGCATAAGTAGCCATGCGCCTCTTGAATATGTGAATATAAATGTGAGTAATAATATAAAGGAAGTTCCTGCATATAGATGCTTTGCGTATCTATTTTTCACATATAGCATAAGTCCATTAGATACCATAAATGCTGCCATTAAGTATGCAGCTAATGTGTTAGAATACTGAATCATAGAGTTAATTCTACCGCCTGAAATGGTACCAAAAATCCGATATTCTACCCCAGGTATGATACTGACCGCTCTTTCAATCACCCTTGCTAGTTTTTCACCTGCTCCCGCATCTATGCCAATAAGTGCCATCCCAATAGCAGATACTAGCATGACGTTTAGTAATACAAGAAGTTCTTTTCTGCTCTTTACCATGTCCCTTATTATAAGATACATGACAAAGTAATTGATATATTTAAGAAGCTCCGCTATGGCATCTCTTATATGTGCAGTCTGTGAAAACAGAATGGGTAGAAAGTACGCCACCACAAGTCCTGCTGCTGCGTAGTCTATAGGTGCTTTGAAGATTACATCGTCTTTTATAATGAATTTATAGATTACAAATACTAAAAATAGTCCAAATGACATGATGTGAAAAGGGAGTAATTCTTTGGTAAAGAATAGTCCCCGTGCATATGGTGGGTAAAATATTAAAATACTTAAAAATATTAACATGCTAATGCGCATGAATGTAATTATCTTATTAGACTGTATATTTTTATTTGACATTTTATGCCCCCTGCCCCATTTTTCTTTCCCTTTTTTCTATTTATTCCACTTTGTTTATCATCGTTAAAATATTAATGTGTGGTATCTGCTGCTCGGATAATTCTTCTTCATATGCTACGTCCCACACTACAATTAAGGCATTTGAAATACTGCGAACTTCGTCTGATAGCTTTTTTATATATTTAACCTCTTTATAATTGCTCTCTTTTACGATTTGCGCAATTATCTCATACACTTCATCTTGTTTGCCGTATAGATATACGCTAGTATCTCAGTCTCCTTATTCATTTTATTCGTCCCTTTCGTAGTAGTTGTATATTATCAAGCATCACAGTAATGAATAATAAGATAGGCACCTACTCTACTTGAATGGTTCGCATGTTGAACACTTTCTTTAGTATACAACAAACTTCTATTATTTTCAAGCTTTTTATCGGATTTTTCCTTTTAGCAAAAAACAAAGATGGTCCTTTCCGCTATCTAACAAACGCTACACTTTCACAACTTATACACACTCTGTGAATCCTGTAATCTGCTGTTCCTTCCAAAGATTATAATACCGCCCCTCTAACATTATTAGTTCATCATGGCTTCCTTGTTCCATAACTCTTCCATCTTCAATTATTATGATGCGATCTGCTCTTTTAGCGGTAGACAACCTGTGAGCAACTACAATAAGGGTATGATGATGTGACAAATAATCCATTGACATATTGATTTTCTTTTCGGAATCCCCATCTAAAGCTGCCGTTGCTTCATCAAAAACAAATATTGGAGCATTCTTAATAAATGCTCTTGCTATTGCTATTCGTTGCCTTTGGCCTCCGGATAAACCTACTCCTTGGTCACCTAGCAAGGTATCATACCCTTTTGGCATTTCAGTGATAAACTGATCTGCATAGGATTGTTTTGATGCTAAAATTACTTTTTCTATGCTGGCTGATTCACTGACAAGAGCTATATTCTCATAGATACTATCACTAATAAGGTAAGGCATCTGAGGTACATAGGAAAATTGATTTCTTAATGTACTTAAATCATAGGACTTAATATCTCTTCCTGAAACGTTTA
>SKGK01000170.1 GCA_007117465.1 Clostridia bacterium | reverse complement strand
GCTTATACATTTCCTTTAATGCTTTATACAGCGGTTTTCTTTCTTTTTCTTTTGCGCTTTTAATCTGCTCTTTTAAACCTCTGTATTTTTTGGTTTCAACCATACATTGATATCTTTTATATGCTTTAGATAAAACAGCATTGTACATCTTTCTACCAATTTCAAATCTTTTATCTAAGATATCTTCTTGATATATTTCGGTGGCTAACGGAAATGTGACACAATACCTATCCATGTATATTCACCGCCTTTGTCATGTTTTTTGACTTTCTATATGTTGTTTAATTACACGAAAATACAATGTTGGTATTCAATTTATATTTTATAATTGTATTATACATCATGTTTGCATAGAGAACAAGTGTTTTTTTGAATTTTTTATATAAATCTATAAGCAGGCTTATATCCCCATAGCTGAAGCTAGGGGCTTTACGCCCATCTTGGTAAAAGGTACTAGGAGGGTGCATAAAATTTATTTGAAGAATATTATTCCAATCACTGTGCTACAAGGCTAAGAGCCTATAAACTTGCCACGGGCTGCATCAAACTCGCTAACGCTCAAACAGTAGATGCTGCTTCTCATTCGCTGCGTTAATAGGCTCTAAGTAATTTATATAGATTCATCTATATAAATTAAGGGGTGCAGGGGAAGGATTCCCCGCTGGTTTCAGGAGGGTGCTCAGAGTGCATAGCACTCGTCGAAGGGAACATAAGGTTCCATAGCGAAAGCAGCTTTGCTGATCTTTCGTAACGTTCCTTCCAGAATATTCTTCAAATAAATTTTATGCACCCGCAACAGGAAAATAAACCAAAAATTGTTGCTTTTTAAACTACTTATGTGTTAAAATCTAAGCAAATATAATAAAGAGAAGAAAGAGCTAAGGGAGGAATACAATTGGCAGCACATATACAGGAGAAAAAAGATCTCGGCACATTTGATGGTGTTTTTACACCTACGATTTTAACGATTTTAGGTGTTATTATGTTTTTGCGTTTAGGATGGGTAGTAGGCAATGCTGGTTTTATAGGAGCGCATGCCAAAACGCTTTGATCAAATAGAGCAAATTGTTAAAAATCTTCCAAGCAGTGTACTGTTTGTAGCGGATTCTGGTCTGGAAAATGCATTGGTTTGAAAAGTTGGAAAAGTATCAAAAATCACTTGGCAAATAAATTGTAATATGAGATAATAAGTGGGTAAAAAATATTTATATTACAATAAAATTGAGAAGATAGCTGTTTGCTAAGAAAGTAGGGGTGAAGTTATGTGTGATAAGGGTACATTAGATACGATACTAGCGAAGACGGTAGAACAATGTAAGCGTATTTATGGTAATGCATTAAAATATGTTATTTTATATGGTTCATATGCAAGAGGAGACTATGATGAGGAATCAGATATAGATATCGTTATTTTAGTTGATAAAGATAGAGAAACTTTAAGTGCATCATTTGAGGAAATTGTAAAATTTAGTTCAGATATTGATTTAGAGTATGGTATAATGCTATCTCCATCAGTCTTGCCATATGATGAGTTTATAAAGTATAAAGAAGACTTACCTTATTACACTAACATTGCATCAGAGGGAGTGGTGCTTCGTGGCTAGAAACAATAGAAATACGCTTGCTATGTATCGCCTTGAAGTAGCGAAAGAAAGACTTGAATCAGCATATATTCTTCTTGATGAATATAAATATAAAGATGCAGCAAATAGAGCATATTATTGTATGTTTAGTCTAATACGTGCTATTTTGGCGATAGAAGCGGTTGATTTTAAAAAACATTCAGCGGTTATTTCATACTTTCGCCAGCATTATATTAAGACGGGTATATTTAGTAGAACCTATTCGGATGTTATTGGTGCGGCTTTTTTAGTAAGAAATCAAAGTGATTATGAGGATTTTTTTATTGTTTCAAAAGAAGAAGCAAAAAAACAATGTGATAATGCACAAAAATTTTATAATGCGGTTAATGATTATCTAAATGTAAGAGTAAACAAAGAGTAACGTAAGATGATGAGTGCGTAAAAGTGAAAACAAAAGAGGAGTGAGGTATGTGCGTGAAGTGATAGAAACATTTTTGCAAAATACACGGGTGAACGATGAGATAGCAAGTTATGTTGTGACAGGAATATTGATAGTAATTGTTGCTGTGCTCAGTATCGTGGCAAATATCATCACTAAAAAGTTAGTCTTAAGAGCACTCAATGCATACATTACAGGCAGTAGAGTTAAATGGGATAATATTTTGATGGAAAATAAAGTGTTTGAGAGATTAGCACATATTGTGCCAGCAGTGATTATTCAGATTTTTGCATCTGCTTTTCCACTTGCGGAGGAATGGATTCGAGCACTAGCTTTTTCTTATATGACGTTTGTAGCTGTATGGACAATAGATGCATTATTTAATGCCATCAATGAGATTTATAGTAAATTTGCAATTTCAAAACAACGCCCGATTAAAGGATATTTACAGGTGACTAAAATCGTTGTGTATGTCATGGGTGGTATTATCATTACCGGTACACTCATTGGTAAATCACCTTGGGTTTTAATTAGTGGTATTGGTGCGATGACCGCAGTGTTACTAATTATATTTAGAGATTCTCTACTAGGCCTTGTAGCGGGCGTGCAGTTAGCAGCTAATGATATGGTGCACTTAGGAGATTGGGTTTCCATGCCACAATATGGTGCAGATGGCGATGTGATTGATATTACACTAAATACCGTAAAGATACAAAACTGGGACAGAACCATTACTACGATTCCAGCGTATGCTATGGTTTCTGAGTCATTTACCAATTGGCGGGGAATGGAGCTTTCTGGGGGTAGACGTATAAGCCGTTCAGTGTATATTGATATGACCAGTATCAAATTTTGTACCGATGAAATGCTTAAAAGGTTTGAAAAAATTGCGCATATTTCTCCGTATATAAAAAGTAAATTAAGTGAAATTGAAGTCTATAATAAAAGCTTATGTGTAGATACGTCTATAGAAGTAAATGGCAGACACTTGACGAATATTGGTATTTTCAGAGCTTATGTAGAGCAATATATTAAAAATCACCCAAAGACACATAAAGGCATGATTGTGATGGTAAGACAGCTTGAGCCAACAGAACATGGCTTGCCGATACAGGTTTATGTGTTTACCAATGATACAGCTTGGGTAAATTATGAAGCGATACAGGCAGATATTTTTGATCATATATTTGCAGTGATTCCATCGTTTGACCTGCGCTTATTTCAAGAACCAACGGGACATGATTTTAGACACTTTGCAAAAGACAGTAAATGATGGAGGGCTATGTATATGTGGGATGTTGTTAAAATTTTAGCCCCCGTTATTGTAATAATGCTGTTATTTGAACTTCTTGATTTGCCGGACTGGATTGGGCAAAAATTAAGTGGGGGAGACACCAAAAATAAGGGGAAGATGAAGCGTAAAATAAAAGAACTGGAAAAGCGAATTGAAGCTTTGGAAAAAGAGATTAAAAATAGAGGAGTGTAACAATGCGCGTAGTTGTTTTTAGTGATACACATGGGTGTATCACTAAATGTATAAAAGTAATAGATAGTATTAAAAACATCGATATGATTATTCATTTGGGAGATATACTAAAGGATGTAGAAGACTTGAAAAACTTGTATCCGAATATACCGATAGAGTATATAATGGGCAATAACGATTTTTTCGCACAAGTACCCAAAGATAAAATTATCACAGTGCAAGATAAAAAGATATGGATAACACATGGGCATTTATATCGGGTTAAGCATGAATACCAGACTATTTTAGAAAAAGCAAAAGAACGAAACGTAGATGGAGTATTATTTGGGCATACCCATGAAGAATATTATAAACAGTATGATGACATCTTTATGCTTAATCCTGGCAGTACAACCATTCCAACAAACGGGGATCCTTCTTATGGAGTGATAGAGATTGAAGATGGAAAAATGGGAGTAAGTATTTGCACATTATAATTTTAAATTAAAATATTTTTTGTTGCATTTGTTTTGATTTGTTGTATAATTGTAATGATGTATGTATAAGAGGATGTGAGAGTATGAGGGATAAAAATTCTAATTTACCTCCTAACAATACGTATGCATATGGGATGTTAGTACTTGGTGTGATTAGTATTATTGCGGGTATGGTGACATTAAAAGATAATGGTAACGTAAATATTTATGGCGTGGGCACAATATTTTTAGGCTTATTATTAGCGATACAATACCTAAAAGCAGTGGGGAATTTCTCTGTTAAAACCATTCGTA
This sequence comes from Clostridia bacterium, assembly GCA_007117465.1. Taxonomy (GTDB): domain Bacteria; phylum Bacillota; class Clostridia; order SK-Y3; family SK-Y3; genus SKGK01. Next base: position 60 of record SKGK01000170.1, on the reverse strand, counting down.
TACTCACATGGTTTGTTGTTTTTGGATTTTTAATAGTCAATAGCATTATTTTATTTTTAT
>SKGK01000213.1 GCA_007117465.1 Clostridia bacterium | reverse complement strand
ATCCTTTACAATACTATCTAAGAAGTGTTGGAATATAAGTTGTAGAGCCGTATACGAGACCCGTACGTACGGTTCAACGAGAGGGAAGTAATACTGGCTATTATTTCTCTACTCTATTGGCTTTTAGTTATTAGTTTTTGTACAGTAAAATCAATAATATCTTCATCAGTATAATAAATATCTGGTGCTATGCCTACGTTATGGATGTTTATGCCTTTAGGGGTATGCCAAAGCATGGTAGTGGCTTTTACAGCAAAACCTCGTTTTAGGGGAAGGGTGTATTGTCCGATACCTTTACCAAAGGTAGGCGTGCCAATTAAGGTGACATTATCTAAATTATCTTTTAGTGCAGCAATAAAATTTTCTGATGCACTAGCCGAATTCCTATTTTGTAAAATAATAATTTTTTCATATGCGAGTGTTTGGGGTTTGCGCGTTTTATGTGTCCAGTCGATGATGCGCATAGTATCCATCGATAAGACAGATTTGCGAGGTAAAAAAAAGTCAACAATACGATTCATAACAAAAATATTTCCACCCCTATTATCTCTTAAATCAATTATGAGGTAGGGATAGCCATTAAGATTTTCAATATTTTGTTCTACAAATGCCTGTGTATGATCAGAAAAATTTGTAATGCGCATATATTGTATTTGCTTGTCTAATGGTGCAATAGAAGATAGCAAAGCTTCTTTTCTCTCCAATTCTTTTGCACGCTGATAATGCTCAGGAATATATAAATAGGTATAACGATCGTTATTGGTAGCTCTTATTGATTCTGTTACGATTGAGATGACCAAATCATCAAAATAGCGATAATATTTTTGTTCTACATCGCTTCTCAAACGAGTGGTAAACATTTCATCTAATGTATCTGTGTAGATATAGTGTTGTGTAATAAAATATTTAAAAGCTAAATAATTGTAATTGGCATATACAAAAATACCAAACAATAAAACGCTAACTAAAAAAGCAACTAATGTGATGCGATATTTCTTTTTATATTTATCTATCTGCTGCTGCGTAGTTAATATCTTTTTTTCCACATATTTCACCAACCATTTTTAATATTTTCACCACTCGGCGGGCAAGTACCTTTGGCAACTAAGATTTCTTTTTGTGTTTATATTATAAAGTATTTGCTGTAAAACTTCAACAAATTTAAAAGTAAAAATAGTAAAAGTATTTATTAGATTAGAATAGGTAACGGATTATGTGAAAAATGCATATGATAAAGTAGCAGTAATTAAATGATGCTAATCGCTAGTAAGTACTTATCATCCATCTTTGTCGGGAGGCTTATTAGTAGTTGTAGTAAATGCAAAAAAACAAGGAGGTGTTAAGAATGGCAGGTAGAACTGGAGGTTTCTTTGGTTGTAACAGTGAGATACTATTTTTCATTTTAATTTTCTTGTGTCTTTTCTATTATGGTGGCGTTGGAACAAAATGCTAAGCACGTAGTAAAGCATTTAAAAACAACTGTCAATTTTTTTGACAGTTGTTTTTAAATGCATCATTTTGTGGTAGAATATACATGACAGACAAAATAGGGATTACATACGAAAGGAGTTTTTTATGGGTATATTTAAAGCATATGATATTAGAGGGATATACAACCAAGATTTTGATAAGCACATGGTATATCGTATCGGTTTTTTTCTGCCAAAATTATTAAAAGCAGATAAAGTAATTATTGGAAGAGATGTGCGTATATCTTCACCAGAAATTTTTGAATATTTAGTAAAAGGTGTTACAGATGCAGGGGCAGATGTTTGTAGCATAGGGCTTGCAACTACGCCAATGGTTTATTTTGCAACGGCAAAACATGGATTCGATGCCTCTGTTCAGATTACTGCATCGCATAATGCTAAAGAATACAATGGTCTAAAGATTTCTACTACAGATGCACTGCCGGTAGGATATGATACAGGACTAGCTACGTTAGAAGAGATGGTAAAAACGCAAGAAATTTGTCCTGCTAAGGATAAGGGAAGTGTTTATGAAAAAGATATTTATAATGAATATGTTACGTTTTTTGAAAAATATAAAGACGATTTTTCTAATTTAAAGATTTGTGTAGATTGCTCAAATGGTATGGCTGCAGTGGTGATTAAAGATGTTTTAGGAAAAGACGTGCAGTATATTTATGATACGCTAGATGGTACTTTTCCTAACCATGAACCAAATCCATTAATCGAAGAAAACGTACAAGATCTTAAACAGCTCGTGAAGGAAAATTATGCGGACATAGGCATTATTTTTGATGGTGATGCGGATAGAGTTATGTTTGTAGATGAAAAGGGAAAATTTATTTCCCCAGATTTAATGATAGCTGTTATCGCCAAGTATTTCCTAGGCAATAATAAGGTGACGGCACAATATCATATATTACACGATATAAGAACGTCAAAGTCGGTGTCTGAATACAGTAGCAAATTAGGTAGTAAGGTACATATGTGGAAAGTAGGACATGCTTTTGCAAAACGAAAATTAAGAGAGATTGATGGAATTTTTGGTGGTGAATTAGCAGGGCATTATTATTTTCGTGATTTCTTTTATTGTGACTCAGGGATTTTAGCAGCGATGATTGTATTAAATGTAGTAAAGCAGTTAAAGCAAGAAGGCAATACGCTTTCATCATTTATTGAAACCATTAATCCATATGCTTATTCGGGGGAAATTAATTTTAAAATTGAAAATAAGCAGCAAGCAATGGAAACACTGAAAGAAGAGTTTTCAAAGCAAGAAGAAGTAACAGCATTTCATGATTTTGATGGATATCGTGTGGAATTTAAAACATGGTGGTTTAATGTTCGTCCTTCTAATACAGAACCGTATTTGCGTTTGGTAGTGGAAGCAAAAGATGATAAATTGTTAGATAACAAGCTTAAGGCAATAAAAAAAATATTACATCAATATAGCGTTTAGCAGGGAGGTCATTATGTTAACTTTATTAAAGACACGCAGGAGTATTCGAAAATTTCAAAGCAAAGAGGTGGAAGCTGAAAAAGTGGATACACTGATAAAGGCAGCATTGCTTTCTCCTACATCAAGAAACTTATTCCCTTGGGAATTTATTATAGTGACGGATAAGCAGTTGTTAGAGAAACTCTCTACTAGCAAAGCGCATGGCTCAACTTTTTTAAAGGATGCACCTCTAGGGATTGTGGTAATAGCGAATGAGGAAAAATCTGATGTATGGGTAGAAGATGCCTCTATTGCTTCTATCATAGTGCAATTGACTGCAGAATCTATTGGATTAGGATCTTGTTGGATACAGATAAGAAAAAGAAAGCGTAAAGAATCAGAAACTTCAGAAGACTATGTGAAGCAAACACTCAATATTCCTGAGCCGTATAAAGTAGAATCAATTATTGCAATCGGTTATGCCGATGAGCAAAGGCAGCCATATGATGAAGCTCATTTACAGTATGAAAAGATATATAGGGAGAAACGTAGCAAATAGTTATGAGAGGGGAGTAAATAAGTTCGATTATTTTGCTCCCCTCTTATCACATATCACGCATTTTTTTCTGAGTTTTGTTTGAATTTTAAAGGAGAAGTACCATAATACTTTTTAAAAAGCTTGCTGAAATAATAAGGGTCTTCATACCCGACACTTTTTGCTACTTCTTTAATAGAAAGGGAGCTTTGTTGCAATATTTCCCTAGCTTTCGCAAGTCTTACTTTGATTAAATGATTAATAGGGGATTCACCCGTTTCTTCTTTAAAAATTTTTGAAATATATACAGGGCTTAAATATAAGTTTCGAGAAATTTTGTCAAGTGAAATGGTGTGCATATAATTTTCATCCATATAATCTACAATGGTGTTCACAATTGTTGTCTTATCATAGGTTTCAAACTCAAATCCATTTGCCGCTTGCGGGTGCTGTTTAAAATAAGTTTCTTTTAATACCATCACAAGCATTTTCATGACTAGACACTTAAGCAGCAAATCAAAACCAGGTTCATTTTTTTCTTGGTGGCGTAAAATCTCTGTATAACATTTAAAAAAGTCTGACTCATATTTTGCAAGTTGAATAACGGGTGTGATGTGAGGCGCAATCAAACAATTTTTAGGTAGATTTTTAATCTGAATATCATTTACACCTAAATGAAATTCAGATACTTCTTGCCCTTCGTATAATGTCCTTCCATGCGATATACCTGGATTACATATAATAATATCTCCTTTTTTTGCTACATAATCGTGATTATTAATATGATATATGCAGCTACTAGATAAGACATAAATAAGTGATAAAAAATCATGCGCATGTGTTTTTTCGGTACATTTATCACTAAACTTTCGGTTTAATATGTAAAAGATTTTAGGATTAAAATCATCAGGAATAATACCTAATTCCCCCATCCGTCATCACGTCCTTTTTTTGTCATCTTTGTTCTCTCTATTTTACTGCTAATACATAAATACTGCAAAGAACAAAAACAACTATATTATCATATAAAATCATATGTCTAGGCAACAGGCTTAATTAAATCTCTTTATTAATGATAAGCTTTGATTATCTCGAGATTATAAGCAAATCTTAGAACAACAAGGTTGTCTGTATAAAAAAATACATTATCCGGTTAAAAAAATACATTTCCCTTTTGAGTATTATAGGTCATAATAGGAAAGTAGAAAATGATTGCATTAAGGGGAGTGTAAATATGCAAGAAATGAAATGGATATGGCAATATGTTAAACCATATCGATATCGCATGGGAATAGCATTACTACTTGTGCTAATAGCGACAGGTTTGAATATGGTCAATCCTTATGTTAGTGGAATAGTAGTAGATGATGTTATAAGAGGACAAAAGAAGGAACTTTTGCTATCGCTTATTATTATCACAATTGTTGCTACTTTGATAAAATCTATCGCAAGATATGTTTTTAAGATGTTGTTTGAGTCTGTATCTCAAAAAGTAATTTTTAAAATGCGAGATGATGTGTACGTTCGCCTTCAAAAGTTGGACTTTCATTTTTTTGATAATACCAAAACAGGTGATATTATGACACGTATGACAGGGGATATACAGGCTGTTAGGCATTTTGTAGCTGGCGTTATTTTTATGGTGTTTGAAAATCTGGTAACACTTATTTTTGCAGTTACCATGATGATGTGGATTAATATCACACTTACACTTGTTTTACTAGCGGTAGCACCAATTACAGGTTTTTTTGGATGGCGTTTAGCATCGGGTGTAAAACCTATGTTTGCGGCTATTCGAGATCAGTTTGCGAAGCTAAATTCGGTAGTGCAAGAAAATATTAGTGGCAATAGAGTAGTAAAAGCATTTGCGAAAGAGGCTTATGAAATTGAAAAGTTTCAAAAAGAGAACGAAGGCTTTCGAGAAAGAAATCTGGAAGCTGCAAAATTATGGGGAAAATACTTACCTATATTAGAAACAATGTCTGGTTTTCTATTTGTAATTATGCTTCTAGTTGGTGGAGTAATGGTTTATTATAGCACAATGACAATTGGGGAATTGGTAATTTTTGGTGGTGTTATATGGGCGCTTAGTAATCCAATGCGTATGGCAGGATGGCTGATTAATGATGTGCAACGCTCCATTGCAAGTGCATCTAAAATTATGAATTTGCAGCAACAACAACCACAAATAAAAAATTCAAAACAGGCAATTAAGAAAAGAACGGTCAGTGAGCGCATTGTATTTAAAAATGTTAGTTTTAAGTATGAAAATGAAGCCGTTTTAGAGGATATTACTCTTTGTGTGAATCCTGGTGAAACAGTTGCAATTATAGGGCCTACTGGGTCAGGAAAAACAACGCTCGTAAATCTTTTGTGCCGCTTTTATGACTGCACAAAAGGAAGTATTGAGATAGATGGTGTAGATATTAGGCAGATGGATATCCAAAAACTAAGGCAAATAATTTCGGTGGCAATGCAGGATATTTTCCTCTTTTCCGATACCATTGAAGGGAATATTGCCTATGGTATGCCAGCAGCATCGATGGAACAAATTAAAAAGGTAGCAACCATCGCAGATGCGCATCATTTTATTAGCAATTTACCAGAAGGGTATGATACAATCGTAGGGGAAAGAGGTGTAGGATTATCAGGTGGACAGAAGCAACGTATTGCATTAGCTCGTGCACTGATGAGTAATCCTTCGGTTTTAATACTTGATGATACAACATCTAGTGTAGATATGCAAACTGAGCATACGATATTTAAAACACTTAAACAGTATTATAAAGATAAAACGACTTTTATTATTGCACATCGTATTTCATCTGTAAAAGATGCGGATAAGATATTAGTGCTAAAAGAAGGGAAATTTATAGAGCAAGGTAAACACCATGAATTAATTGCTCAAAAGGGTTATTATTATAATGTATTTGTTAATCAGTTTGGGGATTTTGATAGTGTATATGCCAAAGGGGTGGTTTAAGTGGCAAGAAATAAATTTGATGTAGATGAGCGATTAGAAGCGCAATTTGACATGAAACAATTAAAAAGATTAATGACATATGTAAAACCTTTTAAATGGAAAATTATTATTACGGTGTTCGTAATGCTATTATCTAGTTTAGCAGCTTTACTAGGCCCTATATTGGTCATGGATGCAATCGATAACCGCATTGAAAAAGGAGATATGCAAGGACTCTTCATATTAGTAGGGATTTTCATTGTGACATTAGTGATAAGTGCTATCTGCTTAAAGTACAGAATTAAGTTGATGGCAGATGTAGGGCAAAGTATTGTAAAAAATATTCGGTCTGATTTATTTGTTCATTTACAAAAACTACCGTTTGCGTATTATGATAGCAGACCGCATGGAAAAATTTTAGTTAGAGTTGTTAACTATGTAAATGCACTAAGTGACTTGCTATCGAATGGTATTATTAATATAATTACCGATTTGTTTAGTTTGTTTGTCATTATAGGGTTTATGCTTGTGATTGATGTGCGTTTAACGCTTATTTGTATGATAGGACTTCCGATTGTGACAGCGGTTATTTTGCTGCTTAAAAACGCACAGCGTAAAGCATGGCAAGATATTAGCAGTAAGCAATCCAATTTAAATGCATATGTTCATGAGAGCATTTGTGGTATGAAAGTCACACAGTCTTTTGCAAGAGAAGAAGAAAATTTAAAAATTTTCAGAGAACTAAGTAGCCAATATCAACAATCATGGATGCATGCGATGAAATTTCAAATGCTTATTTGGCCTATTGTTGAAAATGTATCCGTTTTGGCTGTTTCGGCAATTTATGTTGTCGGCATTGCTTCGATTGGCAGAGGGATTACAGTAGGGGCGCTGGTTGCTTTCGTAGGCTATATTTGGCGTTTTTGGATGCCGATCTTGAATTTAGGTAACTTTTATAACGCCATTATTACGGCAATTGCTTACCTAGAAAGAATTTTTCAGACATTAGATGAAAGACCTACAGTGGAAGATATGACAGATGCATCTGAAATGCCAAAGATTGTTGGCAATGTGACGTTTGAAAATGTAAGCTTTTGTTATGAAAAAAACCATCCGATTCTCAAAAAAATTAACTTTAATGTGCAAGTGGGTGAGTCAATTGCTTTGGTAGGACCTACAGGTGCAGGTAAAACCACTGTTATTAATTTATTGAGTCGATTTTATGATATTGATGAAGGAACGATTTATATTGATGGGATAGATATTAAAAAAGTAACACTAGAAAGTTTGCGTAAGCAGATGGGGGTTATGCTACAAGATACCTTTATTTTTTCAGGGACAATCATGGATAATATTCGATATAGTCGACTAGATGCCACAGACGAAGATGTTATAGAAGCAGCTAAAGCGGTTAAAGCACATGATTTTATTATGACGCTTCAAGAAGGGTATAATACACAGGTAAATGAAAGAGGAAGTAGGCTTTCTGTAGGTCAGCGGCAACTTATATCATTTGCGAGAGCTCTTTTGGCAGATCCTAAGATATTAATTTTAGATGAAGCAACTGCCAACATTGATACAGAGACAGAAATGGCATTGCAAAAAGGATTAGAAACGCTTCTAAAAGGTAGAACATCTTTTGTCATTGCACATAGGCTTTCTACTATTAAAAATGCGTCTAAGATAATGTATATTGATGAGGGAAATATCGTTGAAAAAGGCACCCATGATGAACTGATAAAACAAAAAGGTGCGTATTGGGAACTTTATATGTCGCAGTATAGTTTTTTAGAAGCAATGTAGTGATTGATTAAAATTGTGAAGCAAGATGCATAAAGAAAAGAGATACAATGAGTATAAAAAGAGGTGAGTATGAGATTTTTCATATTCACCTCTTTTTATTCAACCCCCAAAAAAAAAGTAAATTTGTGGCTAATGAAATTGTAGATATATTACAAATACGATAAAACAATTACATATAATAATTTAACAGCAATAAGTATAAAGAAAAACATACTGTTTGTACTAAAAAAAAACATGCATCATATAATAGAATATATAAGGACTCTATCCATTGACATATAGCGCGAGCGTTACTTATTTTAGTGTAACTAATAGATGATTTGAGGTCATTGGATTTGTTCATATGCAAACAATGAAGGAATAATAAAATAAAATCATGCAAAAAGGTGAAATGATTATTTTGTGATTCCGAAGGGAGGAGGGAATATTTGTAAAGCGATAAGTTAGCATACAGAAAGGAGAGATGAAATATATATTAAAAAGATCAATGTTTATGACATTAGGGTAACTTTTGGGGAAAGTTACACAAAATGATTGGGGGGATTTAATGAATACGGTAGCAAAAGTTATAAAAAATAATAAGCGTACACTAATTATTGTGGCCATTGCACTAATTGTGTTGGTTTTAATTTCCCTGCCTTTAACGTTTATTTATAGTATGCATAATAGTATGTACGATTGTAGTTTTACGTATCAGGAAATTGACGATGTATTGTTAGAGGTTGCAAGAAAGCACACATATTACAATGCTAATAATCAGACAGTGGAAATCATGCTCAATCAAGACATGATTAATTCTTTGATCCAAGATGAACTTGAAACGGTAGAATTAGATTTACCCGATAATATTTCTGTTGAAGAAGTTATGTTTAATACGAGAGACCAACGGATATATATTAATGCAAAATACCGTAGGCTTAATGTGCCAATTAGTGCAAAGATAAACATTACATTGTTAGAAGATGGTGTTAAAGTTGTTGTGGATAATCTATTGTTAGGAGAAAAGAAGGCACCTAAGTTTATTGCAAACCAAATTTCAGCCGATATGTTAAATTATACAATAAAGTATTATGAGTTGGGTATTCCGCAAGTGTTTACAGTAAAAGAAATCGTGTTTGGAACAGGTATTTTAAAAGCAGAAATACAGTTAGAAGAAGATAAACTCGTTGATTTAGCACTTGAATATCGGGAAGATATCTTAAATCAAATTCACCAGTATAAAATAGGACAATCTGAAGTTGTTGTCACATTTTTAGATAAAGTGCTTGATACAGGTATATTGTCTGAGGAAAAGGTTAGAGAATATGTCCAGCAATTACTTAGCAATGGGGAACTTGTCAATAGTGCTGTTTATTTTGCAACTGCTGATGATTACAGTGGCTATACCGATTCGTTAGAAGAATGTCAACAAAAAGTAATGGAATGGCTAGAACCACTCGAAGATATCAGATATTATGGTACCATTGATGATACTTTCAACAATATCGTTTATAACGGAAGAGTTAGAGAACTTATCTCTTGGTTCTTACCAGAGCAAAAGGTAGACGAGTATGTAGTAATGGCAGAAGATTATTTTACTATGTACCAAGAATATTATGGTATATATGAAGATGTAAGAGATGGTTTTAAAACATTTATTGCAAACGTAGATAAGCAAGCAATTAACGATTATTCTCGCCTAGCGCTAGAATATACACAGATGCTTGAAGAAACAAGAGATTTTTTGATTGTACAAATTGATTTAATCGATGATATTGATAATGAAGTTGTGCAAGATGCTGTAAAAATTCTTGAAGAGGATAAAGGCTTAGCAGGTGAATATGTTGCGATGCTTGATCCGGAGATTGTTGACTTAACCAAGGAATATGCAGATAATTTAGATGCTGTTAAATCTGATGTTAAAGCAGAACTAAGAGAAGCCTTAGACATTATCGATATGGATGCATTATATCAAGATGCCAAGCGCATCAAATCGTGGGGAGACTTTACGGTTGATGTTTTGTATATGCTCCAACGCGAACAATATGAAGAGGTATTTGATTTAGTTGCTAATTATGATGCAGCAAATACAAGTCAAAAAGCATTCATTAAAAAAGAAATGGACGGGCAACCATGGCGTACGGTTGATGAATTAAATAATATAATAAAAGAGATAGAAGAACTCATTGCAGATATAGACAGTATGAGTGCAAGTTAGAAATTCTAGATAAATAGAGTTCTAACATTCAGAGGGAGTTTTAGAGGCGGTTAGTAATCGGATAAAAATTTAACAGATGTATCGAGAGATACATCTGTTTTTGTTACTCATTGCTTTTCTCTTGATAATATATTATAATGAGCAATGACTGAAAAGCGAAAGGGATGTTTAATATGGGAAAGATTTTGGTTCTTACTGAGAAACCTTCTGTGGCAAGAGATATTGCAAAAGTGTTAAAATGTACCCGAAAGGGGAAAGGATACTTAGAAGGTACACGATATATTATCACATGGGCGTTAGGACACCTTGTAACATTGGCACAACCGGAATCATATGGAGAGAAGTATCAGGCTTGGCGTATAGAAAACCTGCCGATGTTGCCTAAAAAAATGGACTTGGAGGTAATTGGCAAGACCGCACCGCAGTATAAGGCGGTAAAAAATCTGATGCAAAGAAAAGATATCGATGAACTAGTCATTGCAACCGATGCAGGAAGAGAAGGAGAACTAGTGGCTAGGTGGATTATGGAAAAGGCAGGATATCGCAAAGGGGTTAAGCGGTTATGGATTTCTTCACAGACCGATCGCGCTATCAAAGAAGGGTTTGCCAATCTTAAGCCAGGTAGGTTATATGAGCCATTATACAGGTCGGCTCAGAGCCGTGCGGAAGCAGATTGGCTAGTGGGACTCAATGTAACAAGAGCATTAACGTGTAAATATAATGCACAGCTTTCAGCAGGACGTGTGCAGACACCAACACTAGCGATGATTGTACAAAGAGAAGAAGAAATACGAAAATTTGTGCCTAAGCCGTATTGGACGATTGGGGTAAAGACAGATAGATTTTATTTGCAGTGGCAAGAGAAAAATAGTGGGCAAATGCGTATATCCGATGAAAAGCAAGCGCAAAAAATAACAGAAAGAGTAAATGGACAAAGCGGAAAAGTAGTGAAGGTCAAGAAAACTGCACGCAAAGAACTTGCGCCACTTGCATATGATTTAACCGAACTGCAAAGAGATGGAAATCGTAAATACGGATATTCACCTAAGCAGACACTTTCGATTATGCAAAATCTATATGAACGTCATAAGCTTGTTACTTATCCGCGAACGGATTCAAGATATATTACCACCGATATGGTCCCCACTTTACCAGAGCGTTTAAATAGCATTGCCGTAGGACCCTATAAACAAATGGTACAGTCGATTAACAAAGGAAAAATCAATACTTTTAAGAGATTAGTAGATGATAGCAAAGTAACCGACCATCATGCTATTATTCCTACAGAACAGTATGTAGATTTAGGGGCGCTTAATACAGAGGAACGTAATATCTATGATTTAATTGTCAAAAGATTTATTGCTATTTTAAGTCCTGCGTTTGAATATGAGCAAACGGTTATAACAGTAGAAATTAGCGGCGAGACATTTACCGCTAAAGGAAAAGTTATAAAATCAAAAGGGTGGAGAGCAGTTTATGATAACAATGATACGTTTGAAGAAAACACAGAGGAAGAGGATATAGAACAAGCGCTACCAAGCATTAATGAAGGTGAAAAGATACAAGTTAGAGCTGCAAATATCAAAGAGGGAAAAACCAAGCCTCCTGCAAGATATACAGAAGCCACTTTGCTTTCTGCGATGGAGCATCCAGAAAAATTTGTAGATGACAAGGCATTTAAGCAGACGCTTAGTAGTGCAGGTGGATTAGGGACACCTGCTACGCGGGCAGATATTATTGAAAAATTATTTAATGCCTTTTACATTGAAAAAAATGGAAAAGAAATTATTCCAACCTCTAAAGGTGTTCAATTAATTTCATTAGTGCCAAGTGACCTCAAATCGCCTATTTTAACAGCGAAATGGGAGCAAAAGCTTACACAAATCAGCAAAGATATGATGGATGCGAGTACATTTATAGGGGATATGAAAAAATATGCTACTAAGATGGTAAAGACAGTGATAGAAAGTGATGCCCAATATAAACATACCAATTTAACAGGTGAAAGATGTGATGCGTGTGGCAAACACATGCTTGAGGTGAATGGTAAAAAAGGTAAAATGTACATATGCCAAGACCGTGAATGTGGGAACAGAAAAATGATAGCTCAAAAGACCAATGCAAGGTGCCCTACATGTCATAAAAAATTAGAGCTGCGGGGAGAAGGAGAAGGAAAGATATTTATCTGTCCTTGTGGATTTAGAGAAAAATTATCAGCGTTTGAACAAAGGAAGAAGTCACAAAAAAGTGGATTAGATAAAAAACAAGTTAAGCAGTATATGAAAAAACAAGATACAGAGGAGCCAATTAACTCTGCACTTGCAGATGCACTCGCAAAATGGAAACAGTAAGGCAAGGCACACTGAGCACCCTCATGAAAATAGCGGGGGATACTTCCCCTTCACCACTTAATTTACTATAGGTGCATATATATTAATCTCTTAGATTCGGAATTTGTTACTACAAATGAAAGATGCGCAAGAATTCTTAAAATTTTGTTTGAAATATTTTAAAATGGTGAATAAATAATTAAGATAAACTATAGAGAGTAATACCATATAAGGGGTGAATCAATGTCTACACAAATTGTAACCAAACAAAAGAATATAATTATGCCACCAATTTTTAACTTGAAACAGCTATTGCGAAAACAGCCGATGATGCGAAGTGTACTTGTGTCGCTGCTGCCCATTATGCTATTTTCTATTTATTTATTTGGGTGGAGAATACTTTCGGTTGTAATCATTGTAACCATCACAGGACTTATCACAGAATATTTATTTGAAAAACAGAGACAAGCCAAACCCACAGAATCAGTGCTGGTTACCTGCTTTTTATATGCGCTTATATTGCCAAGTACCATTCCTTATTGGACAGCCATTTTAGGTATTGTGTTTGGTATTGTGTTTGCAAAGCAGGTGTTTGGTGGATTTGGGAAAAATGTTTTTAACCCTGCGCTTGTTGGCCGATGCTTTGTTTTTATTACATTTGCAGGGCCTATGACCAATAACTGGACACAGCCATTTAAAACATTCCCAGGAGGCTTTGTACAGTGGACCACGCATGCAGTAGATGCTGTTACCAAATCAACACCTATAGTAGCTGTAAAAGGAGAAGCATTAGGACATAGCTATTGGGAGTTATTCATAGGCAATATCCCAGGTTCAATGGGAGAGACCAGCGCACTACTTATCTTAATTGCTGCGATATACCTCGTATATAAAAAGGTTGCCTCGTGGCAAATTATGCTCTCTGTGATAATCTCTTTTGTCACGCTTACTACCATTTTTTGGGCAACAGGAAGTTCGCAATTTCATAACCCTATTGCGGCGATTTTGGCAGGGGGTTTTCTGTTTGGAACGGTTTTTATGGCAACAGATCCTGTGACGGCACCGAAACAAACGCGTGCTAAAATTATTTATGGGATATTCATTGGCATTGTTGCCGTTATAATAAGAGAATTTGCGCTATTTCCAGAAGGGATGATGTTTGCCATCTTAATTGTCAATACTTTCGTACCGCTAATAGATATTGCGGCAAAATCCCTAAAAAGGGGGGTGGCGGCGTGAAAAATAAAGGATGGTTTAATATTGTGTTTATGCTTGTAATCACTATTATGTTTACAGGCCTATTGTCAGGTGCATATCAGTATACAAGACCAATCATTCAGACAAACGAAAGAGCATTTGAGATTCAGGCCTATTTAAATGCTTTTCAGATAGATATACCGGTAGATGCTAGAGGCCAAGACATAGAAAAAATATATACGCAGCGCATTAAAAGAGAGGATGCAAAGCATTTAGAAGTATATAAAACCACTGACTCGCAGAAAAATATAACAGCATATGGATTTCCTTTTCGGGGCGGCGCTTTATGGGGAGATATTATCGGCATTTTAGTACTAACACCGGATTTACAACAAGTAGTGGGATTTGAAATCATTGAACAAAATGAGACACCAGGGTTAGGGGGAAGAATTGAAGAAGAGTGGTTTAAGGCACAGTTTGAAGGTATTTTACTGTATCAAGATAAAAACGCCATACGCTATAATACCAGTAGCCAAGAAGGGCAAGTAGATGCTATTACAGGCGCAACGTCTTCTTCAAATGCACTCGTTCAGATACTCAATGAAAAAATTGAAGATATAAGAATGCAGATGGGAGGGGCTAAGTGATGGCGTCAGATTTAAAAGATATTGCACAAAAAAATATATGGAAAGAGAATCCCGTTATCCGCCAGATATTAGGCATTTGCTCTGCGCTTGCGGTGACGAATTTCATGGAAAACAGTTTGGTAATGGGACTAGGGGTATTATTTGTGACTGCTTTTTCAAATTTAACGGTATCGCTACTTCGTAATATAATGCCAAGACGTGTAAGAATGATGGGTCAAACGCTTATCATTGCTTCTTATGTTATATTCGTAGATATTATCTTAAAAGCATATTTACCTGAAATGAGCAGGGCATTGGGGCCTTATGTGGGATTGATTATAACCAACTGTATTATTATGGGGCGTTGTGAAGCATTTGCGCAAAGTAATCCGCCGTTATTATCTTTTTATGATGGCGTTATGACGGGACTTGGATATACTGCCGTGCTACTAAGTATTGCTTTTGCACGAGAGATATTAGCATTTGGTACGGTATTTAATATACAGGTAATGGGTGATTGGTGGCCAACATGGACCATTATGGTAATGGCACCAGGGGCATTTTTTGTGATTGCAGTGCTCATTTGGATTGTAAACGGTATAAGTCTTTCAGCGCCTAAAAAAATCAAAAAGGGGGTAGACGTCCATGCAAACTAATGCCATTGTAATCTTTTTTGCCGCGATTTT
>SKGK01000128.1 GCA_007117465.1 Clostridia bacterium | reverse complement strand
TTTGAGCGTTAGCGAGTTTGATGCAGTCCGTAGCAAGTTTATAGGCTCTTAGCCTTGTAGAAAAGTGATTGGAATAATATTCTTCAAATAAATTTTATGCACCCCACTTATAATATCAATATTGTATTTGCATTTTAACACCGTATTGTGCTATAATAAGGTTAATATTTTGATAAGCATTTCCTTAGGCATAGTTAGCAATTTTATTGAATAATATTAATATCGTATGCTACCCCTTCCTACTCTTTTAGCGTATTGTATTTTAACTATTAAAGACGAGGAGGCATAATATATGGCTGTTACAGTTGAAAAGATTAACAAATGGGCTGAGAAAGATAAAACCAAAAAAATTGTTAAGGCGTTATCAAGTCCTAGCCTTGACTTGCGTATTGCTGGCATTCAAGCTCTAGGCACTATTGATGACGAAGAATCCTTAAATACTTTGATCATGGTTTTAAGAGAGCGCGATCCCGTTATTCGGGCTGCCGCTTCAGAAGCATTAGGAAATCTAGGAAATTTAAGAGCCAAAGAATTTGTCCGCAAACTGTCTGTGAATGATGACGACAAAAATGTCCGTGAAAAAGCATTAGGAGCAGTAAACAAATTGCAAGAAGTGCAAGTTGAAGTTGAGCAAGAAGTTAAATAGTTTTTACGCATAACTACCAAAGGTTGGGGTAGCAAACTAATCGCACAAAGGAGATTATCAAAACTATGAATGCGCAAACCATTGAACAATTTAAAGTAGGTAATAAAATAGAAGGCTTCTTTATGGTAAGATCTTGTCAATGCAAAGTAGCCAACAACCAAAAAAAGTTTTTAGATATTACGCTCTGTGATAAAACAGGCGAAATTAATGCAAAGCTTTGGGAGTGTACAGATGAAGATGAAAAACAATATACCGACCACAGTCTTGTAAAAATCCGCGCCAGCGTTAGTGCTTGGCAAGATCGTATGCAACTAAAAATAGAAAGAATTCGCCTAGCTACCGAAAATGATCAAGTTGATCCCGCTGATTTTGTGCCAGTGGCTCCTTTTCCAGCTGAATATATGTATAAGCAAATATTACATTACATATCTCGTATTGATAATCAAGATATTAAAAACATTGTAAGTACGATTATTGAGCAATACAAAAAAACCCTCATGTTCTTCCCTGCTGCGATGAAAAATCATCATGCAATTCGCTCTGGTTTACTGTATCACATCGTTAGCATGCTGAAAACCGCCGAAAAGCTGAGTGAAATTTATACTTTCATTGATACGGATTTGTTATTTGCGGGGGTCATCTTACATGATATTGGGAAACTTGAAGAAATGAATGCCACCACGCTTGGCATGGTATCTGACTATACGTGCGAGGGGAATTTGCTTGGCCATATCATACAAGGAATTAAGCTAATTGATGCTACTGCTACCAAGCTAAAAGCTGACCCAGAAGCCTCTTTGCTTTTACAACATATGCTTTTGTCACACCACTATCAACCTGATTTTGGTAGCCCTAAAAAACCTATGTTTCCGGAAGCGGAACTACTGCATTATATTGACTTAGTTGATAGCCGTATGTATGATATGCAAAAAGCATTAGAAGGTACAACCAAAGGTGAATTCTCTGAACGCATTTGGTCACTTGACCAGCGTAAAGTGTATAAAAATAAATTACCCCAAAAGACTTTAGAACAAAAATCATTAGCGTAGTATATGATATAGAAAACACAGTATAACACAGTGTAAAATTTAAAATATAATAGTGTGGAAGCAAGCAATACAAGCTCTTAGACTCGGATTTTTAGTTGCTGGAATACTATTATATTTTAAATTCTAGTATAAATGTGTTTTTCATTAATAATTATTAATTGTCTTTACCTCGCATATTCTTGCAAAAGTTTATTCTTAATCGTCCAAAGTGGCTCTGACAAATCTACATAATATTCATGCGGATTTTCAAAACGCAACACTTCTTCCCACAGCGTATCCACTTGCTCTTTGCAATACGCTTTAATCTCTTGCAGGTCAGGATTTTTGTAAACACACTTTCCTTTTTCAAAAATGGGTACTAATAATTTTTTAGCATAAAAATGCGTAATAGTTTGTCTTTTCCATGTATGCTCAGGGTCAAAAATAACATACGGTCTATGGTCCTCAATTACTTCATCAAAAAGTGTAATTACATCTGCAATGGCTTTGTTGTTTTCTCTACAAAATAAACGGTATACTTGTTTAAAACACGGATTAGTGATTTTACCAACATTTTCACTAAGCTTAATCTTAGGGACGATGCATTCGTTATTTTCTACTGCCGCTAACTTATATACACCGCCAAAGACAGGCTCAGACTTTGAGGTAATCAAACGCTCTCCTACTCCAAATATATCCACCTTTGCACCTTGCACTAAAATATCGCGAATAATGTATTCATCTAATGAATTAGACGCTACTATTTTACAGTCTTCTAACCCTGCATAATCTAACATTTTTCTTGCTTTTTTTGATAAATAAGTAATATCACCACTATCAATGCGAATCCCTTTTGGCTTAAACCCTTTTGGTATCAAGTCTTCTTTAAAGACCTTAATGGCATTAGGTATACCAGACTTCAATACATTATAAGTATCTACGAGTAGTACACACCCTTCTGGGTAAGCTCTGGCATAAGCCCTAAAAGCCTCTAATTCACTATCAAATAACTGCACCCAACTATGCGCCATCGTACCTACCGCTGGGATATTGAAGTCCCTATCTGCAATCGTACATGCTGTCCCCATACATCCACCGATATAGGCAGCCCGAGCACCTAAAATAGCGCCATTATATCCTTGGGCTCGTCTTGACCCAAATTCTAACACGGGTCGTCCTTGTGCCGCCCTTACAATACGGTTCGCTTTGGTAGCAATAAGACTTTGATGATTAATGGTTAAGAGCATCATGGTCTCGATAAACTGCGCTTCAATAATAAGCCCTCTTACCGTTACAATTGGCTCATTGGGAAAAATTGGCGTTCCTTCTGGTATCGCCCATACATCACATGTAAACTTGAAATTGCGCAAATATTCTAAAAATGCTGGTGCAAACATTTTCTTCTCTTTTAAATAAGTGATATCTTCTTCATCAAAAGAAAGGTTTTCAATATATTCGATAAGCTGCCTAACGCCTGCCATAATAGCAAATCCCGCACCATCTGGTACCTTCCTAAAGAACATATCAAAATAGGTAGTTTTCTCCTTGAGGCCATTTTCAAAATATCCATTAGCCATGGTAATTTCATAAAAATCTGTTAACATCGTTAAATTCATTTTTTCTTTCCAGTTACTTTTTTCCATCTTTTTACTCTTTCCCCTTCACTCCGGCTCATCTATAAAATGCACCTTACTCACCAATAATCTTAACTAACACACGCTTAGATCTTTTGCCATCAAATTCTCCATAAAAAATTTGCTCCCACGGCCCAAAATCAAGTTTGCCTTCTGTTACCGCAACCACGACTTCTCTGCCCATCACTGTGCGTTTCAAATGTGCATCTGCATTATCTTCAAAACCATTGTGACGGTACTGACTATGTGGTTTTTCTGGCGCTAGTTTTTCTAACCACTTCTCAAGATCATGGTGCAGACCACTCTCATCATCATTAATAAAAACACTCGCCGTAATATGCATAGCATTACAAAGCAGCAATCCTTCCTTAATACCACTTTCGTTTAAACACTGCTCAATCTGAGGCGTAATGTTAATAAATTCCCTACGCTCTTTGATCTCAAACCATAACTCTTTACGATACGTTTTCATGATACAATCAAACCTTTCTTTAAGTAGTTTCTTTTATCATTATACCTTTTCTCTAAGAGATTGTAAACACGTATTATGTTTTATGCTTCCGTGTTTTAGAAAGGATACACATATCCAACTTGCGGCTTTTCAATTTTTTCAAGTGAGGTTATATGAATGATGGGTAATTCTTCTTCCATAAAAAACTCTACTGAAAGCGTACCTTTTATATGGACCCACTGATCTTGTTTAAGGCTTTGTGCATCATCATATTTACATAATAGGCCATTTACCTGCATATCTGCAGCGCAGCATACCATTACAAATCGAGCCGCAACAAATTCATCTTCGGCAAAGTCTTCTCTTTTAACAATATGGGCGTAAAGCCCCTAGCTTCAGCTATGGGGATATAAGCCTGCTTTTTCAATTAAGGTTTTGGATAGATTTGCAGAACAATAAAACAGGGATACGTTTTAAAGACGATACACTTATCTGGAAGGGATTATCTATAGATGTTAACATAGATTATCGTAATAGCTATGAAGCGCAAGCCCTACAAGATGAGATTTGCTATTGTAGAATCAAAAGAAAATTTGTAAGAG